>CAYVSL010000028.1:0-9642 GCA_964454125.1 uncultured Kangiella sp.
TTAACAAAAATGGAATTTTATTGCAATAACCGCTTTCTCGGTCTGGCACTAACTACGAAGCTAACCTCATAATCGGATTGGTTAATTATTTTGTTTTTATAGTTTTTCAAATATTTTGCTTATTGCCTTAAAATCAGGCATTATAGCCGCGAATTTAACAACATAGGTTCAATAAAGAAAGTATGGCAAAAGAAGAATGTTTAGAAATGGAAGGAGTGGTTCAAGAAACGCTTCCAAACACCATGTTCAGAGTAGAACTTGAAAATGGCCATGTTGTGACTGCGCATATTTCTGGAAAAATGCGTAAGCATTACATCCGAATTCTAACTGGTGACAAGGTCACTGTAGAAATGACACCCTACGATTTATCGAAAGGTCGTATCACCTTTCGAGCTAGATGATGATAGAGTTCGACTCTTAGACAGAAATTATCTAAAAACTCAGATCATGATTAAAAGAAAAAGGCAGGTAAAACCTGCCTTTTTTATGCCTGTGAACAAAATCTCAATCCATTACTGCTTAATAGCTATTTCTTTTTTAGTGGCAATATCAAAAAGCAGCTTTTTATTTTTTTCATCAAAACCAACAACGACTTGTCCACCGTTGGCCAAACGCCCGAACAATAGCTCTTCCGCTAGTTCCTGTTTAATTTTTTCACGCATTACTCGTGCCATAGGTCGAGCGCCCATTTGTTCATCAAAACCCACTTCCGCTAACCAATTACGTGCTGGTTGAGTCACTTCTAGGGATACCCCTTTTTCATCTAACTGGCTTTGTAATTCAACAATAAACTTATCGACAACGGAGCAAATAACTTCTTTACTTAATGGATCAAACCATAGAGTTGCATCAAGACGATTTCTAAATTCAGGGGAAAACGTTTTTTTGATTGCTTCCATATAATCAGTTTGTTTGGATTGTTTTTGGAAGCCAATATTTGCTTTTTGCAGATCAGAAGCACCAGCATTGGTGGTTAGGACTAAAATCACATTTCTAAAGTCCGCCTTTCGCCCGTTATTATCCGTTAAGGTTCCATGATCCATAACTTGTAACAACAGATTGTAAACGTCGGTATGAGCTTTTTCTATTTCATCAAGCAACACCACCGAATAAGGATGTTTGGTTACGGCCTCCGTAAGGAGACCACCTTGATCAAACCCCACATATCCTGGAGGAGCACCAATTAAACGCGAAACCGTGTGAGATTCCATATACTCAGACATATCAAAACGAATAAATTCAACACCGAGATTTTTAGCCAGCTGCTTTGTCACTTCGGTTTTACCCACACCAGTTGGTCCAGCTAATAGAAAGGTACCTACCGGTTTATCATCCAACCCTAGTCCGGAGCGAGATAATTTTATTGAGTTTGCCAGCGATCCCACAGCCTTATCCTGACCAAAGACGACCAACTTCAAATTACGCTCTAAATCTTTAAGCGTTTTCTTGTCGGAAGAGGAAACTGATTTTTCTGGAATTTTTGCCATTTTAGCGATAATCGATTCAATATCATGGACTGATATATCTTTTCTTCGATTGTCTTGATCTTGTAATTGCCGGTTAGCACCCGCTTCATCAATCACATCGATTGCCTTGTCAGGGAGTTGTCGATCATTCACATAACGCGCCGAAAGATCTGCGGCCGCTCGTAAAGCAGCATCAGAATATTCTACCTGATGATGTTCTTCATAGCGGCTTCTTAGACCTCGCAGTATTTCAACCGTTTCAGCGATGCTGGGTTCCTCAATATCGACCTTTTGAAATCGCCTAGCAAGCGCACGGTCCTTCTCAAATATCCCACGGTACTCTTGAAAAGTGGTCGAGCCCATACACTTAAGTTGCCCATTAGCGAGCATCGGTTTAATCAAGTTAGAAGCATCCATTACACCACCTGAAGCCGAGCCTGCACCAATAATCGTGTGTATTTCATCAATAAATAAAACAGCGTTATTTTTTTCGCCTAATTCATGAAGCACAGCTTTAAGACGCTTTTCAAAATCACCACGATATTTAGTTCCGGCCAGTAATGCGCCGAGATCAAGAGAATATATTTCAGCTTCAGAGATAACCTCGGGGACTTCTTTATCAACAATACGCTTAGCCAACCCTTCTGCTATAGCGGTTTTTCCAACCCCCGCTTCACCAACCAGTAACGGATTATTCTTACGACGACGAGAGAGAATCTGTACAGTACGTTCCAGTTCGCTATCTCGGCCAATAAGCGGATCTATTTTGCCATTTTCAGCTAATTGATTCAAATTACTGGTGTAAGCTTCCAGAGCTGTCTTTTGTTTAGGAGCGGATTCGATCCTTTCAGTCTGCTCGCCGACTGTTTCGGCTGAATCTTCATCATTAGAAATTTTAGAAATTCCGTGAGAAATATAGTTCACAATGTCTAAACGCGAAATATCTTGTTGTTGCAAAAAATAAACAGCCTGACTTTCCTGTTCACTAAAAATGGCGACCAGAATGTTGGCACCATTAACCTCCTTTTTGCCAGAAGATTGAACGTGAAAAACCGCTCTTTGTAATACTCTTTGAAAACCTAGGGTCGGCTGGGTTTCAACATCTCCTGCTTCTGGTGGAAGTGTTTGACTGGTTTCGTCAATAAAATCGCGCAGTTGCAACTGTAGCTTGGGAATATCAGCGCCACAAGATCGCAAGACACTGATGCCGAGCGCATTATCCAGCAAAGCCAAAAGCAAGTGCTCAACCGTCATGAACTCGTGCCGTCTTTCTCTCGCGTCACTAAATGCGAGGTTCAATGTTAGTTCTAGATCTTTACTTAACATAATTCAAACACCTTCTATAAACGACTATTTAAGTCACTACTGACGAATTTTGTCAATCTGTCAAAGATTTCTATCACTTGGTTATTATTACTCATTTTCTTCCATTGTACACATTAAAGGATGATCATGTGCACGTGCGTAATCGTTCACCAAAGAAACCTTTGTTTCCGCTATTTCGCTCCTAAAGATCCCTGCAACTCCCGCGCCATCATAATGAACCTGCAACATCACTTTAGTCGCTTGCTCTGTGGTTTTATGAAAATACTGTTTCAACACCGAAATCACAAAGTCCATTGGCGTGTAATCGTCATTCAAAAGCAACACTTTATACATACGCGGTTTTTTAATTTCCGGTTTGCGCTCCGCAACAACAATGCCTCTTTCTGAATCTTGCTCTATGTCATGGGTCATATTATATTCTAGTCAATCTTTAAGAAAAACGTGTCGATTTTAGTATAAACATTGTACTTCTAATAGGTGGGGCATTTCCAATTGCTTTTCAACCCGAGACAGTTTTCAAACCACAGAATTAATTTTTTTCGTTAACGCTTGACTTTTTACACCAATTATGAGATTCATGTTCCCGCTTATATGATCCTAAATTAACCAGTTGAATCACGAGAAATAGCGCCACCCCGCAACACGCTTGGCTATGCGAAAAAGAGGCTCATCACCGGTAAGGTGACCATGCCATTTTTCACTAGGTCATGGACGCCGTGGGATAGCAATCTTTCCACGGATCCAACTGATTATTTTAGGATGAGCATTGTACAGATGTTATTTAGTTTACTACCCGGCAGTAGTCGGAATAGTTGATAAATTAGAATTGGTAATAAGAGCAAAATCAAGGAGTAGTATATGGCGACGGGTACCGTTAAGTGGTTTAATAACGCTAAAGGTTATGGTTTCATTCGACCCGATGATGGTGGTGATGATATTTTTGCACACTATTCAACCATCGAAATGGATGGCTACAAGAGCCTTAAAGCGGGGCAGGAAGTATCCTTCGATACCTTTGAAGGTCCAAAAGGCCTCCATGCACAGGATATTAGTTCAGTAGAAGTAAAAACTGACGAAGAATAATTCGTTAGCCGATCCTTCTGCTTAAGGTTGATGGTCATTTAGATAACGTACCATCGGCTGAGTTGTTCAGCGGTATATCTCATTCGAAGATTACCCACTTCGTGATTGTTGTGCCTCCAATAAAATCAAGTGGTTCAGTTTCTCTAGTGACCGCAACTCGCTGAACATTTACTCAAAAGTAACTTAAATATCACTATTTAGAGAAAAATTGAGTCGTTGTTCATTATGCGCACTCCGGTCTAACGCTCTTTCCACAACTCAACTGATTATTTTAAATTAATCCAAACTAGCAAGAATATTATTTAATGTTTGGCTAGGTCTCATCGCTGCAGACGCTTTATCATTGTCAATAGAATAATATCCCCCCAAATCAACTTTTTCCCCTTGAGCAGCATTTAGCTCGGTAATTATGCTAGATTCATGGTTAGCTAGCAGTTTGGCGATATCGACAAATTGCAGTGCCAGATCAGCATCTTTTGATTGCTCAGATAATCCTTTTGCCCAAAACATCATCAGGTAAAAGTGACTACCACGATTATCCAGCTCATTAACTTTTCTGGATGGTGATTTGTTTTTTAACAGAAATTCACCGGTCGCATTATCCAGAGTTTCCGCCAATATCAATGCTTTATGGTTGTTATTAGTTTCGCCTAGATGCTCCAATGAAGCCGCTAGTGCCAAAAACTCACCTAAAGAATCCCAACGAAGATGCCCTTCAGATACAAATTGCTGAACATGTTTAGGAGCGGAACCTCCTGCACCAGTTTCAAATAATCCTCCACCATTCATTAAAGGAACGATTGACAACATTTTGGCGCTAGTTCCTACTTCTAAAATAGGGAATAAATCAGTCAGATAATCTCGTAAAACATTGCCAGTAACCGACACTGTATCCTGACCTTTTCTAATTCGTTGAATAGAGTATTTGACCGCATCGACTGGTTTCATAATTTTAATATCCAGTCCACTGGTGTCGTGATCTGTCAGGTATCGATTAACTTTATTGAGGATCTGGGCATCATGAGCACGATTTTCGTCTAACCAAAATATCGCAGGGTTTCCGGTTGCTCGTGCGCGATTAACCGCCAATTTTACCCAGTCGCGGATCGGTTCATCTTTAGCCTGACACATTCTCCAGATATCCCCTTTTTCGACCGCTATTTCAAGTAAAACAACACCGTTTTGATCGGTTACCTGTACTTTTCCATCAGCTGAAATGCAAAAAGTTTTGTCGTGAGAGCCATATTCTTCTGCTTTTTGTGCCATTAAACCAACATTGGAAACGCTCCCCATGGTCGTTGGATCATAAGCACCATTGGCCTGACAGTCTTCAATTACTTGCTGGTAAAATTCAGAATAACAGGTATCAGGAATAACAAATTTAGTATCGTGCAACTGCCCATCTGCCCCCCACATTTTGCCGGAAGAACGAATATAAGCAGGCATAGAAGCGTCTATAATGACATCGTTAGGCATATGTAAATTAGTAATTCCCTTATCGGAGTCAACCATCGCAATTGCGGGTCTGTTTTCATAACAAGCTTGTATGTCTGCTTCGATTTCTTGACGCTTACCTTCAGGCAAAGCCGCGACTTTATCTAACAACGCTGCTAGGCCATTATCTGGATTAACGCCCATTTCAGCGAATGTATCTGCATGCTTTTCAAAGGCCTCTTTAAAGAATACTGAAACAACATGACCAAACATGATGGGATCAGATACTTTCATCATGGTTGCTTTTAAGTGAATAGAGAAAAGAATGCCCTTCTCTTTGGCATCTTGCATTTGAGCTTCTAAAAATATACGCAAGGCATTCTTACTCATTGCAGACGCATCGATAATTTCCCCAGCAAGCACTGGAGTTGATTGTTTTAACACCGTCTCGTTGCCTTGGTTGTCAATCAATGCGATCTTAACATCGCCATTTTCAGAAAGGGTCGTTGATTGTTCGCTGTGATAAAAATCACCCTCTGACATATTAGCCACATGTGATTTAGAGTCGGAACTCCAGCGGCCCATTGAATGAGGGTTATTTCTTGCATATTGTTTAACGGATGCTGGGGCACGTCGATCAGAATTACCTTCTCGCAGTACTGGATTAACGGCACTTCCCAAAACTTTAGCAAATTGTACTCTGATTGCCTTTTCATTTTCAGTCTGCGGACTGGATGGAAAATCTGGAATGTCATAGCCTTTGGATTGCAATTCTTTGACGGCTTCTATCAGTTGTGGAATGGAAGCACTGATATTGGGCAACTTAATGATATTGGCCTCTGGTGATTTTGCCAGCACTCCCAACTCCTGCAAAGCATCTTCTACTTTTTGCTCATTTTTTAATCGTTCGGGAAAATTAGCTAAAATACGACCTGCGAGTGATATATCTCGCGTTTCAACCGAGACGCCGGCAACTTTGGTAAACGCTTTAACGATAGGTAAAAACGAAAAAGTAGCAAGAGCGGGCGCTTCATCGGTGATGGTATAGATGATCTTAGAGTTGGTCATGTTGGCTTCCTAATATGAACAATGGGTTCAGATTCGTTTTTTAATTGCGCGAATTATACGTTAAAAATAAGGGGTGATATACTGATTGAAGTCAAAATATCAACTAGACCTAACAAATTTGTGGTTTGATTTAAGAGTTTAGATTAATATTTCTTCAAATTCCTGATATCTGTAAAATTATCAATAACTGTAGCCCATTATGCCCTATCGAAAACCCATTACAAAAAGTAAATTCAATCATTCAGGTAGAAAAAAATCTCCAGAAAAATCCGTTTTGGTTTTATTAAATAAGCCATTCAACACTCTATGCCAATTCACCGGAGAAGTGCATGATTCGACCTTGACTGACTTTATTAAGATCAAAGATATTTACCCTGCCGGGAGATTAGATAAAGATTCGGAGGGATTATTATTACTTACCAATGATGGCAGTCTGCAGCATAAAATTAGCCATCCAAAATATAAAATGGCCAAAACCTACTGGGCTCAAGTCGAAGGTCAAATAACGGCTGAGGCGATACAAATATTAACCGATGGCGTCCTTTTGAAGGATGGAAAAACCAAACCTGCCAAAGCCCAAGTTATTGAGATTAGCACACAATCGGTACCACTATGGCCGCGAGATCCTCCGATCAGGTTTCGTAAGAACATTCCAACCAGTTGGATTTCTCTGACAATTAAAGAAGGCAAAAATCGTCAGGTTAGAAGAATGACGGCTGCGGTTGGATTGCCTACTTTGAGGTTAATTAGGGTGTCCGTTGGTGAGTGGTCGGTGAATGGATTACAACCCGGGGAATTTCGAGTTTTAGATCTGTAAAAAATTTCATCAAAATAAAAAGCCCGATTAAAGATATCCTTTATCGGGCCTCAAAATGAATCTAAAAACGGTTACTTATTCAGTAATAAGCCCTCGACTTTTTAACAAATACTTCGCATCTGGCTCTTGTCCTCTAAACTGACGATACAATTTCATAGGATCATCCGTTCCACCTTTCGATAAAACATTCGCCCTGAAAGCTTCAGCGGTAGCTTGATCAAAAATTCCTTTCTCTTTAAATGCATTAAATGCATCAGCAGCCAAGATTTCAGACCAGATATAACCGTAATACCCGGACGAATAACCGCCAGAAAAAATATGAGAAAAATAAGTCGAACGATAACGAGGCGCAATTTGTGGAATTAGTCCTAAATCCGTTAAGACCTTTTCTTCAAATGCATTGGCATCTTTCACTTCAGTATCGGTTTGTGTATGCCAAGCTAAATCTAATAAAGACGCCGCCATGTATTCGGTCGTCGCAAACCCTTGGCCATACTGCGCAGCCGCTTGAATTTTCTCGATCAATTCCTGTGGAATAACTTCACCTGTTTTATAGTGTCGAGCAAATTTGGCTAATACTTCCGGCTCATACATCCAATTTTCCAGCACCTGAGAAGGGAATTCTACAAAGTCTCTCGGCACGGCAGTACCGGCTTGAGATGGATAAATTCCATTCGATAGGAAACCATGTGCTGCATGCCCAAATTCATGGAATAAGGTGCTCGCTTGTCCAAAGGTTAACAACGTTGGTTTATCACCGGTTGGTTTTGGATAGTTCAAAACGTTGACTATGATGGGTTTCACAAACTCGCCTTTCTCGTCAACATACTGACTACGATAAGCATTCATCCATGCACCGCCACGCTTCGATTCACGTACATAATGATCGGTTAAATACAATCCCATCAGTTCACCATTTTTATAATAAACTTCGAATACTCGAACGTCTTCATGGTAAACCGGTAGGTCCGTTCTTTCCTTAAAAGTCATACCGTAAAGTTTATTAACCGTATAAAAAACCCCTTTCAATGTATCTTCCAGTGAGAAATAGGGTTTAGTTTGTTCTTCATCCAAATCGTAACGTTGCTTACGAATTTTTTCAGAAAGATAACGCCAATCCCATCCCTCAACTTTGTAGTTACCTCCTTCAGCATCCACCATTGCTTGCATATCAGCGAGTTCTGTTTTTGCCTGTGCTAGACCAGCTGGCCAAATTTTATTGAGCAATTCGTAAACATTTTCCGGGTTCTTGGCGGTATTGTTTTCAAGTACAAAGTGAGCATGAGACTTATAACCCAGAAGTTGCGCTTTTCTCGCCCTTAATGCTGCAATTTTTGCGACAATTTTTTTATTGTCGTTGGCGTTGTTATTGTCGCCACGATGAGTATATCCTTTCCACATTTTTTCGCGTAATTTTCGGTTATCAGAAAACATCAAAAAAGGTGTTTTACTTGGACGATGGGTGGTAAAAACCCACTTGCCCGGTTTCTCTCTTTTAACCGCTTCAGCAGCAGCGGCTTCGATAAGGTAATCAGGCAATCCTGCAAGATTTTTTTTATCATTCACCACAAGTTCAAAACGATTTGTTTCGGCTAATACATTATCCGCGAATTCGATGCCTAGTTTACTGATTTTTGCATTGAGATCTCGCAAAATTTGTTTGTCCGTTTCGTTAAGACCTGCCCCGCCGCGAATAAATTGCTTATAACGATCCACCAATAGTTTTTTCTGGTCAACGCGCAGTTCAAGAGAATCCATTTGGTTATAGATCGCTTCAACCCGTTTGAAAAGCTCAGGATTTAAATTTAAATCGTCATTTAATCCAGCAAGACGTGGCCCGATATCTTTAGACAAAGCTTTTAGTTCGTCATTGGTATGCGCACTGGTTAAGTTGTAAAAAACGCCTGCTACTTTAGTTAATAACTTTTCACCATATTCCAATGCAACCACTGTATTTTCAAAGCTAGGCGCTTCGGTGTTATTAGCCACTACCAGAATTTCGGCTTTTGCCTCTTCAATGGCTTTATCGAAGGCTGGTGCGTAATGTTCATTCATTATCTTATCAAATGGAGGAATACCAAAAGGAGTATCGTAATCCTTGAAAAACGGATTTGTTTCGATATGGGTGGTTAGTTTAGGCACAACAACCTCGGTTTTAGTCACCGCTTGGTTTGCCTCCGCAGATTCTTTATTATCATTGTTACAGCCCACGACTAGCGTAGACATAACCATTGATACAATGGCTAGTTTTTTCATTATATTTCCCCTCAATTTCAGTTTTGTTTATTTTATGTTACTCATCTGTTTCAGGCTATTTAGCTGTATAACTAAATCGATAAGCTCTAACACTTGAATCTAAAAGTACTACACGACGACTATTTTTAACACAGCAATATCATTGTATCAACGTTAAAATGGTAATCAAACGCTGATAATGCCGGATTAAAA
>CAYVSL010000028.1:9742-39346 GCA_964454125.1 uncultured Kangiella sp.
GGATTAAAAGCATCATTGCTACCAGCGATCGATAGCGGCTAAATCACTTTTTTTGGACTCTACCCACGCATCTTTCATTTGCCCATTATTAGCAAAATGCTCCTTTTTCCAGAAGGTCGCCTTATGCTTCAAATAATCCATAATATACTCCGCAGATTCAAAGGCTTCTTTGCGGTGTAAGCCACAAGTGCCAACGAAAACGATGGGCTCTCCCAGAGATAAATAGCCGATCCGATGAGCCACTAATACACGGTTTAATTGCCATCGTTTTATTGCCTGATCGACGATCTTGCTTAACAAGGATTCAGTCATTCCAGGATAATGCTCAAGAGTCAGACCAGTGAGCCCTTGCTCCTCTTGTGATACTCTGACGTTACCCGTAAAAATCACTGAAGCGCCACTCTCCCCCTGATTGGACTGAACGATCTGATTTAAACCGAAAATATCCAAAGATCGATCAGAAATAATAATTTGTTTATCCGCGCACATTTTTTATCCACCCGTCACTGGTGGAAAAAATGCTACTTCATCCCCTTCCACAACAGCGGTCGTCATATCCGCCAATTGCTGGTTACAAGCAACCTTTACCGTTTTTTTAGCATCGGAGAAGATCTTTTGCCACTCTTCTCCTCTATTTGCCAACAAACCGCATAATAATTCAATGGTTGCTCCATTATCCATTGATAATTCAATTTCAGAACAGTTTAGTAATTCTTTAAAACTGGCAAAAAAAATGACTCTAACTTTGATCATAAGTTTGTTCCAAAAATACTATAAACGGCTCTTAATAGGAGCGCCTTAATTCGCAAAAAATCCCTATCTCCAGCTTTTACGGTCCCTGCCTCTTCCATTCCCCGGAATTTCCGCCCAATTTGGTTTCTAATTGAATATCAGAAACGATCATGGCTTTATCGACGGCTTTACACATGTCATAGATAGTCAAACCCGCAACAGATGCGGCACATAAAGCTTCCATCTCGACCCCCGTCTGACCGGATACTTTACATAGGGTCTTGATAACAATGGCGCTATTGTCCCAATCAGGCAACAATTCTACCTTGATCGAAGTCAACATTAGAGGGTGACACAAAGGTATCATATCTGAAGTCTTTTTAGCCGCTTGAATAGCGGCGATCCGGGCAACCGCTAAAACATCTCCTTTCTTATGTTTACCTTGCACAATCATTTTAAGGGTTTCAGCAGACATTTTAACCTTTGCTGATGCTCGCGCAATCCGGGAAGTCGTTGGTTTTTCACCAACATCCACCATTTGTGCCTCGCCTTTTTCATTTAAATGGGTAAAATGGGCCATATTATTGAGTTCTACTTTCACTAAGGGTTATTTCAATGGATCAAATCCATGTCACTGTTGCCGCTATTATAGAGCGAAACGGTCAATATTTGTTAGTAAAAGAACGAGCAAGCTCAGGCGATATCGTTTTTAATCAACCTGCAGGTCATGTAGAGCTGAAGGAATCTTTAATTGATGCGGTTGTCCGCGAAGTTCAGGAAGAAACCGGTCTGGATTTTACCCCGACAGCCTTGCTTGGCACCTACCTGCTCAGTCCTGCAACTAACGGCAAGACCTATTTGCGTTTTTGCTTTGTCGGTGATATCGATCAAGCGCAACAGGTCAATCCTCAAGATTCAGAAATTCTGGATGCGCTATGGTTCCCCCTTGAGGAAATCACCCAGTTATCCAAAAAAGAATTACGCAGCGCATTAGTACTACAATGCCTAAATGATTATCTCAAGGATAAACGCATCCCTTTGGATACTTTAAATTTTTATAATGATGAACATCGTTTAGCCGATGAATGTTATCATTCTCTTAGTCAATAATTTTAATCACCCTCTCAGTTCCGAAAATCCATGAACAATAAAACAAACACAGTTTCACTAAGAAACGATGTTGGATCAGATCCGCTTGATCCAGCTTCGATCAAAGTCGTTGTCGGCATGTCCGGTGGCGTTGACTCTTCAGTCGCGGCTTATTTGTTAAAGAAACGAGGCTATCAAGTCATTGGCGTGTTTATGAAAAACTGGGAAGAAGATGATACTGATGATTATTGCGCCGCTGCAGAAGATATGGCTGACGCAAAAGCCATTGCTGACAAACTCGACATCCCTTTTAAAACAATCAACTTTTCTGCCGAATATTGGGATCGAGTTTTTGAATATTTTTTGCAAGAATATCGTTCTGGTCGAACCCCAAACCCGGATATTATGTGTAATAAAGAGATCAAATTTAAAGCTTTTCTTGATTATGCAATAGTGCTCGGAGCTGAATTTATCGCTACAGGGCACTATGTCAGAGTGGATCGTTCAAGTGGTTCTTCTTTAATGCTAAGAGGGGTTGACGGCAATAAAGATCAAAGCTATTTTTTATATACCCTCAACCAAAATCAACTCAATAAATCCCTGTTTCCTGTCGGCGAGTTAGAAAAACCTAAGGTTAGAAAAATCGCAGAAGAACAAGGCTTTATTACTGCTAATAAAAAAGATAGTACCGGTATTTGTTTTATTGGCGAGCGAAAATTCAAAGATTTTCTTGAGCAATATATTCCCGCGCAACCAGGCGATATCGAAGATGATTCAGGAGAAATAATTGGTAAACATTCAGGATTGATGTACCACACTCTAGGGCAAAGAAAAGGCATCGGCATCGGTGGGTTGGCAAATGCCAGTGAAGAACCTTGGTACGTCGTTGCCAAAGATATTAATAGGAATGTACTAATCGTTGGCCAGGGCCACGATCATCCGTTAATGCTCAGTCATGGTTTAATCGCCTCTCAACTTCATTGGGTAGAGCCTGATAATATTTCGGATAACTTCCACTGTACGGCTAAATCTCGCTACAGACAACAAGATTTTGACTGTCAGGTCAAAAGAATTGATCAGGATAACTGGCAGATAACTTTTGATGAAAAACAAAGAGCCGTAACTCCCGGTCAGTCAGTGGTTCTATATCAAGGTGAACAGTGTCTTGGCGGTGGTATTATCGACACGATATTGCAAGATTAAGTGCCGCGCTTATTCGCACTCTGACAGAAATACGATGGTAGGAACGCAGATCCTACTCAAAAATAACCGATCAAGTGAATCAATTTAATGAGCATTAACCAACAATCCATCGATCAAGCAATCGCGCTTGCAGGACTCGCCCAATCAGTGCGTATCGTCCAACATATCGCTTGGAAAGGCGAAACCAATCAAACAGATTTTAAAGCCGTTATTTCAAGCCTATTAAGGATTGATGCCAAATCAGCAATCGCTGTTTACGGTGGCAGTTTTGAAGTCAGCTCCGGTTTAAGACTATTGAAACAGCAACTAGATACGTCCAACAATAACAAAGATCCGGAATTTGTTGGCATCATTATTAACTTGCTAAGCCTGCATAAACAACTCAGCTCCAACACCAGATTAATGAATGAATTATCTTCCTTTATGGCAAAACTGTCGGCAAGGTATGCCAATGAGAACTATTTTCAGGATGACGAATTATTTAAACAACTCTTGCAAGATTGTTCAAAAGCCTACAGAGAAACCCTGTCTAAATTGCCCAAGAGAATTCAGGTCAAAGGCGAACCTCGATTTTTAAAGCCAGAGGAGAACCAGATCCAAGTGAGAGCGGCGCTACTGTGCGCCGTTAGAAGTGCCTTTTTATGGCGGCAATCTGGCGGTTCTCGATGGCATTTTTTGTTCAAAAAGAAAGTGCTTTTAGAAACGATTAATCATCTTTTGAATAATCCCCAGAAAAATTAAGGCAACCTATAGCCATTTTGTCGACAATGTTAGAGTTAATGGTTTACAAAATCTTAATATAGGGCTATATTGTCGACAATCAATTTCTATCTAGCCAAATCTACAATCGTGCCACGAATCAACGAACCCCCCATTACTTCAGCCGACAAAACCTTTTTACAATTAAGAAAGGATATTGTCGAAGGTATTATCCCAGCAGCTTCAAAATTGAGTGAAACAGAATTGTCGACAAATTATGCGGTCAGCCGTGCGGTCATTAGAGAAGCAATCAACCGTTTAGAGGCCTGTTATTTGGTGGAAAGAAAAGCCAATATCGGTGCAAGAGTCGTAGCCCTTACTCCTAAAGGTCTGGTAGAACTCTATCAAGTCAGAGAATCCTTAGAAGGCATGGCAGCAAGGTTAGCGGCAATCAATATGACCGATGAAGAAATAGCCGATTTGAACACCCTGCTTAATACTCATTTTCAAACGGTAAAAAACGGTGACAGTTACTATCAAGAAGCGGGAGATGTGGATTTTCACTATCGAATAATATTAGGAAGTAAAAACAGTCACCTTATATCGACGTTGATCGAAGCTATCTATCATTTAATTCGCATGTACCGGGTTCAGTTCGGCATGGCAGGTCCGAGAGTGACCACCGCATTTGATGAACATAAACATATTGTTGAAGCGATCTCTAATAGAGATGCAGAACTTGCGGAAATGTTAATGCGTCGTCATATTTTATACACTAGAAACAGTTTTGAACAAAAATTAGTTAACAGAAACCTTTAATTCTGACCTATTGTGGAAACAATTATGAATACAGCCTACCGTAAATCCTTATCTGGTACTCAACTGGATTATTTTGATACCCGATCAGCGGTCGATGCAATTGAGCCGGACGCGTACGCCAAACTCCCCTACACATCCCGAGTATTGGCCGAAAATCTGGTACGCCGCTGCCCTCCCGAAGCTTTGACTGATTCTCTAAAGCAAATTATTCAGCGTAAACGTGATTTGGACTTTCCTTGGTTTCCCGCTAGAGTCGTTTGTCATGATATTCTTGGCCAAACCGCATTGGTTGATTTGGCGGGTTTACGAGATGCCATTGCTGACAAAGGTGGCGACCCGTCACAAATTAACCCCGTGGTACCCACTCAATTGATTGTTGATCACTCGCTGGCTGTGGAACATGCTGGTTTTGAAAAGGATGCCTTTGAGAAAAATCGTGAGATTGAAGATCGTCGTAACGAAGATCGTTTTCATTTTATTAATTGGACTAAAACGGCTTTTAAAAATGTTGATGTGATCCCTCCGGGTAATGGCATTATGCATCAAATTAATCTGGAGAGGATGTCACCTGTTATTCAAGCGCGCGATGGCGTTGCTTTTCCAGATACCTTAGTCGGTACCGATAGCCACACTCCGATGGTTGATGCACTAGGGGTCATTGCCGTTGGCGTGGGTGGCTTAGAAGCAGAAAGCGTAATGCTGGGTCGAGCATCTTATATGAGGCTACCTGATATTATCGGCGTTGAGCTCTCCGGTAAACCACCAGCAGGGATCACCAGCACCGATATAGTTTTGGCACTAACAGAATTTTTAAGATCGGAAAAAGTGGTTTCAAGTTTTTTGGAATTCTATGGCGAAGGCGCTAGTCATCTAACCTTGGGCGACCGTGCTACTATTTCCAATATGACGCCTGAATTTGGCGCTACTGCGGCAATGTTTTATATTGACCAACAAACTATCGATTATCTTACACTGACGGGGCGAGAAGACAAACAGGTAAAATTGGTAGAAATTTATGCCAAAGAGTCCGGACTGTGGGCTGGTAGCTTAGACCGTGCTGAGTATGAACGTGTATTAAACTTCAATTTATCTTCTGTCAGTCGTAACATTGCAGGGCCTTCCAATCCCCATAACCGAGTAGCCACTTCAGAATTATCTCAACGGGGCATTAGTGGCATAGTCGAAGATGTACCGGGACAAATACCAGATGGCGCTTGTATCATCGCTGCAATTACCAGCTGCACTAACACGAGTAACCCACGCAATATGATTGCTGCTGGATTAATTGCACGAAACGCCAACGCTCTGGGTTTGACCCGCAAACCTTGGGTCAAAACGTCACTAGCGCCCGGATCCAAAACAGTTAAACTTTACCTCGAAGAGGCTAACCTTTTACCTGAATTAGAGCAACTGGGTTTCGGTATAGTCGGATTTGCATGTACTTCCTGCAATGGTATGAGTGGAGCGCTTGATCCGAAGATTCAAAAAGAAGTACTGGATCGCGACCTTTACACTACCGCAATATTATCAGGAAATCGTAATTTCGATGGACGAATTCACCCTCACGCAAACGAAGCTTTTTTAGCGTCTCCTCCATTAGTTGTCGCCTATGCGATTGCCGGAACCATTCGCTTTGATATCGAGAAAGACGCATTAGGGATAGATAAAAAGGGTCATCCAGTTACCTTAAAAGATATCTGGCCTTGTGATGAAGAAATTGATGCTGTCATCGCACAAAGCGTTAAACCAGATCAGTTCCGTAGCGTATATAACCCAATGTTTGACCTTAAAGTGGAGTATGGTAAGGCGAATAACCCGTTGTACGACTGGCGCCCACAAACCACTTATATCCGTCGCCCTCCTTATTGGGAAGGTGCACTAGCGGCCAAACGAACAATGAATGGCATGCGGCCATTAGCCGTTTTAGGGGACAATATCACCACCGATCACCTCTCCCCATCCAACGCTATTCAGGCATCGAGTGCTGCAGGTGAATATCTATCTAAAATGGGACTACCGGAAAAGGATTTTAATTCTTACGCAACTCATCGTGGCGATCACTTAACCGCTCAACGAGCGACTTTCGCCAATCCAAAACTGTTTAATGAAATGGTCAAAGAAAACGGTGAGACCAAGCAAGGTTCACTCGCTCGAATTGAACCAGAAGGAAAAGTGACACGTATGTGGGAAGCCATTGAAACTTATATGGGTCGCAAGCAACCACTAATAATTGTCGCCGGTGCTGATTATGGTCAAGGCTCATCAAGAGATTGGGCGGCTAAAGGCGTTCGCTTAGCTGGAGTAGAGGTTATAGCTGCAGAAGGG
This sequence comes from uncultured Kangiella sp., assembly GCA_964454125.1. Taxonomy (GTDB): domain Bacteria; phylum Pseudomonadota; class Gammaproteobacteria; order Enterobacterales; family Kangiellaceae. Next base: position 16,610 of record CAYVSL010000028.1, read on the forward strand.
TTCGAACGAATTCACCGAACTAATTTGTTAGGAATGGGCATTTTGCCACTTGAGTTTAAAACCGGCACAAACCGTAAAACACTTAAGATTGATGGAACGGAAACCTTTGATGTGAAAGGTACAGCCAATCCGGGAGCGACCTTAACTCTAATCATTAATCGGACGAATGGTATGAAAGTTGAAGTTCCAATGACTTGTCGTTTGGATACTGCCGAAGAAGTTTCGATTTACGATGCCGGTGGCGTATTGCAAAGATTTGCTCAAGATTTTTTGGAGTCGACAAAGTAACGTATCTCCTAAGTAGCGATGGATTACCAAGTGAGAGCGTCCTTACCCACCCTACCGAATATAACCACAAATAAATAAATTGGATGAAATATCATGACCCACATCCCACAAATAAAAATACCTGCCACTTATATGCGAGGCGGTACAAGTAAAGGTGTATTTTTCAAATTAGACGATTTGCCAGAGCCTGCGCAAATTGCCGGAGAAGCCCGCGATTCGTTATTATTACGAGTCATTGGCAGTCCCGACCCTTACGGCAAACAGACTGATGGCATGGGTGGTGCCACTTCAAGCACCAGTAAAACAGTTATTTTGTCTAAAAGCAATCAACCGGATCATGATGTTGATTACCTATTTGGTCAGGTGGCAATCGATCGTTCTTTTGTCGATTGGAGTGGAAACTGCGGCAATTTAACCGCAGCGGTTGGTTCTTTTGCTATCAGCAATAACCTAGTAGATCGGAGCCGTATTCCTGAAAATGGTATTGCCATAGTGAGGATCTGGCAGGCCAATATCAAAAAAAGCATCATCGCACATATACCAATGACCAATGGTGAGGTTCAGGAAACAGGTGATTTTGAACTAGACGGCGTGACCTTTCCTGCTGCAGAAGTGAAAATAGAATTTATTAAACCTTCAGCGGGCGGTGCAAACATGTTTCCGACCGGAAATCTGATCGACGATCTTAAAGTCCCCGGAATTGGAACATTTAAAGCGACCATGATTAATGCTGGGATCCCGACCATATTCCTAAATGCAGAAGAAATCGGTTACACCGGAACTGAATTGCAACAATCAATCAATAATGATCAAAAAGCACTGGAACGCTTCGAAACGATCCGTGCCTACGGCGCTATTCAAATGGGCTTGATTAAAAAAATAGAAGAAGCCGCTAAACGCCAACATACTCCCAAGGTTGCTTTTATTGCACCGCCGGCCGATTATATTTCCTCTAGTGGAAAACAAATTTCAGCCGCGAATATCGATATGAATGTTCGTGCCTTATCCATGGGTTTATTGCACCATGCGATGATGGGCACTGCTGCCGTTGCTATTGCAATAGCAGCCGCGATTCCTGGGACGTTGGTCAATCTTGCCGCCGGTGGTGGTACGAGAAATTCTATCCGTTTTGGACATCCCTCAGGGACTTTACAAGTTGGCGCTCAAGCTAGCCAAAATAGTGGTCAATGGTCGGCCGACAAAGCCATTATGAGTCGTAGCGCACGAGTATTGATGGAAGGCACTGTCAGTATTCCCGGAGATAGTTTTTAGAAAGTTTTGACCTAGAAAACCTGTTTTTTATTCGCCATTTCTAAACGTTGTCTTATTTTCGAGGGGACTTTTTGCTTTGACTGCAAAATAGCTTCTTCGATGGCACAAACAGTAGCATTTGTGTTAGCGCTACCATGACTTTTTATTACGATCCCTCGCAAACCAATTAAGCAAGCACCATTATAGCGTTCCGGATTGATTTCTTCTTTGAAAAAATTCATCACCGGTTTCGCTAACAGTCCTATAAAGCGGGTCCACCAGTTTTTTTGAAAGGCGTATTTGATTTTAGCGAGCAAAAATAGACTTAAACCTTCGGAAGCTTTGAGTACACTATTGCCGGTAAAACCGTCAGTGACAACCACTTGATAATCACCTCGAAAAATATGATTTGCTTCCACAAAGCCACAATAATTTACACCATCCAGTTGTTTGATTAATTCCGCAGCTTTACGAAGCCTTTCCGATCCCTTAATTTCTTCTTCACCCACATTTAGTAATCCCACTTTAGGTGACTGAATACCATCAAGCCCTTTACACAATTCGTTTCCCATTATCGCAAATTGAGCCAGACGTTGTTCATTGCAATCAACATTTGCTCCCAGATCCAATAAATAGACCGGACCATTTTCGTTGGTTGGTAATGCCGAAATTATTGCAGGTCTATCAATACCAGGCAACATTTTTAAAACATAACGGGAAATAGCCATTAAAGCACCAGTATTACCAGCACTAACACAGGCATTGGCTCTACCATCTCTGACCGATTCCAATGCCAAACGCATTGAAGACTGTTTTTTCTTTTTAAGTGCTAGAGAAGGTTTATCCGTCATTAATACGTCATCTTTAGACGGAAATATTTCGAGACACTTGTGCCCATTCAATTTATGTTGAAGCAAGTGTTGCTCTATCACATTTTGATCACCAAATAACTGAAAATAAACGGGATCGTTAGAGATATCGGCGTTGGGCCGTGAAGAAAGGATGGTTTTTATTGCAGGGATCGTAACTGAGGGACCGAAATCGCCCCCCATACAATCAACGGCTATCGTCAAAATAGGCATATTGACCTAAGTCTATACTAATTTTATATCAATGAGTCACTTATCTATTCAACGACGGGTCAATTGGGCAACGGGTTGAATAGAGATTTCAATGATAACTAAACAATTTTACGACCACGATAGTAACCATCTTCTGTCATGTTATGACGAAGATGCAATTCACCCGTTGTCTGGTCTTCAGACAAAGATGAAGTGTTAGCAACTAGCGCATCGTGCGAGCGACGCATACCACGACGAGCACGTGATTTTTTACTTTTTTGAACAGCCATTGGATTTACTCCTAAATATTAAAAATTAAATAATTCGTTAAATTCTTATTCTTTGGCCTGGTCATCTTTTAGATCCAGTCCTTCCAGTACTAAAAACGGGTTCTTCTTGCTAGCATCTTCTTTCGGTAAATCTCCGTAAGACATCTTGATACCTAACTCTTTACTTGCTCTATTGGCGATTATTGGCAAAGACAATATTAGTTCGTCTTCAATGGCCTGTTTAATATCTACCTGCCCATCTTCAACCAATAACGATTCATATTCTTCCTCTAAGTCGGCTATCTGCTCTTCACTCATCACCGTACAATACACAATCTTAGTATCCACCTGATAGTCAATGGCATCGAAACTCGTTTGACATTCAAGCTGTACATTGGCAGTCACATGGGCCTCAATCAAACAACGATTTCGATCATCGTTTCGACCAACCAAATGAACAGCAATTTCACCTTGATCTGAAAAGAGCAAGCCCTTTAATCGACTAAAATCCTTAATTTTCCAACTATATCGCAGTTCGCCATTTTTATTGGCCAATTTACGAGGTTGAATTAAGGTTTTTTGCTCAGTATCCGTCATAGGCGCGCGATTCTACCCAAAAGCGCTGCAAAAGGCAAAAATAATCGAACAAAAAGCCAGTATTTCGAGCAGGGTGGGTATATGGACTTCCTCAGTATTTCAACCTAACAATAATAGAAAAGTATATCCGGCTTTCCTACCATTATCTGTAGTCGCCATAATGAGCTATTCGCACCGCTACTCCTAGTTGATCAAGTGAGCTTTCTGCTCATCCCGCCCTTCAGGTTTTGTAGCGGCGGATGTAATCTACTTTTTCATTACTATCAGCCAAGCAATTCTTTGTAAAACTTAATATTTCCTAAAATACGTGTACGTGATTGGTGTCGAATGAAATACCTTTCGTTAGTACCGCCCATGCAACTCGCGCATTTTTATTGGCTAGAGCAACCGCCACTTTATTAACGTGATTGCTATCCCCTAATTTATTCGCCCACTGACTGGTCGAGTCCTCTTTTTTCTTGCACGAATTTACAACGGAACGTACACCATGTATGAATAAAGTTCGTAAATACTTGTCACCCGCTTTAGTGATCCCGAGTAATACTTCTTTGCCTCCACTACTGTGCTGCCTCGGTGTTAAACCAAGCCATGCAGCCATTGAACGACCTTGTTTAAACTGCTTTCCATCGCCTACTGCCGCAACCAAAGCGGTTGCTGTCAGTGGACCAATGCCTAGAACGGTTTGCAAACGGCTAGCCTATTCTGATTGGGTCGCTAGACTTTTAATTTGCTTTTCATAAGAAACCACTTGCTCATCAAGTGTTTTCAAATGCTCGTATAAATCTGATAAGAGTTCACGAAAAAGAGTACTTAACTCATTGCTGGCATCCTCTAACCAATCAGGAAGGTATCTTTAATGAAGAAACTGATGACATTTTAGTTTTTCTTCAAAATCGTTTCCTCCTTTTCGTTAACACCATGTAATTGAAAAACATTCTTTGCTAAATCAATACCAATACGTTTAAAACTCATTTTAGATTTCCTCTTTAATGTTAACTGAAATTGTCAATGATCAGTTTGGCACATTGATGCCGGATTTGGGGAGGGAGTCCATCTCATTGAGCATTATAAAACATGATTATTTCAGAAAATCGTTAATTTCATGGAACTAATCTAATATTTTAGGATCAGATCATTATCTTACATGCCTATGCACTTAACTCAGTCATTTTGGAGAAGTCGACTAAATATCGAACAATTTGAAGACTTTTCAAGAAGTTTAGACATAATATGAGTTAAATGCAGAAGCATGAAAATCAATGACTTAGGAGGGGGGGTGATCGGTTTTGTCGAAAGTTCGGTTAAATTTATGCAGCATTTTCCCTGTAATTGGGACGTTATATCATTTATCATAGAGCGCATTGTTACAAACACCTTAATTTTAAAAATAATAAGGATTATTATGCTACGAATTTTATATTATCTACTGATTCTAACTTTGTTCTCGGTATCTAAAGCGAGCTTTGCTTTAAAAGTAGACGCTCATATTTGGGTAGGTCAACAAGTTATTAATGACTTAGCATACGACGGTAAATTAACTTTCGACTTAAATGGGCAAGAGATAAAAATAGCGCCTACTATAGAGGTAGTAAATGCAATTTTAACAAATCAATCTGCATTTTTAATGGGCAATATTGGACCTGATGCCGTACCTGATATTCTCATTGGCCAAATGTTGATTCACCCCGGCGTAAAAGATACTGAAGATAATAATATTGGTTGGCAAACCGATGCTTGGTTACAGCATTTATTAAAAAACCAAGGTATAAATGATACCGGAAAAGCCTTTACCTATGGCTTTTTAGGCCATGCTGCTGTAGATGTTTTTGCGCATACTTATGTTAATCAATATGCTGGTGATGTATTTGCTTTATATGATGAACAATTAGTTGAAAAACGCCATTTTACTCTTGAAGGGTATATTAGTAATCACCTACCGCCATTAACAAATCATCTCGGTCAACCATTAAACAAAAAACCTTGGCAGCTAATTACTCTGGATAATACCTATGCTGAATTTGCTAGGGATGTACTTGTATATAATGAGGAAGTTCAAGAGCAATATAATAAAGTACCTAAATCTGCAGGGCATTTAATCGGCTATTATGAATATAGAAACGCTGTAAAAGCAATTGCCGAAGACCCTATTTGGGGTGCAATCGATGCGGCAATATTACAGGCGATTGCTGAGTATTATGATATCGAGCTCACTTCAGGTGAGGCTGAAAGTATAGTAAATGAGTTACAGCGTAACCTAGATAGACTAAATAGGATCGGTGAAGATGTACAGGTACTTAATAATCAAATTTATGACAATGCACGTAAATTAGATAACGCGGTGAATACCGCTGTTGATAATATGCAGACTGCGGAAATACGCGTTATAAATAAACAACGAGAATGGCGAGATAAATTATTGAGTGTGCAGAGCTTACCTAGCTGTCCAAAAATCATTTATATGAAATGTAAATGGTATGGTTGTTGGCCTGCTACAAAAGATGATCCAATTTGTAATGCAGCTAAAAAGGCAATTGAAGAATCAAATCGATTAATTTTAAATCTTGCCAATTCTCTTGAAGATCAATTACTAGGCCTTAAAGATGATTTAATCGATCAAAATCAGGATTTACATAGAGAAGTAAATAGAGCAGCAGACTCCCTTAAAGAAATAGAAAACGGTATTATTGATTTAGGGCAAATGTTAACCGCTAATACTTCGCCCATTAAATCGATACTAGATGGCTGGTTAAAAGATATTGATATAGCCATGACGGCATATGTGAAAGCGTCAAGCAAAAGTATAATTAATACTATAAACCCTGATCCTGAAGTAAGTGCACTTGACCCATTAGAGCTATGGTTTAAATGTTATCACCAGAGCATTATCGGCATACCAAGCAGCTTAAGTAGCTGTAAAGGTTTAATTTCAGGAGTTCAAAAATTATTCACTTCACTCGATAGCATAAACAGTGCTGTCATTAAAATAGGGATTCCTGGTGCAGAGCAGATAAGCAAATTAAAAAATAAAACTATCAATAACTTAACCGATAAATTAAAAGCCAAAGTAAAAGACAAAGTCATCGATATGCTACCTGAAGAAGTTCAGGATATTCTAGCATTGCAGAAAGTATATATTAATGATGCAGTGCTTAATGATTACTTTTCTAGAGCTGAAACAGTTATACCTGCGAAAGGGTTAATTATGATCCCTGACATGGCTGAACGAGTAAAAGCTGACATGCACCTAACGGATGATGGAAAACTAGATCCAAGTAAATTTGCCATGATTTATAATGCCGTGGTTTTAGCAAAACTTGCAATATTAGACCGTTATGCTTTTGAAACCTTAGCTGTTTCCTCAGGATCTAGTGATTATACTAATTATGCTTATCAAATAGAAAATGTAGTAGCACAAGCTTTTGGCAACATTGATGGTAATCATCAATGGATGCTAATCCCTCCTCCGTTACCAAATACTCTCAATAGTTATCCAGCAGTTAATTATACTTATTCTTCAGATCGGAGTGCCTTAGGAGAAAGCGGAGGATTAGGCTTTGTACTGTGGAAAGGAGATATGAGAGATACTATGTTTAGAAAACTCTTTATTGGGCCATTATCTCCAGGTATTGATCTACCAAGTAGCATTAATAAATCAACGCTTATTGATAGTTCGTATCCTTATCAAGTGTGTTCGAATAACCCATTTCCAGATGATATTGATGACAAAAGCTGTATCGCTAGTTGGTTGATTCCTATTATTACTATGATGTTAAATTAAGCATTATAATCAGTCTTGTATATCAGCTCACTGGAACTCAATGCAGACCAAGCCTTGAACGCCGTTCGCAGTCACTGGCAAGTTGAAAGTATGCTGGATATTAGATATGACGTTTAGAGAAGATGAGTCGCGCATACGAAAAGGACGTGGGGCTTTAGTTTTTAATGTCATGCGAAAAATAGCTTTGGATCTGTTTAAGCAGGACAAAAGTAAGTCAGCGAGTATTGCTCGTAAGAAAAAAATGGCGACGCTGGACGATGAATTTCGATCAAGCCTTATGGAACAAGGGATTAAAATGCGCTAGCCGTGCAGTATTTGGGGTGTTCGAGTTTAAAAGCGGGTTGGTAAATAGGAGGGGCATAGATAATTAGTGGTTTTGGCTAAAAGCTGGAAGTTTTTGCATATTATTTATTGGATCAAATATCTAGCACCTTTAGTTCCTTAATACTTTCTTGAGCAAACTCTAGAACTCTTGGACTAGGTGTGCGGTTTTTGGTGATGGTGTCCATATAAAATTCGATCCCACCAATCGCATCAGCCAAGTATTGCACAGCCGTCTCTTTATTTACTTCCGAAAATTTTCCAGACTTAAATGCTTCCACAAATTCAATACAGTCGTCGGTAATACTAATCAGCTTATCCAACTTAAGTGCCATTAGACCATTCTTCGCAAGGTTTAACTCGTCCACTACCAAATTCAAAGCCTCTAACGCTTGCTCCTTTCCAAAACAATAATCAAACTGCTTCATAGCCTTTATAATATGTTGACTGGAAACCTGAGAGGCTGCTTGTTGCTCTGCTGATAATTGTTTTCTGCCAGCGATTACTGATAACGGATTTTTTTTAATGACGCGTTTTAACAGCTGAATAACATCCAGTGAAATATTAAGATCAGATTGAGAAACAGGTTTTTCCTGAAGCACAGACTTTTGTAAAATTGTGGTAATCAGTGTTAATCTCAGCGATTCATCTTCGAGCTGAACAATTCGTAAAAAGCTGGATAACGTCTCTACTATAGATAGAAGCTCCTTTAGATCATCCATGCATTTACCTGATACAACCTTTAGAAACCTCTCGACTCGAATCAATTCCTCTAATATCTCATTACTTAAGGATTGGAGGTCTTTAGGCGTTGGTCTGCTTAATACTGACAGTTTATGCTTGAAATTAATATCATCGACCCGGCTATTAAATAGCTCGTATTTCTTTTTTAAATTAATGGTGCACTTATCCTGAGATCCAGACAAACTCACCAGATATAGCATTTCACCCAACAAAGCTCTATTGCTTTCAAACGATGATTTTTCAGTCTTAGAGGTTTCAATTAAACGATACTGGCGGTCAACCAAGGAAAGGGTTTTTATCCGTTGATTATAAATCGTCAACCCACCCGTTAAATAGCCTTCGATCATGGATTGAGCAATGATCCACATATCCGGCAAACTATGACCACCAAAATCAGCATGGACTCTTTGTAATGATTTTCTCATCATTCTAAAGCCGCCAAGCAGATTTGAGCGACGAATCACTTCGATAAGTCCTACTTGAAACATTTTACGCAGATGGCGGAGCTTGCGCAGGTTCAGATCCAGAACTGAACCACCAAAATCAGAAGTATCAGTAGTGATCACATTTCTTTGTAGGTTTTGAATGCTCTCAGGCAGTACAAAATATTTTGACTCTTTAAAAGGGTTTTTGTTATTTATATCGCGAAGTCGATTGATGGTCGGTAATAACAAATTGGGTAACGGTGTGCTTTGTTGAGAAATATATTCGATATAACGAGTTAAGGTAACCAGAGCATCGCTAATAGCGGTATAATTAAGCACTTGTTTTTCATCACATTTTGATGATTCTAATTGAGTAACGATAATATCTGTTTCGCCTATTAGCGCCAGAGCGCCAGGCATACCCAACATGGTAAAAATGCCATTTAACTGATTGAGTTGATTTCTTGCATCAGCGAGTTGATTGCCACTGTCTTCCTTCTCATGTACTTGGTCTAACAAAATCATGACATTATTGATGATACCATTAATATCATCAATTATTGATTCTAGTTCAATCAAGGAATTTGTTGCGAGCATCCGTTTGCCATGTATCAGTTACATAAAAGAAAAATTCTAACCCGTTAATCGGCTAAAAAACGACAACTAAGCCTTAGTATAAACGTTTATCTTGAATAATCCTTCAACTTTTGATAAAAATCTTATTCTTCACCTAACAAATCTTCAATGACCATCACCGGTTCTATCTCAGCGCCTTCCAATTCACTGCTCCAGTTGATACCAACATACATTTCATCTTCATCCATACCGTGCAGCCAAGCATCAATAAAGTCGTCTATACGAACGGGATTCGGCTTGTAGTGTTTCCAGTCATCAACACAGGCAGCTTGGGCATCATTTTCCAAAGACCAGAAAGGCATCACCTGATTGTCATCGAATTCGCTGGACTCACATATTGCAAATCCATCGTTCGATTGCAAATTCCATACAATTTCCAACTCATTGGCCTGATCAATAAAACGTTCATAATGAATTCTAAAATCGTCGGACATTATTATATCTGCAAATATTTTCGAAGTTGTTATTCTACCAGATAATGATCTTTAAAAAATGAGTATAATGAGTCACCAAAAATATTTAACAAAGCTCCCTAAAAATGCGATCGCAACAATCCTCTGAGATAAACCAAGTCGAAAACTGGCATGTTCTAAAAAATCTTTTACCTTATCTTTCTGAATTCAAAGGTAGGGTCTTTGCTGCATTACTATTTTTGATAGCCGCTAAACTTGCGAATATTGGTATGCCTTTTATTATCAAAGCCATTATTGACCAGCTACCGACTGATAGCAGTGTCTCCTTCGGAGTGCTTGAAGGCAACCTTGATCAGACATGGCTGTTAACACCTGTTGCACTTGTTTTGGTTTATGGTGGGTTAAGATTTTCAAATGTTTTATTCGGCGAAATCCGAGATACTCTATTTGGTCGAGTCACAGAGCGCGCCATGCGCCGGATCGGCCATCGCGTATTCAAACACCTCCACCGTTTGGACCTGAATTTTCATCTTAATCGTAAAACAGGAGGTCTTTCTAGGGATATAGAACGTGGTACCAATGGGATTAATTTTTTAATGCGTTTTATGGTATTCAACATCGTACCGACCCTAATCGAAATTCTGATGGTGATTGGAATATTGCTCACCAACTATGGGTTAAGTTTTGCTGCTGTAACGGTTATTTCAATTGCTGCATATATCTACTTTTCTGTAGCGGTCACCGAATGGCGTAACGGGTTTCTGCGTGCAGCAAACAAAGCAGACTCAGACAGTAGTAGCCGTGCCATCGATAGCCTACTTAACTATGAAACAGTAAAATACTATACTAATGAAAATTTTGAGGCCAAACGTTACGATGCTGATCTGGCAGTATGGGAACAAGCGAAACGGAAAAATCGATTGTCTTTATTTGCACTGAACGGCGGACAAGCTTTAATTATTAGTTTATCCATGACCGCAATGATGTATCTAGCCACCAAAGGTGTACAAAACCATACCATGGGCATAGGTGACTTTGTATTAATTAATGCCTTTATGATGCAGCTATTTATACCTCTAAATTTTCTAGGCTTCGTTTATCGCGAAATAAAAATGTCGCTCATTAATATTGAACAAATGTTCAAACTCTTGGATATAAAACCTGCAGTTAACGACTTGGACGACGCTACCGAACTTGAAATCACAGGTGGAGAAATTCGATTTGACAAAGTCAACTTTAGTTACCAAGCTGAAAGATCGATCCTTAAAGACATCAGTTTCAATGTTCGTTCGGGCGAAACGATTGCCGTTGTCGGCGCTAGCGGTTCGGGCAAATCAACCTTAGTGAAAATGTTGTTTCGATTCTATGATCCAAATAGTGGCAGCATATCAATCGACGACCAAGATATTAAACGAGTTAGTCAAGATTCGCTGAGAAGAGCTATTGGAATTGTGCCACAAGATACGGTGTTATTTAACGATACCATTTTTGAAAATATTCGCTATGGGCGGCCTACTGCCGATAAACATGAAGTTCAACAAGCGATTGTTTTGGCTCACTTAGAAGAATTCATATCTCAATTACCCGATGGTACCGACACGATTGTCGGGGAGAGAGGGTTGAAATTATCCGGTGGTGAAAAACAACGGGTAGCAATTGCCAGAACCATTTTAAAAAAACCGCCAATATTAGTTTTCGATGAAGCCACTTCGTCATTAGATAGTCAATCAGAGCAGATGATTTTAAAAGCTATTAGCGAAATAGCAAAAGAAACCACCAGTTTGATCATCGCTCATCGTCTTTCAACAATTGTTAATGCCAATAAAATCATTGTACTTGATAGAGGCGAAATAGTTGAACAAGGCAGTCATGAAGAATTGTTAGTTAAAAAAAGCTTCTATTATAATCTTTGGATGGCGCAACAAAAGGATCACAAATGAGAAAAATGCATTATCCCATGAAACACCCCAAGAACTAGTCCAACGACTTGCCTTGAGTAAAGCCGCAATAATTTCGGAACAATATCACGATGCGATGGTGATCGGGTCTGACCCGCTGGCGATATTTAAAAATAAAATCATTGGATTGGTTACGGCTAAGCTGATTTTAGAACAAAATTGGTTTTTCTGGGTACTATTACCTTGCTTTTGGATCCTTTGTTCCTAAAATAGTCTTATCCACCTACAAAAATTAATTCAGGCGAAAAAAGAATGTCTCTCCATCGAACAGCACTTATTTTTTGTTTCCTTGTCACTTTCTTTAGTATTCCATTAAGTCATGGAAAGGAATTGAAGCAAGAGTTAACGGCTTTTAAAATATCTGTTTCCGACAATACTCTGGCACGAAAAATAGCCATTTCCTACCATCATGCCATTTTAGAAATGAACTATGAACAAGGATTTATCATCGCCGATCTGTCAGCTAAAGAAATAAAGCAACTACAATCTCTTGGACTGAAAATCGAAAAAGCCACTAAATGGAATCAAAAATACCAACAATTTAAAATAGCAACTAATCTACAACTTAAATCACAAGCAAACAATACCAAAGCGGCAGGGATCCCCGGATTTGAATGTTACCCCACAGTAGAAGAAACACTGCAAAAAGGAAGTGAGTTGTCAGCCAATTACCCCCAACTAACTCGCTGGATTGATATTGGCGACTCCTGGAAAAAAGCGAATAGCCTAGCGGGTTATGATTTAATGGTTTTGAAAATCACCAATAATGATATTACTCAAGAGAAACCAAAATTATTCATTCATAGTTCTATGCACGCCAGAGAATACGCACCGGCCGCATTGACTTTGGATTTTGCTACTCACCTTTTAGAAAATTATGACACAAACGCCGATATTCAATGGATAATTGATTACCATGAAATTCATATCCTTTTTCACATGAATCCAGATGGCCGCAAGATCGCAGAAACGGCTATTTCACAACGAAAGAACAGCAATGAAAATCATTGCATCACGGGTCTAAATTCTGGTACGGTCGGCGTCGATTTAAATAGGAATTTCGCTTTTTTCTGGAACACAACCGCCAATGGTTCAAGCGGCAACGATTGTAATCAAACCTTTCGCGGAATAAGCGCTGAATCGGAACCAGAAACTCAAGCGGTATCGAATTACATTCGAAGCTTATTTACAGATTCAAGAGGCCCAAACGAAGATGACGCTGCTCCAATCAATACTTCTGGTATGCATATCGACATCCACAGTTACAGTCAGCTCGTTTTATGGCCATACGGGCACCGCAACTCTGTATCGCCAAACGATAATGGGTTTGTCGCGCTTGGCAACAAGCTAGCTTGGTTTAATAACTACACGCCCATGCAAAGTGTCGGTTTATATCCTACTGATGGCACTAGTGATGATGTCAGTTATGGTGAACTCGGAATAGCCGCTTTCACATTTGAGCTGGGCACCTCCTTTTTTCAGCAATGTTCGGTTTATGAAAAAACCATCAAACCAATTAATCTGGCTGCTCTTATTTATGCAGCCAAGGTCACGGCGGCACCTTATACACTCGCATTTGGCCCGGAAATCAGCAAAATAGAGTCAAATGGTTCGATTGGATCAACATCAGTCACTCAGGAAATGCCTTTAACCATTAATGTTACCGCCAATGCACTTCGAACGAAAGAATCTACAACTGGAAAAATAATCGGTAAAGCGGAATACGCCATCGATATTCCATTTTGGCAGAGCGGAGCAACAACCATCGAATTTAGCCAAAATGATGGCAGCCTGACCTCAAGTATCGAAGTTTTTTCTACGCAAGTGGACACTTCAAGCCTTTCACTTGGTCGCCATATTATTTACGTCAGATCCTATGATCAAAACAGTAATGTCGGCGCGACCAGTGCAGAATTTTTTACTATTGCAAACAATAACTCCCCCATCCCAAAATTTACGATTAGTTGTACTGACTTAAATTGTAATTTTGATGCGACGAACAGCAGTGATACTGACGGCAGTATCGAGAGCTATCTATGGCATTTTAATGATGACGACAGTACAAATTCAGGGGTCACGATTGAACATCTATTTTCCGATGCCGGAGACAAGTTAATCACTTTAACCATTCAAGATAATGCCGGTGCTGAAGCTATTACAGAACAAACGATCACTGTATCAGCGCCCGTACTCCCGTCAGTAGCCAATACCCCCAACGAGGGCAATCAAACCAGTAGTGGCGGCGGTGGTGTTTTCGGGTTGTGGATTTTGGGGCTATTTTTTTTCAGGCGCTCTAGCCATTTAAAAAACTTAAAGGAAAAATAATTTTAGTTTTTGTCATTTTTAATTATTCTAGGATTATTACCAAACCTCATTTTCCACCATCGAATACTTAGCGGTACGGACGTATTTAACAAAAAGGTAGTGATCATTAAAGTGTAAAAGGCTTCAGTAGAAAGAATTTTATTTTGCACGTACGCAATGTTGAGTACCACAAAAGCTAATTCCGCCCTACCTAACATACCAAAGCCAATCATCAGACTATCAGGCCAATTAAAATTTCCTGTATAGCGTGCAGCAATACTAGCAGAACTAACTTGCCCAATAAATAAACCGATAAATAACCATAAAGCGCCAGGTAAAACTTCAACAAACAGATCAAGTTCAAAAATCAATTTACTGCCTAGCGCTACAAAAAAAACCGGGCCAATCCAAGAAAAGGCAATGTTATCGATCATTTCCCTTGCTTGATTATAAAAATCAACTTGCTTATCTTGATGAAAATCAAAATAACTTCGATGAATCACCAGACCTGCCATATAAGCACCTACCGCAGGATGAAAACCAAAATGGTGCGATAATATCCCCATGAGTACCGCAATCAGCAACAATGATAATATAGTGTACTCACCACGAGCCATGGCAAGAATTTTGCGTAGTCCAATGTTTCCCATAAAAGGGATAAAACCAAAAATACTTTTTTTCCCTGGAAATAACCAAGCACCTATCAGCATAACAATTAAGAAAAATACTACCGCTTTGCCTACAATGAGTAAAGCCCCTTCCATTGTCACATTAGCCTCTCCGGTTGCCACTGGAACGAGTAAAGCGACAAAAACTAATGACGCAATATCGTCCAACACAGCCGACGTCATAATACCAGTAGCTGCAGGTGTAGTACTTAAACCTTCAGTTTTAAGAGAAACCATAGTAAGGGACACTGCGGTTGCCGTCATTGCCAACCCGCTCATCAAAGCAATGTTGTCATCCTGCCAA
The DNA here is from genome assembly GCA_964454125.1 of uncultured Kangiella sp. GTDB lineage: Bacteria > Pseudomonadota > Gammaproteobacteria > Enterobacterales > Kangiellaceae. The sequence continues at coordinate 31,627 of CAYVSL010000028.1, forward strand.
TAAACCCAAGCTGTAGAATAAGCAACAGCAAAAGGCACAAGAGCACCAAATAAAGCAATGCCCCAACTTCGCTTGATGCTACCTAAAAAATTTCCAACATCTTCTTCAAATCCAAGGGCAAACATAATAATAATAATGCCAAGCTCAGCAAAATCTTCAATAAAAATGGGTAACTTCTCGGGAATAAATCCAACATTCACGAGTAGCGCACCAAAAAAAAGAAACCATAACACCGGAGTAAGACGGGTTTTATGTGCAAGATAAGAGGCGACAAATACGGTCACCCAGATTATCGCTAAAATTTCAAGATCATGCATTTTATTATCCGTTAATCAATAAATGAATCCAAATACTTAAGCCGTAACCTATACTGATGACCGGTGTCCATTTAAGATGACCAAAAAAGGTGTAAAGACCTCTCGCCTGTCCCATCAATGCGACCCCCGCTGCCGAACCAATCGATAAAAGACTACCGCCGACACCTGCTGTTAGTGTTACTAATAACCATTGATTAGCGGGCATTTCGGGATTCATTTGTAACACCGACACCATGACCGGAATGTTGTCTAATATAGCCGAAAAAACTCCCACTAACGTATTAGCAATGGTTGGCCCCAATTCAATGTATAAATACGAAGAAAGATGCCCCAAATAACCGATAAAACCCAAACCTCCAACACACATAATAACACCAAAGAAAAACAACAATGTATCCCATTCCGCTCGCGCAACCTCCCGGTAACTATCGAAGGCTGCCACATCGCCAACCTGACCATAACTTGGAACATCTTGGTGCGTTACTTGGTGTGTCTTTTTTAAATAAAAACCGAAAAATTTTAGATAGGCCAATCCAGTCATCATCCCTAAAAATGGCGGTAAGTGTAGAAAATTATGAAATGATATTGCGGTTAATATGGTCAAACCAAACAATACAATAATTCGTTTAGCGCCTCGTTTCATTTCGACTTGCTCACTGACAACCTGAGGCTTTTCATTTTCGATCGAAAGCGACATAAAAAATGCAGGAACAATAAAATTGACTAAGCTAGGTACAAACAGCGCAAAAAATGATCCAAAGGGCAACAATCCTTTTTGCCAGACCATTAAGGTTGTAATATCACCAAATGGGCTAAAAGCTCCTCCCGCATTAGCTGCAACCACAATATTGATACAGGCGACACCAACAAATCGTTGATTACCTTTACCCACCGCTAAGACCACCGCGCACATCACCAGCGCCGTGGTCAGATTGTCGATTAACGGAGACAAACAAAAGCTGAATACTCCTGTGAACCAAAATAGCTGCCGATAGTTATACCCTCGATTAATTAACCAACTGCGAAGCTTTTCAAATATACGTCGTTCACTCATTGCATTCACATAGGTCATAGCCGTCAATAAAAATAGAAACAGCTCAGCGAATTCGACCAAAAAATGTTTAACCGCCACTTCAACCCGTTGCGGGTTATCTGTAAAAGAATATTCAAACGCGACAATAGCCCAAATAAGTCCGGCCGCCAGAATAACGGGCTTGGATTTTCTTAAATGAGTATATTCCTCTGCCATCACCAATAAATAGGCAATAACAAATATTCCGATTGCGGTAAAGCCAACCCAATGGGTAGTTAAATCCATATTATCTTCCTTAATGAGTCAATTAATTATGCGAAATTGAATTGAGTTTAAATTTTTCGAGTACACGAAGTCAATACCCCAAGCATCAATAAACAATACTTTGAACTAATGAAGTGACAGATTTATATCTATAATTTTATAGTCTAGTTCAAAATAAATAGCAACTCGCTTATGAACATCCTGACAGAAAACTCATCCATTCGATCAAATGGACTAAGTCATCAGTGCTGAATGGAATAGACTCTATGAAAAAAAGAAATAACTACGCTCAAGTCAATACAAAAAATTTATCTCTCTCTGGTGTTTTATTGATTTTTTTCTTGATATCTTGTGGTCCACCACCGTCTAGTCCTACCGAAAATCACCCCGAACAAATATTATTTCAACATGTTCGCATGACATTTTCAAAAGAATTAGTCTCCCTATATTTTTTCTATAAGTCAAGCGGTAGCGTCCATATTTCCAAGAGTGAAACACATTACCTTTTTATTGGCCAAGACAAATACCCTGCCTCAATCGAACCGCTATTGGCCAATGAACTACAACATGAACTGCAAGGTGATGAAATTATTAACTTAGTGTTCGAACGATCTAATGGGAGTTATCTTGAATCGTTAGCCTTATTACCAGGTTTTGCCAATTTCACCTCACCAGAGGTTGCTCAAGTAATCGACCATAGTAATGAAGATTTATATATACAATGGGATCCAACTCTAGCTGATTCGTACAATATAGAGATTTTCGGAGAATGTATCGGCTCGCTCAAATTCCCTCTTGAAAGTGCTCAATCCAATTTTATAATAATGGCAAACTCCCTTTCGAGCGTAAAGGACATCACTCAGTGTAATGTCAAAATTTCTTTATTTCAAAGGATTTACGGCCAAGTTGATACCAATTTTGCCGGAGGGGATTTTGAAATTGATATGGAATCACAACTTAATTTCTACTTAACTGGAATAGGTAACGCGGCTAATGAATAAAACAATACTCACCCTTTTATTAGTTTTAATGACTTCACCCTGTTACGCACAAGAATTGGCTAATACTTGGTACCTAGGTCTATCTTTCGGTGTCAACCGCCCAATCCAAGAGGAAAAATATTCTAGCGGCCCAACTCAATTACTAGATAACAAGTATGGGCTGCTTAGTGGTTACCGTTTTAATCGTTGGCTTTCGCTAGAAGCTGGATACACTCAGCATGAAACGAAAACTGAGCGCTTTTGTGATCATTCAAATACATTTTCTGCTTCCAATTGTGCTTTTTGGAAACGAAACTACCACTACTCTTTTGTCGGCGCTAGAGGGAGCTTACGTGTTGCAAAGGATAGGTTAGCAATTTCATGGCGACTAGCACGCTTAATAGGTGCTTACGAGTCGAATATCGATAATAAATCTTTTGAACAATGGTATCCTTCAATGGGGGTAAGTTGGCTTATGACGGAAGAACTAACCTTTACTTTAGAGGCGGAACTAATCGAGTATCCTTTAGGAAATAATCAAGATAGAAATTTAGTGGAATATAATTTAATATTGGCGTTAGAATTATAACTATTTCAAAATTGCGAACAGCGTTTACAACACCTTAATCGCTGATAATGTCAAATCATCCATCAACTCACTCTTGCCATTAAAATCAAGTAAAGCCTGCTCAACATACAAAATTAGCTCGTGCGGACAATCGGGTGCCGCTTTAAGTGTTTTAGACAAACGCTCTTCTCCGAACTCTTCTTCACTATTGTTGCGCGTCTCTAACACCACGTCAGTGTAAATAAACAAAATATCATCGACTAACAATTCTATTTCCTGATATTCCCATTGATAATTTGGTAGTACACCTACAGGAATTCCTTTCGATTGGTCGAGTACAATAACTTTACTGTCCCGCTTAATATAACCATTTGGATGACCTGCTGAAACGTACTTTAAAATTCTTGTGTCGCTGTAATACAAAAACAACATTGCCGTTACAAATTTTCCGCGATCACGGCGAGTGAAGAAGTGTTTATTTAAATAATTAGTTGCGTCAGCTGGTGTGGTGTCCTTGTTATTGGGAAAGGTTCTTAAAATAGCATCGACCATGGCGGCTTCAACCGCAGCACTTGGTCCATGGCCGGTGACGTCAGCGATGATCCCCCCCCAGTTGATGATATCAGGATCTCCGCTTGGAGAGGCTAGTTGAAATAAATCAAGATAATCTCCCCCTGCATCTTTATAAGCCTTAAAAGTAAAAGCTAACTCCGTACCGGGTATTTTTAAATCTTGATGAGGAAGTAATAATGACTGAAGCCTAGATATTTCATGTAGCTCCTCATCTATCCAAAGCCTTGCTTTATCTAATTGTCGTTTTTGTTCGGTTCGTAATATATTAGTCAATGCGTAATTGAGTAATAGTGACAATTTACTGAGATCAGGTGTCACTTTTCTCCTGTCATCCTCTTTATTAAAACTCGATTGATAATCAACCAGAACAATCCATCGCTCCACCTTACCATTAATCCAAATCGGAATTACTAGCGCTTCACCAAAATATTTAAGTTCATCTTGAAATAGATCAGGACAGGTTTCACAGGAAATTTTAAGTGCTTTACTATGAGTTTTCCAAGTCTCAACAAATTCACCATTTAAAATAGGAAAATGGGGACTACCATTTAACATCTCTTCCGCAGTATATATCGGGCAATGATGTTCATTGCAAAATCCTGTTACCTGAAAAGTGGCTGGTAATAGATTATGAGTACTAATCATTGCTAATTTAAAATGGGCAATTTCCGTTTTAACAACATCAAGTAAAACCGACAGTGGATTTTTATAGGTTTGGTCGCTGCTAAGTTTTACTAGCAAATCCATTAATATTTATTCCTGGCGGTCTTTTTTTTTGCTTTTTAACATTTCGACAAGCAGCCCTTTCATTCCCTTTTTCTTTAGTGTTGATGCGTAATTTTTTTTGTAGGTATTAATTAACGAAATTCCCTCTGGAATAAAATCATATATTTTCCATATATCATCAACTTTGATCATTCTATATCGCACCGGTATTTTCTTATTCCGAGAAATAATCTGAGTATCTACAATCGCGTATTCATTCTTTTTTGTTTTCTTCAATTGTTCTTTCAAAAACAATACTTTCTCGTTAGAGTAGTTCTTGAGTAATATAAAATAAGTTTCGGCCATTATGTCGAGAAAACGTTGTTTAAATTCTTTTTTTTGCTCATCGCTCGCTTTCTTCCAGCTCTTAGAAATAACTCGTTTGGACACAGCCTCAAAATCAACTTCGGCTAAAAGTATCTGAGTCAGTTTAGATTTTTTTACTTGAACATCAGTCTCTTTATCTGCAGCAACGGCAATAAGGTTATCAACCGCTAATTTTAATGTTTCGGTCGGACTTGCTGCAAAGCCGTTTTGATTCAATAAGGGTAGTAATACAAAACCACATAAAAATATTAGTTTCACTTTAAAGTCCTCGACAAATAAAATAATTTGTTTTGTTATTCATAGTATTTTCCTAACTATCAGTATTAAACATATATTTACTGACTAGTTCTTCGATACTGATGGAAGGTTCAGTTTCAATAATTTCATCGCCATCACTAAGCGGTTCACCACCACCAACGGATATTTTCACGAACTTGTCACCAATAATACCAGCCGTTCTTATCGAAGCGATGGCGTCATCTTGAATTTCTACTCCATGATCAATATTTAGCCAAATCTGAGACTCTTGAGTTTCCGGTTCCAAAACGATACTTGCTACCTGGCCTATTTTAACACCAGCAATTTCAATGACCGCACCTTTCTTTAACCCCGACGAATCTTCAAACATAGCCATTAAACGGTAACCGTGTGAGCCAAAGCCCGACACACCACTAACCACCACCGACAAATATAAAATTGCGCCAATACCCGCTAATAAAAACAGACCAACCATAAATTCTAAAGATAGCTTATTCATTAGTCTCTTAAACTCCTTAAATCAAAAATGAACTGACGATATAGTCCGCAAATAACATGACAATTGCACTCACTACAACAGCCTTTGTTGTGACGCGCCCAACCGCTTCAGCATCTGACACACCTTTTTCTAAATGCACGAAAAAACCCTTTCCCATTGCTATCCAGATGATAATAATGGCAAAAATAACAGATTTAATAAAACTCATTTTTAAATCAGACCAAGTAATGGTATCTGATATTGTCTGCATATAAGCGGCACCACTTAATCCCTTAAGATAGACACCCACTACATAGCCACCAAAAATCCCAATAAGGTTATAAAAAGCCGTCAAAAGTGGAATTGAAATAACTGCCGCTAAAAGCCTAGGTGCCATAATAAATCGATAAGGACTAATCGCCATACAGGTCAATGCGTCAAACTGTTGCTCATTACGCATAATTGCGATTTCAGCACAAGTCGCCGAGCCCACTCTGGCAATAACCATCAACGCGGTCATAACTGGACCGAGTTCCTGGATCAAACTTTTTGACACCGCAGCCCCCATCAGTTCAACCGCACCAAAATCGACCATAACCGCATAAAACTGCAATGCCAAAACCATTCCGGTGAATAAACTGGATAGCAGAATAATTGGCATCGAGCCTGCACCGATAAAGGCAATTTGTTTAACCAGATCCGCAAAACCCAATGGACGACTAAATATACTCCAAACGACACTGTTTAGAAAAAGAGCAAAACGACCGAGTTCTTCAAACCAAGCAATAGCTGACGAGCCTAATTTTTCAATTTGAGCAAACATTTTAATTTGCTCCTTTTGTTAGTCTTGATAAATATTTATCTGCATCTAGTTGGTTTTTCCTAGGCTTTCGATTGATTAAATTAATCACTCTTTCATCGGTACAGGCTTTGATCTCTTCTACTGTTCCGGTAATCACAAGCTCGCCATCAAATAAAACAGCGATACGATCAGCGATAGTGAAGGCACTTTCAAGCTCATGAGTAACCACTATAATCGTCATATTCATGGCGGAACGAAGATTCAAAATAAGTTGATCAAGTTCGACTGAAGTCACCGGATCGAGTCCTGCAGATGGTTCATCAAAAAATAATATCTTGGGATCCATTATTACCGCGCGAGCCAGTCCGGCCCGCTTTAACATGCCGCCAGAAAGCTCGGATGGCATTAAATCTTCATAGTCGGCTAGATTCATTAGTTCCAATTTCAATCGGGTCATAATACTGATGGTATTTTCATCTAAATCCGTATGCTGACGTAATGGCAATTTGATATTATCACCAACGCTAAGAGAGCTAAGTAGCGCCCCACCTTGAAAGGCAACCCCCATCGACCGTCTGAGTTTTATTAATTCTGTCTTAGTGGCATGGCAAATGTTTAGATCGCCAAATTCAATGCTGCCCGTTAACGGTTTCATTAGCCCTAGCATATTTCTTAATAAAGTGCTTTTGCCCGAACCGCTGCCTCCCATGATAACTAAAATTTCGCCCTGTTTAACTTGCAGGTTAATATCATTCAGCACCTGACGATCACCGTAAGCACTATCCAAATTATTAACATCAATTAGTATTGGTGATTGTTCGATCACAGCTTTTTACTCGGTTATATCTGCGACGGAATCAACGATGTTGAAGACTTGATTTAGTCGGGTCAGTTCTAGCACTTGTAAAGGCGCACCATTTGCACCAGTAATTTTTAAAGATAAATTATTCTTATTTGCAACATTAAGTCCTTCTACCAAGATAGCCATTCCAGATGAATCAATATATTTCAAGTCAGAAAAATCGACAATGACTGATTTCCCATGTTCTAATATATCTAGCAAACAACGTCTAACGTCAGATGAATTATGTAAGTCCACTTCACCCTTTAAATGTAGCAGTTTGTAATGTAAATGTTCTGAACAATCGAAACTCATTTTAATCCCCCTCGGGTAAATCCTTTTTCATTTCCAATATATTTCCGATGCAATTTTTTGTATGAATAAATTTGACTGAATCCATTACTTGTTGCATTAACATCACTCCTAACCCACCAGGTTTTAATAGCGAAGAATGTTTGACTTTAATCCTAAAAAAATCAGTTCACCCTACCAACAAAGCATTCTGACTTTTAAA
>CAYVSL010000029.1:0-38613 GCA_964454125.1 uncultured Kangiella sp.
TAAGGGATATTAATAAATTAACGCGTACTCGTTTTCATTTATTGGTTTTGGATGAAGCGCAAGTGATTAAGAATACCCGTAGCAAAATCACTTCGGCGGTTAATGAATTATATTCAAATCAGCGCTTATGCCTGACCGGAACACCTATGGAAAATCATTTGGGAGAGCTTTGGTCATTATTTCATTTTTTGATGCCTAATTTTCTAGGGAGTGAATATCAATTTAATCAACTGTATCGTCAACCCATCGAAAAAAACCAGGATTATTTGCGGCAAACATTATTAGCTAAACGTGTAGCGCCGTTAATGCTTCGCCGAACAAAAAACGAAGTCGCTAAAGAGTTGCCAAGTAAAACAGAAATGGTTATGCTGATCGAGTTAGAAACAGCACAAGCTGATCTTTATGAAACCATTAGAACCTCAATGATGGAGCAAGTACATAAAGCTATGTCGCTAGAAACTAAAAGTCGTAATCAGTTTTTAATCGGCAATGCGTTATTAAAGTTACGTCAGGTTTGTTGTCATTCTGCTCTGATAAAGTTAGAGTCTGCTCGAAAAAATAATTCCTCTGCAAAGATAGCCTGGTTAAAAGATCGTTTACCAACTATGGTCGAACAAGGGCGTCGAATTCTCCTTTTTTCATCATTTACCAGTATGTTAGATATTATAGCCAAAGAGCTAAAAGAATTAGACTTATCCTATTTAATGTTAACTGGTAAAAGTAAACATCGTGGTCGACTGGTGGAACAATTTCAAAAAAGCCAGGTGCCTATTTTTTTAATTAGTTTAAAAGCTGGTGGCGTAGGGCTTAATTTGACCGCCGCTGATACCGTCATTCACTATGATCCTTGGTGGAATCCTGCTGCTGAGCAGCAAGCTAATGATCGTGCGTATCGGATCGGTCAGGATAAACCTGTTTTTGTCTATAAATTGATCACTAAAGGAACGGTTGAGGAAAAAATTCAGCAAATGCAACGTCAAAAAAACAGATTATCTCAAGGCCTTTATGATCAAGAAGCGTTAGATACCATGAATCTAACTTCAGAGGATTGGCAGGCACTGTTTCAACCGATTGATGGATTTTAGAAATTCACTAAATAATTATTAAGGGATCATTTTTCCACTTACCAAGTATCGATAAGGCGTATTTCTGATAGACGAATTTAATGGATAACAAGTCACCAGAGTAATTCGTTTATCTCCGGTTTGTAATATTGGTTGTTCTATTCGACTATCAACGATTTGTAACTGATCAATTTCAAAAAATATTTTTTCACCGATTGAATTAGTTATTTTAATTAACTCACCTTTTTTGAGTTTTATTAACCCTTTAAAATGGGTGTCTCGGTGAGCTGCAATAAAACTATTGCCATGGTTGCCGGGATATAATCTTGGAGTCATCAAACCTGGTCCAAAGGCTAAACTTTGTCCACTGACATCCTTTAATACTAGGCTCGACAATTGAATGCTGGGTAGCTCCACTTTTAGTACCGGCCAAGTGTCTGCCCATGACCAGGGTTTTACCGGATGATTATTTTTTTGTAGCAACGTATTTTGCCAAGCGGATTCTAACAACCATTGTGCGGTTTCAGCTTTGAGCTGGTAATAAACGATCCGCAATAAGCCGATACTGGAAAGGATAAAACCAGTAATAAAAAGAATTTTAAGCGTATGTTTCATATTTAATCGGATAATTCTCAATTGAGCCATTTCTTCCCGGCGAGACATCGGTTCTACCATGTGCTCTTACAAAAGCGTTGATGAAAATTTTCTCTTTTTATCCCATACGACGATACAAAAATAAGCTGATTAAACTTAGCCAAAAGAACATGATGGACCAACGAGCCGTTATATCCAGATCCAGACTGGTTTGGGCAAATGGAATTAAAGGATTCTTTGCTCTATTAGTCTGGCTACCTTTCGGTAAATGACGGGCAATTTTTTGTTGATGAAGTTTTTCCGCTATTCGAGAAGGGGTTTTATCGACCGCGACTAGACTGGTAAAACGGCTAACCAAATGATGTTCGAGAGCGGTATTAATAATTTGATTTTTCTGTTGTTCGCTAACGGCACCATGATAAGCGCTGTTCATAATTGCGGCAATTTTTTCTCTTGCCCATAATACCGCCACACCTGTTTGTTGTTGCGGGTTATCGATCGAAATATTGCTTTGCCAGAGAGTGTTATTGAGTCGGCCAGAAATCATAACCTGACCGGAAAGTTCGCTCACCTTTGATTTAAGCCAAAGTGGTTCACCATCGTATAGATCTGGTATTTTTTTTGGCCAGGTTTCTGCTTGAGTACCATCAGGCCATTCAATTAAAATATGAGTTAATTGAGGTCGGCTAATACTGTCAAGCAATTTTTCTATCTTGATGCTGGACTGGCGAATATCTTTGATAAAAGTAAAACTGCCGCGTCCAAATCGGGCTGCTTTTTTCATAAAAAACTCGTTAGGTGCTGAACCAATACCAACCGTATATAGACGACTATCACCTAGGCGATCTTCAATCACTTCAAACAATTGGGCTTCGTTAGAAATTGCCCCATCTGTCAAAAATATAACCTGACGTAGAGTAGAATGATTTGAGCGGCCATCTAAACAGGCTTGGATGGCGGAAAACATTTCCGTGCCACCATTAGCTTCTAGCCCACGGACATAGGATTGTGCCATTCGTAGATTGTTTTGATTCGCTAAGCGAGTGCTTTGAAAAAGTTGCGAGGTACTGGAGTTAAATTGGATCACATTAAAACGGTCTTGAGGCGATAATGTTGACAGTCCAAATTCGAGAGCTTTACGAGCTTGACGGATCGAATCACCGCCCATCGATCCGGAGGTATCGATCACAAAAATAATTTCACGATTGATTTCTTTGTTATTTTGGTATTCGACTGATGGTGGCATGATCATCAAGGACAAATAATTTTGTCCGAATTTTTTTTCAGAAAATATCGCAGCCCTTGGTTGCATTGATGCCACTGGTTTCCAGTTTAAAATAAAGTCATGATCCGCTTTAACCTTCTGACGAGAAAAATTGATAATATAGGTACTTTCAGTTTTTTGTTGGTGTTGGATTTTGTGACTAGTGCTGGATAAATTTTTAAGTGCGAAACCGGCATCTAATTGAATATTGATACTGGCAATATTGGAAACAGGTAGATTTTGATTTTTTTGATCGGCAGGAAATAACGTCCGGATCTGGCTGGTTTGCTCCATAAATCCGTTACTCAGTAATCCATAATTAAAGCCGGTTAAATTCTTGTTAAAAGATTGGTTTGCTGCAAAAGATTCCCGATAAATATTTTCGGGTTGATAACGAGGAGTGATTGCCATCGGAAAACGGATCGAAAAGCCGTCGTCCCGATCATAAAAAACATCCTGCTGATATTCGATAATAATTTCAATGGTTTCATAAGGACCAATATTGGCAATCGAGTTAGTGAACAAATTTGGTCGATGTTGCTCAACCAGAGAAGCCTTTTTGCCCGCTATTTTAGCTTGTTGGTAAATTTTTTTGGCCTGCTGTTTTTCTTTGATTTTTCCAACGATTAATCGCTGACCAATTTTCATAGTCAAGTGATCAACGGCAGCGTTATCTGGAAGTGGAAATAAATACTTACCTTCCACCCATTGATCACGATCATTCTTGAATATTTGGGTGACTTTGACCCGTGCTGTCAATCCGGTAATTGTCATATCAATATTGGTTTTGAGACTTAGTGCCGTAAATCGTTGTTGCTGCTGATTGGTTACCCACAAGGAACCAGATTGAGGATCTTCTAAACTCTGATCACTGGCTTTTAAAAAAAAGGGTAGTAAAAGATTGATGCCTATTATCAGAATAATGGTGATCTTTAATAGCCGGGTGAAATATATCTGTTGATTTTTAGCCCTGTTCACGGCGTAGGTTCCTTATTGTTATAGGGGATACTCTTATTTGAACAATTAAAGGGATCAAAAGCGGGGATCAAATATGTCAATCAAACGGTTAAATATGGCAAAAATATGTATCGAGAGGGTATCAATAGTTCTCACATCGACCGTTCACCTCTTGAACCTAGAATAATCAGTTGAAGCTCGGGTGGAATAACCGTTAGAATATGAGAAGATACCAACATAATACTGTTCTTAGGAATAATAAACTTTTGCAAAACCAACCTAAACTCACTAATTTACCTATTCCCAAAAGATATCTGTTTTTTGTCGCCCAAAACTATAGTTATGCGATTTTACGCCCCTTGCAAAAAGAAATTTTAGCCCGTGGCGATTTGGTTAAGTGGTTTTTGTTTGGTGATGAAATCGATAGTCATTATTTACATCTTGATGAACTACCGCTATTAACCATATCAGAAGTGATTGATTATAATCCTCAAGCTAGTTTTGTCCCCGGTAATTTTATTCCCAGCTTTATATCGGGCTTCAAGATAGGTGTCTTTCATGGATTTAATGTCGGAAAAATGAATCGCCGTGGTAAAAGTGATCACTTTAATATTCGAGGTTGTTTTGATCTTTATTGTACTCAGGGACCCAATACCACCACTCGTTTCAAACAACTTGCCAAAGAGTATGGTTATTTTAGTGTGGTTGAAACTGGCTGGCCTGCAATGGACCCGTTATTCCAATCTCAATTAGATAGCAAAAATAAGCGACCGACGGTGATAATGTGTTCCACTTTTTCCCGAAACCTGACCTGTGCACCTCATCTTTACGAAGAGGTCAAAAAGCTTAGTCAAAAATCAGACTGGCAATGGTTGATTCAATTTCACCCTAAAATGTCAAAAGAAATAATCGATCAATACAAAGCGCTCGGCAATGAGAATCTCCAGTTTATTGAAACGGATAACGTCCTACCTTTGTTACAACAAGCTGATGTGATGCTTTGTGATACTTCTTCTGTCTTATTAATGTTTATCTTACAAGGTAAACCAGTAGTCACTTTTAAAAATAAAATGAAAGGGGAGCATCTAATTGATTTTGAGGAACCTAAAGAATTGGAACATCATTTGAAAAATGCGCTGGATCGACCTGCTGATTTGATTAGAAAAATTAGCCAGTTTAATCAAGAACTACACCCCTATCGAGATGGTAAGTCTTCATCTCGCGTACTCGATGCCGCTGAAGAACTCATTAATAAATCAGTCAAGCTAAAAAAATCAAAACCGATCAATTTTTTGCGAAATTTTAAGGCTAGAAAGAAACTCAGCCATTGGAAAATTTAAGAGTCATTCATTATTCTAGGTTGATAGATATTAAAAATTTGTTGCTGCTAGGAGTGATTTAACGGAATAAATTTAATATATTTTTCCTGAGCCAATCGTGCAATCAATTCAATCGCACTATCAAGACCAATTTTTTCGCAAATGGTATTCAGCGAGTATCCATCTTTGATTAATGAGACAAACTCATACAATTCGTCATCAAGTTTTTCAACAAACCAGAGATATATATAGAGCAGGTTAGCTTCGCATTAGGCTGTTTCAACAATGAGAGTCCGTTCCTACAAATAGAATATTTCCATGATTTCAACCGATTATTTTGGGATAAATGGCGCTGTGGAAGGCATTTAGTGGATAGATATTGATATTTTTCTAGACTTTGGGAGATTATTTACTAGAGTTATTATAAGAGACTTGAACAAATACTATGATGATGGCCCTCAGATGATTAGTTTGAAATTGTTAATCCATCACCGCTTGAATGGATGTTTTTAGAGAGGACTTTCTGGAGGAATACAATATTAATGAAGAATTTACAGTTCAGTCACAAGTTCATTTTACTCGCATCATCTTTATTGATCCTAGCGTTAGGCGCGACATCATTTAGTAACTATTTGTTATTAAAAGAAAAAACAGAAAATGATTTAGTGGCTTCGCTCCATGAGATTTCTTCGGCAACTTCCGCCAATATTTCTGATTGGCTCAACAGTAAAGCTAAAATCGTACTTTCAATGGCTATCAGTATGAGTGAAGATATTCATGAAGAATCTTTGCGTAAATTTCTGCAGCAAGCGCAAAGAACTGGTGATTTTAAGAATACCTTTATCGGTATGGCAGGATCTAAAATTATGTTATTGGACGATCCAAGTATAACCTTACCTAGTGATTATGATCCGACCATCCGACCTTGGTATAGGTTGGCGACTCAACCTAGCAAAATCGCTTTTACTGAACCTTACAGTGATGGTGCAATTTCAATAAACCATTGATCGAATTTTATTTGCGCGATTGAACCATTAATTTCAATAGAATGGATTTCACCTTGATCGAAATCAATAGTCAATGGACTAATATTGCTAGGAGAGAGATCAAACTCAGAATATTTTTGCCTTTAAAAGTGGTGCTATTTTTATCGAGAGATATAGATAAGCTATATGATACATTACTAATTTGCTTTGCTCGCATTGAAGCGTAACTATCGTAAAGCGAAGCAGAAGCTTCTCTCAATACTGGTATGTTGACAGGTTGATCACTGAGTAGATTGGGCGAAGAAGATTTATTTTGTTCACACCCGATCAATAATACAGTTAGTGAGATAAAAGTGACGTAGTTCCGTAATGACTTAAAGTAATTGATTTTAAAGTGCGTATTAAACATTGTGGTTCCTGTTAATAGAAGTTATTGATTGTTTCTAAGTTGCAATAATATCTTATCTGCAACACGAAAAGAATTGGCATAAATGGTAAAAGTGGGTGTAACACTACCACCGTTTGGCATAAAGCTACCATCGCTCACAAAGCAATTTTCTGTACCATGCACCCGGCAATCAGCATCAAGTGCTGATGTTTTAGGGTTATTACCAAAACGCAATCCACCAGCAACGAGGTTTGAAGTTGGTGAGGAAAAGGCGCTGCCTCGAACGCTTTGAGCGCCGAGGTTAGTCATGACCTGTTTGCCCTTGTTGACGATATAGTGACTGATTTTTAAGTCGTGTGGGTGAGCGCCTACTTTAACTCTTGCAACGGGAGATCCCCATTTATCTTTTTCATTGGGATCCAAGCTTACAAAGCAATCATCATTGGTTAGCCAATCGCAAAAGACTTCAAATTTAAAATCTTTTTCTTGAGTAAAAAACGATTTAATTTGTTGTTTTAATGGTGTCCCCCAGATCAAGTTATCCTCTTGCCATTTTTGTGAGTTAGCATCAGCTGTAGGTGAGGGCGGATCAAAAACAAAGTCGATGGTGCCGCCTTTTACACGTTTCCCAAAATTCGCTTTATCGTCGATAAAATACCAATCTTGTAAAGCACGATTAAAAAATGGACCGCGCGTCACTAATTCTTTCACCTGACTTTTGGAGAATTGATCAAACTTGAAAATACCATGGCCCGTTCCGCCAGCACAACAATGTAAATTTTTGCCGATTTGGTTATGATGATTACCCAAGCCATTGGGGTGCTTTTCGCCGGGAGAGCTCAGTAACAACCTTGCTGATTCGATCGAATAACAGGCGACCACAAAAATCTTGGCTCTCACTTGGATCGAATCATTATTTTTGTCGTAAAAATCAACCGAAATAACGTTTCCGCTTTTATCACTATTGAGGCGGTAGACTTTTGCTTGGGTGATGACATCGCAATTTCCACCGTCAACGGCTTGATCGAGTAGCGCTACTCTTGAACTGGCTTTTGCGCCAGAGGCGCAACCATAGCTGCCACAGTAGCCAGAATACTGGCAGCTGGCTCTGTTGTTGTAAGGTTGGGATAAAATGCCGCGTGCCATTGGTAATGGATGTAATCCCATATCATTGCAGGTTTGATCAAACCAAGTAGAAATAGGGTGTTCTGTGGTCGGTGGTAAAGGGTAGTCTTTAGTTGAGCGAGGCTCTAAAAAAGGATGCTCGACGACTTTGCCAGAAATGCCTACCACTTGTTCTGCTTTGGCATAATAAGGTTCCATTTCATCGTAATCAATTGGCCAGTCAACCGTATTGGCACCTTTAATCGAACCGAAGGTTGAAACGAGTCTAAAATCTTCAGGTTTTAGTCGATGAAAATAAGCGCTCATAAAATTGGATGCACCACCAACGATATTACCACCCCAGAATTGTGCAGTGGTGCTGGTGCTCCAGTCGTTGCCATCGGGTTCCTCCAACACATGTCGTTCTTCACGAAACTTGGAACGAAAAATACTGTGTCGATAAAGTTGTTCATCTTTGCGAAAATCTTTTTCGTTATACCATTTACCTTTTTCCAATACCGCTACTTTATAGCCCGCTTTGGCAAGCTCATAGGCAACGGGACCTGCGCCGACGCCGCTACCAACAATACAGCAATCATATTCTAGTGTTTTAGTCATAATGATGTTAAATACCTAAGGTCAAAAGATCTTGTTTACTACGGAGGCACGGAGAGAAGGAGAAAAACTAAAATACTTATCGTTCGAAGTGGTTGCCGTTATTAGTTGTACTTAAGTATATTTTAAGCCGTGTCTTTCCTCCGCTTCTCCGTGGTGAACCTCTTTTTTATGTTTTATCTTTACAAAAAATTTCGGTAACTGGTTTTTTCATCCGGTGCTGGAAATCCCGGCTGATGTTTCAGCCAGGTCCATCCAATTCCCTCGGGGTTACCGCCATAGATCGGATCAAACAAAAGCGCTTCCATCAAATAATAAATGAGGATCGACAGCCAATTTTCTCCGGCGCTGGATTGGCTGATTTGTTGTAATACTTTGTCTTGTTGTTCGGCTTTTAAATTAACAAATTGATCGCCCTGAGTTTTCTCCGATAACGAATCCAACCAACCGATGCCTTTCACAATAAAGTCACCATCACCGTCAGCATCATTATCCGGATCAGTTAGCGTCCATTGCAGATAACTCAAGGCGTTAATATCTTTTGCTGAAGGCCCATCACCATCGTCTGGGAAAAGGATCATTTGCACTATTGTAAGGGTTTCTTTTTGGCGCTGGTCAAGGGTATAGAGGTTCGTTAAAAATGGGGTTGTTTTTTCTATGGATAAAGAATTATCTTTTAAATTGGTCAGTTCATTTTTCGGAATATTGGGCTTACAAGCAGCAAGTGTTGTAAACATCACGGCAATACTTGATTGGCGCAAAAAAGCACGCCGATTAAGGCCGCTAGCTAGCGCACCGATAAATTCAGGTTTGTTCGACCCCCTTTTTTGGTTGTTTAAATGAGGCCGTAATTCTATTCCGGCTTTTAACAAACTCGTTGATCCTTATTACATTCTTTATCCGCCAGCAATGGTTCATTTTGAGTGATGTGGTTAATCATATTCCAATTACTCAGGTGCTCAGAGATATTCCTAGGGACATCATCTCGATGGATGACAACCCCATTGATATCGATGATAAATTCGGTAGGTGTTCCCCATACACCATAAAGGTCAGTCACTTTTTTATCAAAATCAAAAGCCAGTGGATAATTAATTTCACGCTCTTTTTGAAATCGGTAAGCTTTGGCCAAGGTATCTCTCACACTGGTATCAATTGCGATAATTTCAATCTGTTTGCCTAAGATCTTCTGATTGTACTTTAAGAGCGGAATTTTTTCCATACAGTAGCTGCACCAAGTGGTCCAAAAAACCATATGCACTGCTTTTTTATCCTTGAAATCGCTGAGATTAAATGTACTTCCATCAAGCCGTTTAATCTTGAAATCTGGCGCTTGCATGCCTTCCTCCACATTGGCGGCATGTGCTATTGAAAATAGTGTACTTGTTAAAAAAAGGCTGACTATAAATATAATATTGTTGTTCACAGGGTATTTTCCATAGAGTACATCGATTAGTTAGAGTGACCTGAGAATAATAGGAATGTTACAGGGAAGCTTGCTGTCATAAATGTCCTGTTACAAAAGGTATACTGTATAGAACTTAAATATGCGCCATTTGTTAATAAAGAGCAAGTAACGAGTTGGACTAGCCTCTCGCTGAATAGTTACCCCTAGTGTAGAATGAGTTCAACTCCTCAATGGCGTGGAAACACCAATTTTGACCCTTATTTCTACTAATGTTGCTTTACGCAAACTCAATACTTTCAATGTAACAGCCAATGCGGCTGCATTTATTCAAATTGATAGCGTTCAGCAGCTTAAATCACACTATTCTGAAATATTCTCATATTCGGAGCGATTTATACTCGGCGGAGGCAGTAATCTACTTTTTACCGGTGATTATTCCGGTTTGGTTATTTACCCTCAGTTAAAAGGTATACAGATTGTTAGTGAAAATGATGAACAAGTGATTTTAAGGGTTGCGGCATCTGAAGTTTGGCATGAGTTTGTCGGTTATTGCCTCAAGAAAGGTTATTATGGTTTGGAAAATCTCGCTCTGATCCCTGGTACAGTCGGAGCAGCACCGGTTCAAAATATCGGCGCTTATGGCGTGGAAGTGGAGTCTTTTATCGAGCAGGTTGAATGTTTTGATTTAAGGAAGGGTGAATTCACTTGTTTGTCGCACCATGATTGTCGTTTTGCCTATCGAGATAGTTTCATCAAACGGGCAGGCCAAGGGAATTATGTGGTCACCAGCGTGGATTTTATGTTGCATAAACAGCAACAACTGGTACTCAATTATAAACCATTGTTGGAATATTTTGCTGGTCAATCGAAGGTGACAGCCCAACAGTTATTTGATCGAGTTTGCCAAATAAGAACAGAAAAATTACCCAATCCGGTTCAGTTGGCTAATGCGGGCAGTTTCTTCAAAAACCCGCTTATTACAGCCAATCATTATCAAAATTTAAAACAATCATTTCCAGGTTTAGTCGCTTTTCCCGTTGATGGTGGTGAGCACAAAATGTTCAAAGTTGCCGCTGGTTGGTTGATTGAGAAAGCGGGATTTAAAGGCCAACTGTTCGGCAAAATTGGAGTGCATGAACATCAGGCTTTAGTTCTGGTGAATTACTCCGACACCGACGGAGCCAATATTCAAGCTTTAGCAGAACGCATTATGAAAGAAATAAAGCGGTTATTCAAAATTGATTTGGAACCTGAAGTACTTATTCTGGGTCATCGCCGAGCGAGTCAAGGGAACATTCCTTGATGAAGAAAACAAGTCTTATGCGGTTGCAAAAACTCGTGAGGTTACTGTCTGATGGCGAGTTTCATTCTGGTGTGTTTTTGGCGGGAGTGCTTGGGGTTTCTCGAACAGCCGTGTGGAAATTAATTGCCAAATTGCAAACTTGGCAAATCGAAATTTATGCGGTGCGTGGTAAAGGTTATAAGATACCTGGTGGTTTGACACTCATTGATAGAGATTATCTAACCGAGCAAATTACCAACAAAGCAAAACTATTTTCCCAAATAGAAGTTTTGCCTACGATAGACTCCACTGCGAGTTATTTAACTCGCTCTTGGCAGCGACAACCGGGAGAAGGGCGAATTTGTGTGTCCGAACATCAAACTGCGGGTCGGGGTCGCAAAGGTAGGGCATGGGTTTCGCCGTTTGGTGCAAACCTGTATTTTTCGTTGGGTTTAGGCTTGCCACTGGGATTGAGTGCATTGGGTGGTTTAAGCTTGGCGGTGGGGATTGGTTTAACTAAATTTTTAAACCAGTATTGTGCCGACAAAGTCAGCCTCAAATGGCCGAATGATCTATTGGTCAAAGGACAAAAATTGGCGGGCATATTAGTCGAAGCGAGCGGCGATAGTAATGACCATAGCTTTTTGAATATTGGTATTGGCATTAATTGGGACATGCGAGTGGATGATGGCGGTAATATTGATCAGCCTTGGGTCAATCTTAAATCACTGTTAACCAATGCTATCGACCGAAACCAAATTCTAGCACTTATTTTACTGGAATTAGACAGCATACTAAGCGAATATATTGAACAGGGCTTTGAGTCTTTTCGCCACGATTGGGCTAGTCAAAGCGCCTTTTATGGTCAACCGGTGACAATACATACTCATAACGGCCCAATTTCTGGTATCGAGGTTGGGATCGATAAAAGCGGTGCGTTAAAACTAAAAACTGGAAACGGAGAAAAAATATTTTTTTCTGGCGAAGTCAGTTTGCGTGCTGTATACCAGAACTAGACAGGGTGTTAGATGATGTTTTTATTAATTGATTGGGGAAATACCAGACTCAAATACTTATTGGTTAGAGAGCTTGTTGGATTCTGTGCTCACCATGCATCCCAGAAGCTGGAAATCGTAGAGAGTGTTTCGGCTTTATTACGACAACTCGAACTGTCCGGTAAAAAAGACGACATCACTCAAGTTTTAATCGCATCCGTTCGTAGTGAAGTAGACAATCTTCAACTGGTTACAGCGATGGAACGAATGGGTTTAGTACCCTATATCGCCAAAACCAGCAAAAATGCCTGTGGCGTAGAATGCGCCTACCAAGAGCCGGAGCGACTGGGGATCGATCGCTGGCTGGCCATTATTGCAGCTTATCGGACTGCCCGATTTGATCCGGGAGAAGAAGCAGGCCATCCTGTAGGGATTATTGATGTTGGGTCAGCAATCACGCTCGATATTGTTAATCAACACGGCATGCACCTAGGCGGACATATTTTACCTGGTAAGGCCTTGCTCACAGAAAGTCTACTCAATACCGCTAATGTTAAAACTAAGGATTCTGACGCTCGCTTAATTTTTTTCGAATTGGGGCGATCTACCAGCGATTGTGTTAACTTGGGAGTTGAGCAAATGATCCTTGGTTATCTTATCCAGTGTATCACTGAGTCCAGTCAAAAGTATCAGGTCAATCGATGGTTCATAAGCGGAGGCGGTGCCGATTATTGGTTGGATATGTTGCAAAATAATAAAAGGTTAAGTCGAGATATCGGGATCCTGAGCGAGCCAACGCTGGTATTTCAAGGCTTAGCCAAACTGTACATTTTTCATCATCCTATCACCGACAAGGTGACCATGCCATTTTTCACATAGCCATGCACGCCGCGGGATTGCACTCTTTTCACGACTTCAACTGATTATTTTAAGATCATGAAATTGGTTGATGATTCATAAAATTTCCAACAATTTCAAAAGATCCCCCGAGAATTGAAATTTTTTTCAAATAATCATTGATCATTTAAAGAGAACTCATTAGAATTCGCGTCCCTGCTTGAGAGGAGGCTTATTTGACTCTTTTCAGCGAGGTTCTAAGCGGTATCCAAAATATCGGAAAACGCCTTAGAACATGCCGGTTTAGCTCACTTGGTAGAGCAACTGACTTGTAATCAGTAGGTACCCAGTTCGATTCCGGGAACCGGCACCATTATTGGGTAAAAGGGGTGTTCAGAAATGATCATCTTTTTTTGTATAAAACAGTTGGATACCATTTGAAAACGAGATTTTTTGATGGCATATATCTAGCTGAAAAGAGTGGGAATAAATCAGGTGTCAGGGCTTTCGATTAGATAGTTGCTAACAGCTTGAATTTGATAGACAAAAGACTTGCATTTTTGCTTACAAGTTGTCATCATTCGCGGCTCTTTTTCTTGTCGGCTTAACACTTGCAAGAAGTAGTATTTGGTGGGGTTCCCGAGTGGTCAAAGGGATCAGACTGTAAATCTGACGGTTCGCCTTCGAAGGTTCAAATCCTTCCCCCACCACCAGTGTTCAAAAGATTGGGGTAACTTACTGATTTAGTTAAGTATAAGCCCTCAAAATTTTGTAATATGTGTTTCGTTTGTCATGTTCACGCATGATTTGCGAATAACGAGTTGAACAGGCGGGTATGGTACAATGGTAGAACCTCAGCCTTCCAAGCTGATGATGCGAGTTCGATTCTCGCTACCCGCTCCAGTTCGAACAAACAGCCGATATGGCTCAGTCGGTAGAGCACTCCCTTGGTAAGGGAGAGGTCACCAGTTCGAATCTGGTTATCGGCACCATTTTTTCCGGATTAGTCGTGAGACTGTTCCGGATTTAGTTATGTTTGGGACTTTATATAAAACCTCTCAATGATAACCAATTTTTTATTGTAAATTTAGCTTAACTCTTTTGGAGGCATTTATGTCTAAGGAAAAATTTGAACGAACGAAACCCCATGTCAATGTTGGAACAATCGGCCACGTCGATCATGGAAAAACAACTCTAACAGCGGCCTTGTGTACAGTTCTTTCTGCGGCATATGGTGGAGCAGCTAAAGATTTCAACGAAATCGACAATGCGCCAGAAGAGAAAGAACGTGGTATCACGATCTCAACTTCTCACGTTGAATACGAAACTGAAAACCGTCATTACGCGCACGTTGATTGTCCAGGACATGCTGATTATGTGAAAAATATGATTACCGGTGCGGCACAAATGGACGGTGCAATCCTAGTTTGTTCGGCCGCTGATGGCCCAATGCCACAAACTCGTGAACACATTCTTTTGTCTCGTCAGGTTGGCGTCCCTAAGATTGTTGTTTTCATGAACAAGTGTGACATGGTTGATGACGAAGAGTTATTAGAGCTTGTTGAAATGGAAATTCGTGAATTACTGGATATGTACGAATTCCCGGGTGATGACACTCCGATCATTCACGGCAGTGCGCTTAAAGCCCTTGAAGGTGATGAAGGCAAACTAGGCAAAGAAGCGATTTTAGAATTGGCTAAAGCATTGGATGAATACATTCCAGAGCCAAAGCGTGAAGTCGACAAAGATTTCATCATGCCGATTGAAGATGTATTCTCAATCTCAGGTCGTGGAACAGTGGTCACTGGTCGTATCGAAGCGGGGATCGTCAAAGTAGGTGAAGAAGTGGAAATCGTCGGGATCGCAGATACAGCGAAAACAACGGTTACCGGTGTTGAAATGTTCCGTAAGCTTCTTGACGAAGGTCGGGCTGGCGACAACTGCGGTATTTTATTACGGGGCACTAAGCGTGAAGAAGTTCAGCGTGGTCAGGTCTTGGCTAAGCCGGGTTCAATCAATCCACACACTAAATTTGAAGCTGAAATCTATATCCTTAGTAAAGATGAAGGGGGTCGTCATACGCCTTTTTTCAAAGGATACCGTCCTCAGTTTTACTTCCGTACAACCGATGTAACCGGTGCGTGTGAATTACCAGAAGGCGTAGAAATGGTCATGCCTGGTGATAACATCAAGATGGAAGTTGAATTGATAGCTCCCATCGCGATGGATGAAGGTTTACGCTTTGCTATTCGTGAAGGTGGTCGTACTGTTGGTGCTGGTGTGGTTGCCAAAATCTTAGCGTAAGCGATAGATTAGTTGTAGTTTTGCGACCTCACAATCATGTGAGGTAGCAGTTTTATTGCAGGCCAGTGGCTCAATTGGTAGAGCAGCGGTCTCCAAAACCGCAGGTTGGGGGTTCGAGTCCCTCCTGGCCTGCCACTGCAATAAAAAATAAAAAACGTATTTGCTAGTAAGGTTTTTGATCTTACTAGCTTTTTAGAATTAAATGGTTGAAAATTCATGAGTGTAAACGAACAAGATTCTGTAGCGTCATTTAATGGTTTAAGATGGCTTCTCACCTATGCTGCATTGGGTGGAGCTGTGTACGCCAATCATGCTCTAGTTGATGGTTCAATACTGATTCGCGTTGCGGCAATCTTGGCATTAGTGGCGATGGGTCTTGGTATCGCGATGACAACGACTAAAGGTCGTGCGGGAATGATTTTTGCGAAAGAAGCCAAAATTGAAGCGCGCAAAGTCGTCTGGCCTACTCGACCTGAAACCGTTCAAACCAGTTTAATTATTGTTGTTGCCGTTGTTCTAATCGCCTTTATGTTGTATTTGATCGATATGGGTTTGGTTTTCATCGTTAACTTTTTGACTGTTCACGGGAGTTAAACTTTATGGCACTTAGATGGTATGTGGTTCAGGCATATTCTGGTTATGAAGGTAAAGTCAGAGGTTTTATAGAAGAACGTGTTAAACAATTTGGCCTAGAAGAAAAATTCGGTCAAGTGCTCGTTCCAACAGAAGAAGTGGTCGAAATGCGTGACGGGCAAAAGCGAAAAAGTGCTCGCAAGTTTTTCCCTGGTTATGTGTTGGTTGAAATGGACATGGATGATGAAAGCTGGCATTTAGTCCGTGATACACCACGGGTTTTGGGTTTTATTGGCGGTACAAGAGAACATCCGGCGCCCATTAGCCAAAAAGAAGCAGATCAGATTTTGAACCGTTTAGAAGAATCGACGGATAAACCAAGACCTAGAACGCTATTTGATGTTGGCGAAGCGGTTCGAGTAACCGATGGTCCTTTTGCCGAGTTTGAAGCGGTGGTTGAAAGTGTGAATTATGACAAAAGCCGTTTGTCTGTATCGGTCATGATTTTTGGGCGTTCTACTCCGGTAGAATTAGATTTTAGCCAGGTTGAAAAGGGCTAAGTCGTTAGATTAAAATTCGAATAAAAACAACCATAGTTTGATTAAGCCGTGGGTGTTTTTTGACATAAAAAAGGGGAGCCTAAAAATTACCCACTCGTTTTATTTGAGTGGCTAATGAGTCTGGCGTTTGAACCCAAATGAGGTGAAAAAATGGCTAAGAAAGTCTCAGCTTATATTAAGCTACAAATTGGTGCAGGCGCCGCCAATCCGAGTCCACCGGTTGGTCCTGCATTGGGTCAACACGGTGTTAACATCATGGAATTCTGTAAAGCATTTAATGCAGCCACAGACAAAGTCGAAAAAGGACTTCCGATCCCCGTTGTTATCACCGTTTATAGTGATCGAAGTTTTACCTTCATCACTAAAACTCCACCAGCGGCTGTACTTATCATGAAGGCAATTGGCCTTAAAAGTGGTAGTGGTCGCCCAAATACTGAAAAAGTGGGCAAGATCACTCGTGCTCAATTAGAAGAAATTGCTAAGACTAAAGAGCCAGATCTAACGGCTGCCAGTATGGATGCAGCGGTAAGAACTCTTGCGGGTACTGCTCGCTCAATGGGCGTGGATGTGGAGGGTTAACTGATGGCTAAATTATCTAAAAGACAAAAATTGATCAACGAAAAAGTTGAATCAGGCAAAGTATATGGCTTCGAAGAAGCGGTAGCACTTTTAAAAGAAGTATCATCAGTTAAGTTTGATGAGTCGTGCGATATGGCACTTAACTTAGGCGTTGACGCTCGTAAATCGGATCAGGTTGTTCGTGGCGCGACGGTGTTGCCTAACGGTACGGGTAAAGACGTCCGTGTAGCAGTATTTACTCAAGGTGCCAATGAAGAAGCCGCTAAAGCGGCTGGCGCCGATATCGTTGGAATGGACGATTTAGCGGCTGAAGTTAAAAAAGGTAATATGGATTTTGATGTGGTGATTGCTAGTCCTGACGCAATGCGTGTTGTTGGTCAGTTGGGTCAAATTTTAGGTCCCCGCGGTCTGATGCCTAATCCTAAAGTCGGTACCGTGACTCCCGACGTGGCGACCGCCGTTAAAAACGCCAAAGCGGGTCAAGTTCAATACCGTACGGATAAAGCCGGTATTGTGCACGCGACTATCGGTAAATTAGGATTTGACGCAAAAGCATTAAATGAAAATTTAAGTGCTCTTTTAGAAGCGGTTAAGAAAGCCAAGCCGACTTCAGCTAAAGGCGTTTATTTGAAGAAACTTTCTTTAAGTACGACTATGGGGCCTGGCCTTACGATCGATATTTCTTCTGTAGAAATTAAAGAGTAGTTTCAAAAAGAATTAGGTTTGAATAAATTGATATTTCTTATATGGAAAAATTGATTGAGTTGAACCTTGGGTTCTTCAGTTTATATTGGGTAACAAAAATAAATTGAAGAACTGTCAAAGACCGTAGGTGAAGTTTTGTAACGCAGTATACCTTCATGAGGTGATGTTATAAAACTGTCTTAAAATGGCCTACGCAGACGGTGGTACCCGATACAGTTTTCTGTTCGGTTCATCGTTTACGGGAATCATCATTTTTTTGTGATTCATTTTGTAAACCTTTCAATCGAAAGATTGAAATTAGTGGAGGTGAACGACGTGGCACTTGGACTAGAAGGTAAAAAGCAGATTGTTAAAGAGGTAGCTGAAGTTGCTTCTAGCGCGTTATCTGCTGTAATTGCCGAATACCGTGGCATGACAGTTGAGCAATTGACTGACTTGCGTGTCAAAGCAAGAGATGGTGGCGTCTACTTACGAGTAGTGCGAAACACTCTAGCTAAACGTGCTGTTGAAGATACAGAGTTCGCTTGTTTGAACGACGCTTTAGTCGGTCAGGTTATTTTTGCGTTTTCGCTTGAAGAACCTGGAGCTGCTGCTAGATTAGTTCGCGATTTTGCAAAAGATTGTGAGCAATTAGTGACAAGGGCTATTGCTGTTGGTGGTATTTTGCATGGTGCAGAACAATTAGAAGCCGTTGCCAAACTACCAACCAAAGACGAAGCAATTTCGCAACTAATGAGTGTAATGAATGGACCAGTAACCAAACTGGCACGTACATTAAACGAATTCCCATCCCGTATTACGCGAGTAATCGATGCGGTTCGTTCTCAAAAAGAAGCGGCATAATATTTCGACATTGGTTGTTTAATACAGTTTATGTTTAAAACAGTACAGAATGGTTATTTTTTAAATTACAAAAAGTGACTATTTTAATTTAATAAATTATTTTGAAAACGGCTTAAATAAATTAAGTCATTCAATGAAAACTTAGGAGAATGAGTAATGGCTCTTTCTAAAGATGATATCTTAAATGCAATTGCTGACATGTCAGTAATGGACGTTGTTGAACTAGTAGAAGCAATGGAAGAAAAATTCGGTGTAACGGCTGCTGCAGCGGCTGCTGTTGTTGCGGGTCCTGCTGAAGGCGGCGCTGCTGCTGTAGAACAAACTGAATTTGATGTTGTGTTAACGGGCTTCGGTGAGAAGAAAGTTGCAGTAATCAAAGCCGTTCGTGGAATTACTGGTCTTGGACTAAAAGAAGCGAAAGAAGCCGTTGAAGGAACACCTACTACAGTTAAAGAAGGCGTAGAAAAAGCTGAAGCTGAAGATGTTAAAAAACAGCTTGAAGAAGTTGGTGCATCAGTAGAAATTAAGTAATTACTATTTTTGTCTTATAAGACGAATAGTCATAATGACTTTTCGGCTGGTGGTTTTTGACCACCGGCCGTTTTGCCGTTTTTAAAAGCGGTGATTAATAAGCTGTTTTCAGCTGATTTAATCATAGTCAAATTTGATGGTTTTTTGATACGGGCCTGTTTTTTGAACTTGAGTTCAAGTACCCGGCAGGTTTGTGGTAGACATCTTATTTAATGAATAATTAATCAGTCAATTTCGCCGTATCAAGAGTTGATTGAAGAACAATTATGAATAGCTGCATTATTGCCGTTATTTAAATGATAGCTAACTGAGGAGCCCAGATGGCATATTCATATACTGAAAAAAAGCGTATCCGTAAGGATTTCAGCCGTAACAAAAGAGTTTTACAAGTACCGTATCTTTTATCGATACAACTTGATTCTTATCGATCTTTTCTTAATCTGGAAAATATTGAAGCATCTGGTTTAGAAAAAGCCTTTAAGTCGGTTTTTCCGATCACCAGTTATTCTGGTTCAGCTGCGCTGGAATATATCAGTTATGCTTTAGGCGAACCTGCTTTTGACGTAAAAGAATGTCAAATGCGTAGCGTGACTTATTCTGCACCTTTGAGAGTCAAAATTCGTCTTGTCATTTATGACAAAGAAAATAAGAATAAGACGGTTAAAGAAGTCAGAGAGCAAGAAGTTTATATGGGAGAAATGCCGCTGATGACGGATAATGGAACTTTTGTTATCAATGGTACCGAGCGAGTGATTGTATCTCAATTGCATCGTAGCCCCGGGGTTTTCTTTGATTCAGATAAAGGTAAAACTCATTCCTCTGGTAAATTATTATATAACGCACGGGTTATTCCATATCGTGGTTCTTGGCTCGATTTTGAATTTGATCCTAAAGATTGTCTGTTTGTAAGGATCGATCGGCGTCGTAAATTACCGGCATCAATTTTGTTAAGAGCGTTAGGCTACTCGACCCCTGAAATGTTAGAAATGTTTTTTGATTTTGACAAAATTGAACTGGGTAAAGATGATTCGATTTTACTCGATTTAATCCCTGAAAGACTCAGAGGCGTTACCGCAACTTTTGATATTAAAGGTAAACGCGGAAAAGTACATGTTGAAGAAGGTCGAAGGATCACTGTTAGACACATTAAAGAATTGGAAAAAGCCAATATCAAAAAATTGGAAGTTCCAGCCGATTATTTACTGGGTAAAGCGGTTGCCAAAGATATTATTGATACTGAAACAGGTGAAGTATTAGTAGCGGCTAATGCGGAAATCACCGAAGAATTGCTTGAAAAACTGAGAGAGTTCGAAATTACTCATTTTGAAACCCTTTATACCAACGATTTGGATCGAGGACCATACATGTCAGATACCTTGCGTATCGATCCAACCACCAATGCGTTAGAAGCGCTTGTTGAAATTTATCGAATGATGCGTCCTGGCGAGCCACCCACCAAAGATTCAGCAGAAGCACTTTTTGAAAATCTGTTTTTTAGCAAAGATCGCTATGACCTGTCACGCGTTGGTCGAATGAAGTTTAACCGACGTATTGGCAGAGAGTCAGATGAAGGTGCCGGTATTCTTTCTAAAGACGATGTGATTGCTGTGGTGGAAACATTACTTGATATCCGAAATGGTAAGGGCATTGTTGACGATATTGATCATCTGGGTAATCGACGTATTCGAAGTGTTGGTGAAATGGCCGAAAATCAATTCCGCGTTGGTATTGTGCGAGTTGAACGTGCCGTTAAAGAAAGATTAAGCATGGCTGAAGCAGATAACTTAATGCCACAGGATCTGATTAATGCCAAACCCGTTTCTGCGGCAATCAAAGAATTTTTTGGTTCTAGCCAATTATCACAGTTTATGGATCAAAATAATCCGCTATCAGAAATTACTCATAAGCGTCGTGTTTCAGCATTAGGCCCCGGCGGTTTGACTCGTGAGCGAGCGGGTTTTGAGGTTCGTGATGTTCACCATACTCATTATGGTCGTGTTTGCCCAATCGAAACACCAGAAGGACCCAATATCGGTCTGATTAACTCGTTGTCTTGTTACGCTCGGACTAACGATTATGGCTTCTTAGAAACCGCTTATCGTCGAGTAGAAAATGGTAAAGCTACTGCGGATATCGATTATCTTTCAGCCATTGAAGAGGGTGAGTTTCATATCGCACAAGCCAATGTGATTTTGGATGCTGACGATATGATGACGGAAGATTTGATTTCTTGTCGTTACCAAGGTGAATTTACCCTAACCACTTCTGACAATATTCAATATATGGATGTGTCACCTCAACAGATTGTATCTGTCGCAGCGTCATTAATTCCATTTTTGGAGCACGATGATGCGAATCGTGCATTAATGGGCTCGAATATGCAGCGTCAAGCTGTGCCGACTTTAAGAGCGCAAAAGCCACTAGTGGGTACTGGTATGGAAAGAACGGTGGCGGTTGATTCCGGTGTAACGGTTGCAGCAGATCGTGGTGGTGTGATCGAATTCGTTGATGCGAGTCGAATTGTTGTTCGAGTTAACGATGATGAAACCATTGTTGGTGAAGCTGGAGTCGATATATACAATTTGCGTAAATATACCCGTTCTAATCAAAATACTTGTATCAATCAGCGTCCAATCGTAAATATTGGTGATGAAATTGGTCGAGGTGATGTATTAGCTGATGGTCCATCAACGGATTTAGGTGAATTGGCGTTAGGGCAAAATATGAAAATTGCGTTCATGCCATGGAACGGATATAACTTTGAGGATTCTATCTTAATCTCTGAAAATGTCGTTAAGGAAGATCGTTTCACCAGTATTCACATTCAGGAGCTAACCTGTATTGCTCGTGATACCAAACTAGGCTCAGAAGAAATTACTGCGGATATTCCAAATGTCGGTGAAAGCGCATTAGCTAAACTGGATGAGTCGGGTATTGTTTATGTCGGTGCTGAAGTGAAGTCCGGTGATATTCTCGTCGGTAAAGTCACTCCTAAAGGTGAAACTCAACTGACTCCGGAAGAAAAGCTACTGAGAGCTATTTTTGGCGAAAAAGCCAGTGATGTAAAAGATACCTCGCAGCGAGTTTCAACGGGTACTGTCGGAACCGTTATTGATGTTCAGGTATATACTCGTGATGGCGTTGATAAAGATCAACGAGCGTTAAGTATTGAAGCGAGTCAAGTTGCTCAAGTTAAAAAAGATTTGAACGATGAGTTTTCAATTTTGACCGGCAATATCCTTAACCGTGCATATAAAGTACTCGAAGGAGCGGTCGTTGAAAAGGGACCAAACAATGTTAAGAAAGGTTCTAAATTAACGGCTGAATATCTACAAGAGATTGGTTCTGATCAATGGTTAGAAATTCAATTGAGAGACGATAAAGCGCAGCAAACGATTGAAGCGCTTGCTACCAGTTTGGAAGAAAAACGTCAGGAATATGACCACAAGTTAGAAGTGAAGCGTAAGAAAATCACCCAAGGTGACGATTTGGCTCCCGGGGTACTTAAAATTGTTAAGGTTTATATGGCGGTTAAGCGTCGTATTCAACCAGGCGATAAAATGGCTGGACGTCATGGTAACAAGGGGGTTATTTCCAACATTGTACCGGTTGAAGATATGCCTTATTTAGAAAATGGTGAGGCGGTTGATATTGTTCTAAATCCTTTAGGCGTACCATCTCGAATGAACATTGGCCAGATTTTGGAAACGCATCTCGGCTGGGCGGCTAAAGGTATTGGTCGAAAAATTGATGATATGATTGAAGAACAGCAGGATGTCGCCAAAAAGCGTGAATTTCTAGCCAAGGTCTATAATCACCGGGAAGAAGATACAGTCGATCTTAAACAATTGACAGATACTGAAATTACTCATTTATGTGAAAACCTCCGTGAAGGTGTTCCGATGGGAACCCCTGTTTTTGACGGTGCCCATGAATCAGAAATTAAAGATATGTTGGAACTTGCCGGTGGCGAACGTTCTGGACAGTCGTGGCTTTATGATGGACGTACCGGTGAACAGTTTGAACGTCCCGTTACTGTTGGTTATATGTATATGTTAAAACTAAACCATTTAGTGGATGACAAAATGCATGCTCGTTCGACCGGCTCTTATAGTTTGGTTACCCAGCAGCCACTTGGTGGTAAAGCACAGTTTGGTGGACAGCGATTCGGGGAAATGGAAGTATGGGCACTGGAAGCTTACGGCGCTGCTTATACCTTGCAGGAAATGCTCACGGTAAAATCGGATGATGTTACCGGTAGAACTCGTATGTACAAAAATATTGTTGATGGCGATCACCGTATGGAGCCTGGTATGCCAGAGTCCTTTAACGTGTTAGTGAAAGAAATTCGCTCTCTCGGTCTTAATATCGAATTGGATCAAGAACACTAAAATTACGGGAAAGGCTGCTTGTGTTAATTATACGTGCGGCCGATTTAACCTTTAACTCCGGGAGGAGCATAAGTTGAAAGATTTATTAAACTTTATTAAACAGCAGAATCAAACTGAAGAATTTGATTCAATCCGAATTGGACTTACTTCGCCAGAAACAGTGCGCTCGTGGTCTTATGGTGAAGTGAAAAAGCCAGAAACCATTAATTATCGTACATTCAAACCGGAACGAGACGGTTTGTTCTGTGCCAAAATATTTGGACCGGTCAAAGATTACGAATGTCTTTGCGGCAAATATAAACGATTAAAACATCGCGGCGTTATTTGTGAAAAATGTGGTGTTGAAGTTGCGCTTGCAAAAGTAAGGCGTGAAAGAATGGGTCATATTGATTTAGCTTGTCCGGTGGCACATATCTGGTTTTTGAAATCTCTACCTTCTCGTATTGGCTTGTTATTAGATATGACCTTAAGAGACATCGAACGAGTACTATATTTTGAAGCATTTGTAGTGACCGAACCTGGCATGACCACTTTGGAGCGTCGCCAGCTACTTAACGAAGAAGCTTATTTGGATGCATTAGAAGAATTTGGTGATGAATTTGATGCAAAAATGGGTGCCGAGGCCGTGATGGATCTGCTGACCCATATTGATGTCAAGGAAGAGGCAAAAGCCATTCGTGAAGAAATCCCCAATACTAATTCTGAAACTAAATTAAAGAAATTTACCAAGCGACTGAAAGTGCTGGAAGCATTTATCCAATCGGACAATAAGCCGGAATGGATGATTATGACCGTATTACCGGTATTACCACCTGACCTACGTCCGTTGGTACCACTTGAAGGCGGGCGATTTGCGACATCCGATCTAAATGATCTTTATCGCCGAGTTATTAATCGTAATAACCGTTTGAAACGATTATTAGATTTAAATGCGCCGGACATTATTGTTCGCAACGAAAAAAGAATGTTGCAAGAATCCGTTGATGCTTTATTAGATAATGGTCGACGTGGTCGAGCGATTACGGGTTCAAATAAGCGCCCATTAAAATCTTTGGCCGATATGATCAAAGGAAAGCAAGGTCGATTCAGACAAAACTTGCTTGGTAAACGTGTCGATTACTCCGGTCGTTCGGTGATTGTCGTTGGACCGACTTTAAGATTGCATCAATGTGGTTTGCCAAAGAAAATGGCGCTAGAATTATTCAAACCCTTTATTTTTGGAAAGTTAGAGCTGCGTGGTCTTGCAACAACCATTAAAGCCGCTAAAAAAATGGTTGAAAGAGAAGAACCCATTGTTTGGGATATTTTAGAAGAAGTTATCCGCGAACATCCGGTGATGCTTAACCGTGCGCCTACATTGCATAGACTTGGTATTCAAGCATTTGAGCCTGTGCTTATCGAAGGTAAAGCGATCCAACTACACCCATTAGTTTGTGCCGCTTATAACGCGGATTTTGATGGTGACCAAATGGCGGTACATATTCCACTGACTATTGAAGCGCAAGTGGAAGCTAGAGCGTTAATGATGTCAACCAATAATGTATTGGCACCAGCCAATGGTCAGCCAATTATTGTGCCATCACAGGATGTGGTCTTAGGTCTCTATTATTTGACCCGTGAAAAAATTAATGTCAAAGGTGAAGGTATGGTATTTGTTGATACCGCCGAGGTACTAAGAGCGTATCGCTCAAACGTAGCAGAATTACATGCAAAAATAAAAGTTCGCTTGACTATCACTGAACTAAACGAAGATGGTCAAACGGTTGAACTATCTAAATTGGTTGAAACCACCGTTGGACGCGCATTGCTATATGAAATTGTCCCAATAGGATTGCCATTCGAATTGGTTAATTTAAAAATGACCAAAAAAGCAATCTCAACCATTATCAACCAGTGTTATCGACGATTGGGCTTAAAAGCGACGGTTATTTTTGCCGATCAGTTGATGTACACCGGTTTTAACTATGCAACTTTATCAGGTGCATCGGTTGGTATCGATGACATGGTTATTCCTGATGAAAAAGCAAGCATCATTGAAGAAGCTGAAGCTGAGGTGAAAGAAATTGAAGATCAATTTGCTTCTGGTTTAGTGACCCAAGGTGAAAGATATAACAAAGTGGTTGATATTTGGTCTCATACTAATGAGCAAGTTGCCAAGAAAATGATGGATAATTTGAGTACCGAAGTGGTTAAAGATGCTGAAGGAAACGATGTCATTCAAGAGTCATTCAATTCGGTGTTTATGATGGCTGACTCCGGCGCTCGTGGTAGTGCTGCTCAGATTAGACAGCTGGCTGGAATGCGTGGTTTGATGGCAAAGCCTGATGGCTCTATCATCGAAAGTCCTATTAAAGCGAATTTCCGTGAGGGATTAAGCGTACTTGAATACTTTATTTCGACTCATGGTGCACGTAAAGGTTTGGCAGATACCGCTCTTAAAACCGCTAACTCAGGTTATCTCACTCGTCGTTTGGTTGATGTGGCTCAAGATTTAGTGATTACCTCTCGCGATTGTGGTACTGAAAAAGGCTTAGTAATGACGCCATTAATTGAAGGCGGTGATGTCGTTGAGCCATTAGGTGAACGAGTATTAGGGCGTGTTCCTGCTGAGCATATTTATAAGCCGGGTACTGATGATATTATTTGTGAAGCAGGCACGTTACTGGATGAAAAATGGGTGGAAATTCTCGAAGAAAATAGTGTCGACCAAGTCGTGGTTCGTTCGGTTATTTCTTGTGAAACCCGTCACGGTGTTTGTGCCTTATGTTATGGTCGAGATTTGGCTCGGGGTCATCTGATCAATATTGGCGAAGCGGTTGGTGTTATTGCTGCTCAATCAATTGGCGAGCCAGGAACTCAGCTAACCATGCGTACTTTCCACATTGGTGGTGCGGCTTCTAGAGCGAGCGCAGAAAACAACGTTCAAGTAAAAAATGACGGTACCCTTAAGTTACACAATTCTAAGTTTGTCACACGTAAAGATAAAAAACTGGTGATTGTTTCCCGTTCAACGGAACTAACCT
Organism: uncultured Kangiella sp.; assembly: GCA_964454125.1. Lineage (GTDB taxonomy): Bacteria > Pseudomonadota > Gammaproteobacteria > Enterobacterales > Kangiellaceae. The sequence goes on from CAYVSL010000029.1 coordinate 26,323, forward strand.
TAATTGATGAGTTTGGTCGAGAGCGTGAACGATACAAAGTGCCCTATGGGGCGGTGTTGGAACATAAAGATGGCGCAAAAATTAAAGGCGGATCAATCGTTGCTAACTGGGATCCACATACTCACCCCATTATTACTGAAATTGCCGGTAAACTTAAGTTGGAAGATGTGATTGAAGGGGTCAATATGACTCGTCAAACAGATGAAATTACTGGATTAAGTTCTTTGTTGATCACTGAATCAAAACGAAGTGGTACAAAAGCTAACGATTTACGTCCAAGGATCATTTTATTGGATAAAAAAGGTAAAGAGCTGAATATTCCAGGGACTAAGACTCCTGCACAGTACGTTCTGCCAGTAAATGCGATTGTTAGTATGGAAGATGGTGCGGAAGTTGGAGTCGGTGGTGCGATTGCACGTATACCTCAGGAAGGTTCTAAAACTCGTGATATTACTGGTGGTCTTCCTCGTGTTGCTGATTTATTTGAAGCCCGTAAGCCGAAAGAGCCAGCTATTTTGGCTGAAATCTCCGGTATGGTGAGCTTTGGTAAAGAGACTAAAGGTAAGCGACGTTTAGTGATCACTCCGCAAGAAGGAGATGCTTATGAAGAGTTGATCCATAAATGGCGGCATTTTAACGTGTTTGAAGGTGAAAAAGTGGAAAAAGGTGAAGTGGTTTCTGACGGCGCTGATAACCCCCATGACATCTTACGCCTCAAAGGGGTCAGCCCTTTGGCAAATTACATCGTTAATGAAGTTCAGGAAGTTTATCGCTTACAAGGTGTTGGGATTAACGACAAGCATATTGAGGCGATTGTTAATCAAATGCTACGTAAAGTATTGATCACTGACTCGGGCGATAGTTTACTGCTCAAAGGTGAACAAGCTGAGTATATTCGAGTACTGGAAATTAACGACAAACTTGAAACAGAGGGCAAAACACCGATTAAGTTCCAACGGGTATTAATGGGTATTACTAAAGCATCGCTAGCGACTGAATCCTTTATTTCAGCCGCGTCTTTCCAGGAAACCACCCGAGTTTTAACTGAAGCGGCAGTGGCTGGTAAGAAAGATACTTTACGCGGTTTGAAAGAGAACGTAATTGTGGGTCGTTTAATCCCCGCTGGAACGGGGTTAACCTATCATGAAGAAAGACGTAAGCGTCTGGCTGGCGAATATGAGTTTGAAGAAGAAGAGAGCGTTTCTGCTGAAGATGCAGAAAAAGCGTTAAGCGATGCTTTGAGTTCTTCATTGGCTGATATGGGTGACGATAGCTAGCCAAGGCGGAGTATAGTAACTATTGCTAATGGAGATTTTTTATTGGCACTAGTTAACCTCAAATCTTGTAGAAAAGTGACTCAATTTAACCATGGTTGAATTGATTGACAGGTCTGCTTGACATCCTATTAATAGGCCATTACAATGCCGCACCCTGATTTATAGGTTGCGCAAAATTTGATCTATAGCTTGTCTATAGTTTAATTTGTAGCTTGATCGATTAATGGGGTTTTTATTTAGTAAAAAAGCTGGAGTTATTGTAAACAATGTCAACTACTAATCAGTTGGTACGCAAAGGGCGTAAAAAGATCGTCGCGAAGAGCAAAGTACCTGCGCTAGAAGCTAATCCGCAAAAGCGTGGAGTTTGTACTCGTGTTTATACGACTACTCCCAAAAAGCCTAACTCAGCACTTCGTAAAGTTGCTCGTGTTCGTTTAACTAACGGATTTGAAGTAACCTCTTACATTGGTGGTGAAGGTCATAATTTACAAGAGCATAGTGTTGTTGTCATCCGTGGTGGTCGTGTTAAAGACTTACCGGGTGTACGTTATCACTGTGTTCGTGGAAATCTTGATCTAGGTGGAGTAAAAGATCGCAGACAGGGCCGTTCTAAATACGGAACTAAGCGACCTAAGTAAGAAGATCTTTGCGCGGTATATTTGCAAGCCACGTAAAATAAGTTAAGTTTTACCGCACAAGCATTTTTGAGTTTGTGAGAACAATTTAAAATTATCTAAATTGGTTCAAGAAACTGATATTTACCACACAATAGTTTCCGCCTGACATTGCAACGGTATCGGGCGACAGACTAGGTCAATGTTAATTATTTTTAAGACATCCCTTTGAGATGTGAGTAAGGTCCGGACACAGTGCTGGGATAAACCTGAAGAACACATAGGAAAATTATAAAATGCCAAGAAGACGCGTCGTCGCCAAACGTGAGATCTTACCTGATCCTAAATTTGGAAGTGAGTTATTAGCTAAATTCATCAATATTTTAATGGTTGATGGAAAAAAATCTGTCGCTGAAAAGATTGTATATGATGCACTCGACATTATTAAAGAAAAGAAAAATGTTGAAGATGCAATGCCAATTTTTGAGGAAGGATTGGAAAAAATTAAACCTTTAGTTGAAGTTAAATCTCGTCGTGTGGGTGGATCAACTTATCAGGTACCTGTTGAAGTAAGACCTTCGCGTCAAACGGCTTTAGCAATGCGTTGGTTGGTGGAAGGTTCACGTAAGCGCGGTGAAAAATCAATGAATGCGCGTTTAGCGGGTGAATTGATGGATGCCATTGATGGTCGTGGTTCATGTATTAAAAAGCGTGAAGACATCCATAGAATGGCTGAAGCGAATAAGGCATTCGCTCATTACCGTTGGTAAGCCTGTAACTATTCAGCTTACCTCTCTTATTTTATAAGAGTAGGAAACGGAGAATTAAAAGATCATGCCTCGTAGTACGCCAATTGAAAGGTATCGTAATATTGGTATTGTCGCTCATGTTGATGCGGGAAAAACCACCACAACTGAGCGAATTTTGTTTTATACTGGCCTGTCTCATAAGATGGGTGAAGTACATGATGGTGCAGCCACCATGGACTGGATGGAGCAAGAGCAAGAGCGAGGCATCACCATTACTTCTGCTGCAACGACTACTTTTTGGAGTGGTATGCAGGGGCAGTATGAACAGCATCGTATCAATATCATTGATACTCCCGGGCACGTTGATTTTACCATTGAAGTTGAGCGCTCACTCAGAGTGTTAGATGGTGCAGTGGTGGTATTTTGTGGGTCCTCCGGAGTCGAACCTCAGTCAGAAACCGTCTGGCGTCAAGCTAATAAATATCATGTACCGAGAATTGTGTTCGTCAATAAAATGGACCGTGCCGGTGCCGATTTTTTGCGGGTTGTCGACCAAATAGAAAATCGCTTAGGCGCGATTCCCGTTCCGATCCAACTACCCATTGGCGCAGAAGAAGAATTCAACGGCATCATCGACCTGATTAAAATGCAGGCTATTTATTGGAATGAAGATGATAAAGGCATGACTTTTGAGTATGCGGATATTCCTGCGGATATGTTGACAACCTGTGAAACATATCGTGAGCAAATGATCGAAGCCGCTGCTGAAGCAAACGACGACTTGATGGATAAATATCTTGAACAAAGTGACTTATCCAATGATGAAATAAAAACAGGATTACGTCTTCGGACTATCGCTAATGAAATTGTCCTTGCTACGTGCGGCAGTGCATTCAAAAACAAAGGCGTACAAAACGTCCTGGATGCAGTGATTGATTTTCTTCCTGCTCCGATTGATATTCCGGCGATTACCGGTCATTCAGAAGATGGTGAAACGGAAGATTCAAGAGAGGCTGATGATCATCAGCCTTTTGCGGCGCTCGCCTTTAAAATTGCCACTGACCCCTTTGTTGGAACTCTGACTTTCTTTCGAGTTTATTCTGGAGTATTGCGAACTGGTGACCCAATATACAATCCAGTGAGACAAAAAAAAGAACGAGTCGGCAGGATAGTGCAAATGCATTCCAACAGTCGCGAAGAAGTGAAAGAAGTTTTTGCCGGTGATATAGCCGCTGCAATTGGTATCAAAGATGTCATTACTGGTGATACATTTTGTGATACCGCTCACCCAATCATTTTAGAGCGTATGGAATTTCCCGAGCCCGTCATATCAGTCGCGGTTGAACCAAGAAGCCAATCCGATCAAGATAAAATGGCTGTTGCTCTTGGTAAGCTTGCAAAAGAAGATCCCTCATTTAAAGTAGAAACGGATGAAGATTCGGGACAGACTATTATATCCGGTATGGGTGAGTTACATCTGGATATATTAATTGATCGAATGAAACGAGAATTTCACGTTGATGCTAATATTGGTAAGCCGCAAGTGGCTTATCGTGAAACTATTCGAAATAGTGTAGAAGTTGAAGGGAAATTTATCCGGCAGACCGGTGGTAAGGGGCAATATGGTCATGTTTGTTTGAAACTGGAACCACAAAAATCTGGTGAAGGATTTAAGTTTGTTAATGAGATTGTTGGAGGAAGCGTACCCAAAGACTATATCCCGGCAATTGAAAAGGGGTTGCTCGAACAAATGCAAAATGGAGTGTTGGCTGGTTATCCATTAGTTGATATTAAAGTCACGCTGTTTGACGGTTCTTATCATGATGTTGACTCCAACGAGATGGCATTTAAAGTCGCGGCTTCCATGGGGTTACGTCAAGGCGCACAAGATGCCGATCCGATTCTGTTAGAGCCTATTATGAAAGTTGAAATCGTTACTCCTGAAGAATACATGGGAGATGTCATGGGTGATTTAAATCGCCGTAGAGGAATTGTGCATGGTATGGAAGACAATCCGTCGGGCAAAGTGATTGATGCGGAAGTTCCACTGAGTGAGATGTTTGGTTATGCCACAGCAGTCCGAAGCGCATCACAAGGACGGGCTAGTTACTCTATGGAGTTTTTGACCTACGCAGAAGCCCCTGCCAGTATTGTCGACTCAGTAACTTATTAAACTTAAATTAATCGGTTGAATCACAAGAAATAGCGCCATCCCGCAAGCGCTTCACAATGATATTTATAAATATATTGCGCGATATAAATAAATTGAAGCCTAGGTTAATTTGAGGTTATCGTATTCTAAAAATTTGGAGTAAGCAGCCTATTTTGCTTGGTAGAGCTTTCTAAATGCCGTAGGCGTGCAGTTCTTGTGTTTCAAGAATCGGCGATTGAAATTTGAAGTACAATTAAAACCGCAGGAATCACCAATAATATTGATTGGCATATTGCCATTAATCAATAGAGTACAAGCCCGGCCTATTCTATGTTGGTTAAGTAACTCCAAAAATGTTTGTTCAGTTCGTTGTTTAAAAAAACGATGAAAATGATTGGTACTCATGTGTGCTAGAGATGCCATCTCATCAGCTCTCAAATCCTTTGTAAAGTTCTTTTTTATATACATAACAACCCTATCTATTTTATCCTTAGTGTTACCTGAATTTGAAACTAAGGCATATTCTTCACTTGATAAAACAACTGAATCTTGGTCATGGTACATTAATTGGAGTATTTCAAAGAGTGAATTAAATCGCTTTATTTTATTGAGACCATGCATTTCAACCAATAATTTTTTAATGTTTTTTGCGGTTTTTAAACTAAATTTAATACCGCGCCTCGAAGTTTTTAACATTTTACTTATTGGGGCTAATTCTGGTGTTTTACTTAAGATCCCTTCTATCCATACGCTAGGAATTTGAGCAACATAAATTTTTTGTTTAGTACCTTTAATGTGTTCTTTGGATGTCCACGCATGTGGTAGGTCCGGTCCAAGTAAGACTAAATCGAGATCATAGTAATCTTCTACATAATCACCCACATGACGTTTCCCCATACTATTTAATGTTAAACATATTTCATATTCAGAATGATAATGCCAATGAAATTCAAGAGAATCAACTTCGTATAACCAATAGCGCCAAGAAGAACCGACTTCTAGAATGATTTTTTCGCAAAAGGGTTTGAATGCTAAATTAGTCATAATATTTCATCCTAAATATTTACTACAAAACTTAACAGATTCTTGAACGAATAAAGAGAAGTTTCACGTATGAGTTAGGAATGTACCATAATATGCGCGAATAGTATCGCTTATGACTGGGGGTAGGGTACAAACTGAATACTCGTTTATCGTGCTAATTTTTGATGCCGGTCGAGTAAATAGCTCATAAGGAGTCTTATTTATTCGGATTTCTTCAGCCGGAACAATGTTAGATGCTCGCAGTCTTGGGATAGAATATACGGAATAAGAGGTTCGATACTTTTTTAAAGAATGATTGACCTATCGATGACATAATCCTCCCCGAGATGCGTATATATAGGTTGTCTAGAGCACTCATCCTAGGTGCTTGTTTGGCGCTAGCATTTTTGCTGGCGCTTTTTTTATAATTTTCAGGCAATATATAGATAATGAATGTGCTCCATTAAATTGGGGTTCTTCCTTTTCTCAAAGGGACGGAAGCACAAGTTGAGCAGCAAAAACTGAAATCAGTTTAAGCCAATAACTCATTTAAATATAAATACTAAGTGTCAGTCAAAATGGAAAAAGACAGGGTTAACGACTATATTGAGTAATTGACATTGTGTGTTATCAATAATTTGACTAGTCTTATAGTTGTACTAAATTTATAGAATAGGATTGTTTGGCCGCAATCGGCAGTTCTCAGTGAAAATAATTTTTTAATAATCAATGGGTTAACATGATATTCCTGGAGCGGCTCCACATGATTTTTTTATATAATTCTTATTAATCAATTAGTTGCGAATATTTTTCACCGAGAATTTCTGGGCTGCAATCGCTAGCATATTTATTATTGCTAGACTAGTATCTAATGGATTGAAAGAATATTGAAATAAGTAAATGTAATATAAAAGGTGGCTTTACCATAATGACGAGTAATAAATTTTAGGGGGAGGGGCTTTGAAAATTTATATAAATTTTCAGTTATATAAAAAAACTTTAATATTTTTGTTTTTTGTATATATCAATCCACTTTTTGTTATTGCTGACAACTATGTAGATAATGTATTAAATGTCCACAATATTTTTTTGGAAAATGGTCAAATAGATGATGCTGTGTATGCCATAGTTCAAGATAAAGACGGTTTTTTATGGATTGGTACTGATAATGGATTGAGGCGTTATGATGGCTATCAATTAAAGTCTTTTAATCATAACCCCAACGTACCAAATAGTCTTGGCAGTAGTTTAGCGATCAATTTATTCACGGATCATAAAGATGAGCTATGGGTTGCGGGAGATGTATTAAGTCATTACAACTCATTAACAGAAACTTTTGATATTTACAATGTTTCAGAAAATAAATTTATCTGGACAATTTGTGAAGATAAAGATGGCTTACTTTGGCTTGGTGGGGAGCATTTCGGATTAATAGTAGTTAACCCAAAAAATGGTGAAGTTGTTAATCAACTATATCTAGAAAATTTTCAGCTGAGTAAAAATTATATAATTAAAAGAATAAAACAAACTCGCGATGGTGCCGGTATGTGGGTTTCTACTGAGAATAAACTTTTTCAAATCGATTTGAACAACCTGAAAATTACAGAGTTTTTGTTGCCAGAAAATCTAAAAAACGAGAATGTCAATATTAGAGATTTATTAGTAGACAAAAAAGGATATGTTTGGCTAGCAACTGATCATGGCATATTAAAAATAGACCCAACATCTAAAAAAACAATTCATTTTCAGAGTGGAAATATCAAACTTGGGCAGTTAAGTACTAATGCAATTTGGAGTGTATTTGAAGATAGTTTTGGGAGCCTTTGGTTTGGAACCGATAAAAAAGGTCTGCATAAATACAACCAAAAAGAGAATAATTTTTTTTATTATCCTTCGTCTTCCACAGATCAAAGAGCTTTTCCAGTAAGCTCAATATATAATATTTTTGAAGATAATCAAGGGACATTATGGCTATCATTGAATAATTTTGGAGTAAGACGAATATCACCACATCTGGAAAAATTCGATCTTTTACAACACAGCTCAGGTGAAAATAGTAGCCTTTCATTTAATAATGTTTTGGACTTGCACGAAGATAAGGATGGCTTAATATATATTGGCACAGATGGCGGTGGTTTAGATAAATATGATCCCATAAATAAATCTTTTGTTAATTACAAACATCATCCTAAAAACCATTCGAGTATATCTAGTAATTCTATACTCTCTATTGCTGAAGATAAGAATAACCGATTATGGATTGGAACATGGGCTGGCGGGCTCAATATTTTTAATAAGTTAGAGCAAAAATTCATTCATATAAAACACGATTCGAAGCTAGCTAAAGGCGAAGGATTAGATAACAATAATATTTTTAGAGTAGCCATTATGGCTGATGGGCGTGTGATGTTAAGTGTTTGGGAAAGCGGCCTTCAGATATATAATCCTAAAGATAATACATTCGAAAGCTATTTTTATAGCAATCAAGAAAATACGGAACTAGGAGATATTAACAATTCTGAAATCAATGATTTTGAATTTGATGATAAAGGAAATGTTTGGATTGGCGGAAATTCTGGGTTGGAGTTATTTAATCCTATTACACGGATGTTTAAAAATGCTTCACTTGAAGATGTGGATGTTGTAAATGATATTTTTCAAGTTTCTAATGGTGATCTTTGGCTAGGGACTTCCCGAGGTTTATTTTATTACCAGCCACAAATAAAGGCTCTTACTCATTATGATCAGTCTAAAGGAATGAGTGATGATTTTGTGGTTTCCATAGAGCAAGATAACAATAATGATCTATGGTTGGGAACTCGTTCGGGTCTTATTAAATTTGAAGTGGCCAATAAAAAATTCGAAAATTTTGATCAAGGTGATGGCCTGGCTGGATTACAATTTAATATTTTTAGCCATTTACGCACAACTAATGGAGAGATGTATTTTGGAGGAGTGAATGGCATAACGCACTTTCAACCCAATTCATTACCTCGTAACACAAAGGCCCCTAATATCGTTTTTACTGAATTTGAACTATTTCAAAATGCCATTATTCCAAGTATTAATTCTGTCATCAAACAATCAATCAATGTGACAAAAGAAATAACACTCGACTACAATCAAAGAGATATTACTTTTGAATTTTCCGCATTGAATTTTGTTTTTCCAGAAAATAATCGTTATCAATATAAGCTTGATGGACTTGAAGAAGAATGGACGCATGTCGATAGTTCGCGTAGGCGTGTGCGTTATACTAATCTTGATCCAAAAGAATACACTTTTATGGTGATGGGATCAAATAATGATAATTTTTGGAATATTCAAGAACGTAAAATTAAATTAAAAATCATAAAGCCTTGGTGGATGATGTGGTGGACAAAATTATTTTTAACCTCATTAATAATGCTAGTTGTATTTTTAATATTTAAATGGCAATCCTCTCTTAATGCAAAGCGAAGGCTTTTACTAAAAAAATTGGTTGAAGATAAAACAAAGGAATTAGCTAATGCTAATAGGAATGTGCGCCTGCTGAACAGTAATTTAGAAGAGCGCGTTTCACAGCGTACCAAAGAGTTATCTGTTGAAATTAAAGAGCGGAAATCTATTGAAGAAAAATTGTTTCATATGGCATACCATGATTCGCTGACTGGACTACCAAACCGCTCTTGGTTGATCCCACATTTAGAGAACTTAATTAAATTTTGTGCGAATAAAAAAGATGAAGAATTTGCATTAATGTTTCTTGATGGTGATAAATTTAAAAATATTAATGATGTGTATGGTCATATAATTGGAGATGAAGTTTTAAGAATGACCGCAAAAAAATTGGAGGCGTTGTTACCCGATAACTTTAAAGCCGTTCGTCTTGGTGGAGATGAATTTACTGTCGTATCGACTATAACCAGTGTATTAACGGGTGAAAAAATCCAGAAATTAGCAAATGATATTATCTGTGAGTTTCAAAAAACTATCAATATCGATAATATCGAAATCCTTTTTCAAATGAGTATTGGTATGGTGGTATGTGATGCCAGTTACATTAATACAGAGTTAATTCTTAGGGATGCAGATATTGCCATGTATAAGGCAAAGGAACGAGGACGAGGTGTTTATCAACTATTTGATAAAAGCTTGGGACGAAGTGCGTTGGAAACTATCGAACTTGAGAGTGATTTATCTCATGCTTTAGCCAGTGGGCAGTTGTTTCTTGTATATCAGCCTATAGTCCGTTTTCCAAGCATGAAACTGGCTGGTTTTGAAGCTTTGTTAAGATGGAAGCATCCTACCAAAGGTTATATCTCTCCAGACAAATTTATCCCAATCGCCGAAGAAAATGGTCTTATTATTGATATAGGTCAATGGGTTCTATATCAGGGTTGCAAGCAACTAAGCGTTTGGCAAAAGGACATACCTCAAGCTAAAACTCTTTGGTTGTCGATTAACCTTTCAACTAAACAATTAGTTCATCCAAGTTTGATTTCACAAGTAAACAACGTTTTGGAAGAAACAAAACTTTTAGGGGGATCTCTTAAGTTAGAAATTACCGAATCATCTATAATGGAATACACAGAAGATATCGAGCGAAAGCTTAGAGAGCTTAATGGCAAAGGTATCACAATCGCTATCGACGATTTTGGTACAGGTTATTCGTCACTCAGTTATCTGAATAAATTGCCTATTCAATACCTTAAAATCGATAAAGTGTTTGTTGATTCAATCAATGCTAAACAAGAAAATTCAATAGAAATCATTGCTACTATTATTTCTTTAGCTCACAATTTAAACATTAAAGTTATTGCAGAAGGGGTAGAGACTGAATCTCAAAAGATGGCACTTGTTAAACTTGGTTGTGAATATGGTCAAGGATATGTATTTGAGAAACCTTTAAGCATTGAAAATGCTAAAGAGCTTATTTTGAATGGATTTGATAATTTATCAAATTGCCTCCTTGAGGATAGCGCGCATCTGTCTACTAGGGCAATAAGGAAATAATAGACTTGCTTTACAATGACTATTTTTATTAACATTCTATATGAATAATACTTGTTAGATTTTTGACTAAAAAATTTATATTCTAACTGTAATCTAATATTGAATAGTGGCAATCTGATAGGCATGATTTATGAAACGAATATTGTCACAACGAAAACTAGAGGCCTTTTATTCACTATCAAGAACGGGGAGTTTTTCTAAAGCGGCTAACGAACTCTGCTTAACCCAATCGGCTTTGTCGCAACGTATTGCGTTATTAGAAGAATCTTTAGGCCGTAAGCTATTTATTCGAGAGAAAAACTCAGTTGAACATACTCATGCCGGTGAGCGGCTTTTACGATTTTGCCACATTAAATATTCACTTGAAGATGAATTGTTAAATGATATTGCATTATCAGACCAATCTCAATTGAGTGGTAGCCTTACTATTGCCTGTTTTTCATCGCTGATGCGTTCCGCCGTAATGCCAACATTATCACCATTACTTCTTGAAAATCCCGGTATTCAAATTGATTTAAAAACTCGCGACCTCGTTGAACTACCCAAAATGCTGTACCAATCAAAGGCAGATTTCATTATTAGTCAGTCACCATTAGACAGGATCGGTTTTAATTCAGTTGTTATAGGACATGAAATCAACGTGTTGATAGAAAGCATTAACGACAGAGCGGTAAAGGATGTTTATCTTGATCATAATATTGGTGACCATTTTAACGAGTCGTTTTTAAGAGCGCAACCGGACTTTTCTAATAAATTAATTAAGCGAGCATTTGTAGGCGATATTTACGGCATGATAGATGGTATTTCTTTAGGTCTTGGCCGTGGTGTTGTGCCAATGCATTTATTAAGGGATATAAAAAATATTAGGCAAGTTGGTGGTTCTAAATCACAGGACACTCCTTGTTTATTGCATTATTCGAGCTCACCTTGCCTGAGTAAGTTGCATTTAAAGGTAATAGAATTATTGACAGCCAATTTTTCGAAATATCTTATCGAGCGATGATTTTTATCGCCTATTATACCTATCAATATTTTACATGCCTCTGCACCTTACTCCACGGCTAGCGCATTTTAACCCCTTGCTCCATAAGGCTTGAGCGAAATTTATCATCCAGTGTCGCCATTTTTTTCTTACGAGCAAGACTCGCAGACTTCGTTTTATCTTGTTTAAATAGATTAAAGACTAAAGCGCCACTTCCTTTTCGTATACGTGACTCATCTTCTCTAAACGTCATATCTTATACCCAGTGCATACTTTCAACTTGCCAATGACGGCGAACTGCGTTTAAGGCTTGCTCTGCATTGAGAGTAAGCGAACGGATATACCACCTTTCTTCTTTCGTTATTTTCCCCGTTGTTTTTTCAAGGGTTTCTGATGAAATCTTAACGATGCTCTTCAGTCCAGTCCAACGGTAATCTTTCGCTAACCATGAACCTAAAAAAATCAGTTCACCCTACCAACAAAGCATTCTGACTTTTAA
>CAYVSL010000030.1:0-37389 GCA_964454125.1 uncultured Kangiella sp.
TACTGATTATTCTAGGTTTATGATGGCCTGATTGTTAGGTGATCCTTATTGGATGGACCATTTTTCACCATAACCAGCAGAGCTTTCACTAAATATAAACCGATCATCAGGGGTAAATGCGACTGCATAAATGATAGCTCCACTGGGTTTCCATTGGTCTCGTGTGCGTGCTTGCCATTGGGATAGCCGGTTTCCTGATTTTACTTCCCACAAACTAATGTCTCTACCTGGCGCGCCCGTAACGAGCCATTGATCATCATGTGAAAAACGGGCTGAAACAATAATATATTCTCTCTTTTTCAGTGCTAAGCGGGTGATTTGTTCACCGGTGGTTAAATCCCAAATATAGGCATTACCAAGTGTACCTGCACTAAAAGCTCGCTTTCCGCTGGCACTAAGAAGTAATTTTGTTACACGGGTAGTATGTTCAAATAGCCGTTTCGGTTTGCCGGTTTTTGTATTCCATAAGATGGCACGATAGTCGGCACCACCAGTAAAGGCCCAAAGTCCGTTTGCAGACAGGGCAACGCTCGCGACGGCTTCTGCTCGATGACCGGTAAACTCCATTCTACGACCAGTATTCATGTCAATATGAATTGCCCGACCATCTTCTAATCCCAGAAGAACATATCGGCCCTTGTCCGAAATGGCAACGGCTCTTATCCTAGCAGGCGCTTTCCAATAACCGTAGGCTTTACCGCTGGTGGTACTCCAAATACTAAAATTTCGCCGATCGGCTGTAATGGCGCGACTGGAGTCGGCTGAAAGATTGGTGGCAATAATACCGTCTTCAGTTTTATCACTGTGTTTCCAGTTAAATAACAGACTATTTTTAGTGAGATCCCAATAACCAACACCGTGATTTACCGACGAGATGATGGCATATTGGGCATTGTTTGAAATTACCGCATCTAAGGTTCCAACAGCGGTATGTTTTGCTTCAGCAACCGATTTTTCACCTGTTTGGCAAGCGGAGAAAAATATTAATATAAAGCAAGTTAAAATGGTTTTGAGGCTAAACTTTACATTCATAGAGTGAACCAGTTCCTTATTTGTTTGTTTTAGCAGTATTCAGGGGTTTTTTTTTGAACATTTAAAGTATAGACTGCCTGACTGTTTAGGGAGTTAATATTTAAACCTAAAATAATCAGTTGGATCTGTGGAAAGAGTGCTATCTTGCGGCGTGCATGATGTAGTAAAAAATGGCATAGTCACCTTGTCGGTGATGAGCCCATTTTTTCGCATCGTCAGGTGCGTTGCTATTTCTTGTGATTCAACGGATTAATTTAGGTTAAAATATATTCTAATTAAAAAGTAACTTATTGGTTACACTAAAATAAGAGGTTTATTGTGGTTAATCTGAATATCAAGAAATTAGTAATACTTATCTCAATGGTCAGTGCTTTATCGGCTTGTAAGTCGGAGGATGAGAAAAAGCCGCTTAAAACGGAACCTACCGAGCAAACGGTCTCTTCGACTGAAATGGTAAAAGAAGAAGATAAAATGGGTTATGCACTCGGTGCAAAAATGGCCTCCTTTATCCGAAAAGATATTGATCAAAACGAACTACTCAATATCTCTAAAGAATCGGTATCTAAAGGATTTGTTGATGGGCTCAGTGGGAAAACTGCACTGACAGAACAGGAAATTGCTGCGCAATTTACCGCTTTTCAACAGAAAATGCAGGCAGTTCAACAGCAAAAAGCCGCTGAACAACAAAAAGAGCAAGCCGAGTTAGATAAAGTCGCTATTGCCGCAGGTGACGCGTTTTTAGCCGAGAATGGAAAAAAAGAAGGGGTTAAAACAACTGAGTCGGGACTTCAATATCGTATTTTAACGGCCGCTAAAAAAGGAGCTGTCAAACCAGCGGCAGCTGATGTTGTTAAAGTACATTATACTGGTTCACTGACAGATGGGAGTGTTTTTGACAGCTCAGTTGAACGAGGTGAGCCTATTTCATTTCCACTTAACCAAGTCATAAAAGGTTGGACGGAAGGATTACAATTAATGGGTGTTGGCAGCAAATATCATTTTGTTATTCCTTGGCAACTTGCTTACGGTGCGCCAGGTCGACCTGGCTCAATTCCAAGAAATGCAGTATTACAGTTTGAAGTTGAATTGATTGAGATTAATCCAGATGCTGAAAAAGCTGCCAAAAAAGACTAGACACAAATCTAGTTAGATCTGTGTCTGTGCTGAAAGCAGCCTTTAATTAATCAGTTGCTGCCTGCTAGATCAGAGTGTGTATGGTGTCGCTAAAAATGGTGTTTTTTCTTGCGGGTAATAACGCCATTTTTAGCATAACCATACAAGTTGAGGGCTGGCGTCATTTCTCATGCTACAACCTTTTAGGTTTAAGATAGCGCGGGTATATGATCCGGAGCAATTGCGGGTTATTTATCAAGATTAAAATTATCACCAAGAAATGTTTGAGCGGCCTTAGCTGCAAACTCTTCTAATTCGGTTTGTTCGTGGATCGACTTTACGGTTGATTCCAGAGTCGGGCTTATTACATTATCCTGATGAAGGTTAACCACATCGATGGCAATATCTCGAAGTGACTGCTTGAGTTTTTGCCTAGAACCTCTCTCAAATAGTAATATAATTTGGCTTGCTGATAATCCATCAAGCGGGTTGCGTCTGTCGTAGATGGTCACTGTTAGTATCCTTTGCTTTTTTATGCACTTTCCTTAAATCTAGAAAAATCAGTTGAAACACGAGAAATTGCGTCAGCCCATAGCGCGCTTAGCTATGCAAAAAATTAACGCCTCACCAGCAAGGCGACAATTCAATTTGGTGGCTCACTGAGCGAATAGTCTCACCGCTTCATTTTATATGCTATTTAATGATATTTCGATAGCTAAAAGCTGATAGCCGTGTGAGAGATCAGCTATAGGAGGTGAGGATGATGTTATTATCCAAGGGTCATCACGAGTGTATATCTGCCTCTATATAACGATGACTCCCATACTGATCATTTCAACATATTTCGTACTTCTATCATCGATCGCAATTTATTTTAAATTTCGGATATCGTCAATAGGCCATCTAAAAGCGGTAGGTTTACTCAAAACAATCTATAGAACTGGATTTAAGTGGTTGATTTATATGCTCAGAGACAGATCTACACTAATGGATAAGTTGAGTGAGCCGCTCTGTGTGGAGCCGCATGCAGGGTGGTGTGGGCTGGAGGTTAGAGGCCTCTGGCTACCCGATTATAAATCTTTTTCATTCTCTTTGTTGTGCCATACCCTTAAAATATGAATTCTTTTACTTTCGACAAGATAGCGTACAGTGTAATTACTGACATATAAGTCACGTATTTGTTCTGGGTCAAAAGCATTAATTACAGGTAAACCAATCAGTGGGAATTGTTTGAGTTTTTGAATACCTTCTTGAATATCAATTGCGATCCGGCGCGCTGCAAAAAGATTTTTTGGCTCAATAAACTCCACGACCCTCTGCAAGTCTCCAATGGCTTCAGGCGAATAAGTTATTCTCACGATTTGGGAGGAGGTTGGCGATTTTTTGTGCCCCAAGTGTTCAACCAAGCATGAACTTCCTCTTCCCCAATAGATTCGCCAGTTTCTAGGGAGTTTAATGCCTCCAAAGTATCCTGCCACCTTGAGTTATCCAATGAACGTCTTGCAAGATATTCTTTAACAGCTTGATTTATAATATAATTTTTGCTTCTATCAAGTTGTCTAGAGAGAGACTCTAATGGTTTATCTATCTCATCTGAAAATCGTATACTTGTGATGCCCATAATGTAAATCTCCGCGTAGTTACTTGTAATACATTTTAGTACAAAATAACATTACAGGCTAGTTGCATTTATAACGCTTGAGGTCATTTGACCCTCGCTTACCATAAGCGGAAGCGCGTGCTAAAAGGAAAATCCTTTTCTTTTTTCTTCGGTAATTGACTAAAAGCTTTCGTTACAAATTCATCATTTCCTAACACCCATTGCCCTTGTCGCTTTTCTAACGGAGAACATTCACCAATCCCATCATTAACAAACTGGCGATATTTGCAAAATCAATCATAAATGGCAATTAAAAACTCGATATCGTAGAATTGGAAATACCAGAAGATCATATTCATATGGTTGTTCGAAGTGTACCAAAGCAGTCGCCAAGTTTAATAATAAAGAGTATTTCAGCAAGGCAGTTTTTATTTTTTTCAAAAATATCTAAAACAATTGATCAAAAAATAAAGGTTAATACTAAGGGTAAGATATGTCAGATCAAAATCAACAGCTAATGATTTACGGTGCCAACGGTTACACTGGAAGTAGTATGAGTTCGGGTACTGCCAAAACTTCGATTGAGGGCGTCGCCAATGGTGGACGAGTGAGATGAAATAACTCACGTTCCTTTAGCCTACAAAGAGCGGCAGATCGATTTTGGTGATGGCAACAAAAATGCAGTGACTATTTTCCCTGGGGAGATGTATCGACAGCTTATCATACAACCGGCATACCTAATATCGAAGTTTATATACCGATCTCGCCAAAAGGCGTAAAAAACATGCGAAAAATGAATTGGTTTAGATGGCTGGTTAAATTGAATTTTGTGCCAATAACACGGGCATAAATAGCTCTTTATCTGAAGGGTTGCCTTTTTCAATCGACAAATAAGTGATAAAGCCTTTTCGGTCACTGCTTAAGTTAATTTTATGTCCATATAGAACCTCTCGAAAACCTTTGACGATAATATCAGTATGTGGCTCAAACAAACTGACAATTTTTTCTGATGATGCAACGGTTTGTTTTTCAATCACGCGACGTTGTGTTTGATCAACGACTCTCAATGTTAAGACTCTATACTGCTCTACTTCGTTGATCCACTCTGTCATTGAAATAGATTGAACACCTTTCTCCTTAACCTGTATTAATCCTCGTTCGATTTGCTTTAACACCAACGTCACTATCTTAAGCAAATCGGGGTAAAGAGCTTCTTTTTCCGCGTTTTTTGCATTAAAAATCCGAAAGGCCAATGATTTAGAGGGTTTACGTTTATCGGTAAATCGAATTTTTGTACCTGTTAACTTAAGACTTTTGGCCATGTAACGACTGAGCACTCTCACGGCATCATTCAGTAACTGACTGTCACTCGGAGGAGGATATTACTTTTGACAACCGTGCTGTCTACGCGTAGCTTTTCAAGTGAAATATTGCCTTCCTCAATCCAATGTTGTGAAAGTAATCGATGAACTTGTTCTAATGTTTCCGGTTTAATTCGACGAATGGTTGCTTGGAGTACCGATTTTGGGGGGGTTGATATGAGCGGCTAAACGAACAAAAGATCGATAACTCATTGAATCGGATAAATGAAAAGCGAGTGGCTCGTAACTCACTTGCAATTGTTGTTTTAACAACAAACTTCTGAAAATATTTTCCACCGTCAATCCATTGCGTTCAACCGATTTGACGGTTGGGTCAATTAAATCTTGTTCAATTTGTGTCAATATTTCTGGGTACCCATCTAATAAAGACGATAAAGATTTTAATCGAATACCAAACCCCTTTTTTTAAGTGGAAAAACAGGCTATGATGGGAAAAGTATGATTGTTTCTATTTTTAATTATTCAACTGCTTAGGCTTCAAAGCCCTAACGCTCGGCGTAAATTGCGCTCGCTATAACCGCGTATAATAGTGCCTTTCACATCGACAACCGGAACACCATTTCCGTTAATTTTGTCGTACTCCGCTTTTCCGTAGGCGGAACGTTCAATATTATATTCGGTATAAATAATTCCGTTAGCGGCAAAAAACGCTCGGGTTTTTTTACAGTAACCACACCAATCCGTAGCGTACAAAATCACATCACCACGATCTAGTTTGGTGAAATTACCTGGGTGATCTTTGTAATATTTAATCCCACCAATAATGGCGATAATTAAAAGTAATTTTTTCATTAATTTACTCTCATTTTTTAATAATTAATTTCTGTTAGATTTATCATCCCGACCCAAAGGGTTAAATATCTGATTCTTTATTATTTTTATCTTCAATAAAACATATTACTAAATTTCCGCGTAAGGTTATATAGTGTCGTAATCAAGTCGACGATAATTTCATTAGCAGAAAGAGAGTGGTGTCGTGTAGGTGAATCCACTTCTGATAGGGAGCGCCAGATCCTTCTCCCTTGATGGGAGAAGATAGGGTGAGGATGAAAAAATGGGTCTAACGTAGGAATTGATTAACTTTAGCTAGATCTTCTTCATTTAAAAGCCCTGTTGCTTGCTTAAGTTTTAAAGTGTTTAAAACATAGTCATAACGGGATCGAGAGTATTGTCGTTTAGCATCAAAAAGTAACTGAGTTTGTAACAGCACATCAACGATAGTCCTCGTCCCTACTTCAAAGCCCGCTTGAGTTGCTTCAAGTGATTTTTGTGAAGAAATAACGGCCTGTTTAAATGCCTTTACTGAGCCAACGTTTGCAACAACACCTAAATAAGTGCTTCGGGTTGTACTTACTGCAAGTCGTCTACTTGATTCAAGGTTGTGTGCGGCCTGTTGATACAGGATTTGAGCTTCTTTTACTTGTGAGTTGGTCCTACCGCCAGAATAAAGTGGAATTTTCAGATCTATTGAAATCGAAGAGCTAGGCGAGCTACCGGTTTGTTCAATATTGGTTGACAAGCCAATTGGATTCTTCGCATTGTCAAAAACGGGTTGTGAAGGGACTTCGGTGACGGTGTCATTGTCAGAGTAACTAGCTGTAAGATCTAAGGTAGGTAAATGTCCGGCTTGTGAAATTGAGATGCTTTGTTTGGCTATGTCCAGAGCAATTTTGGAAGCTTTAATATTAATATTATTCGTTTCTGCTTTTTTTACCCATTGTTTTATATCTTCTGGTTGAGGATTTCGAAGTGGGATTTCTGTTTTTAGGGCAAGCAAATCATAATGGTATCGGCCAGTGATCAGTTGTAGTAATTCATGGGTATTATCGAGGTTATTTTCTGCTGTTATCTGGTTTGCTACCGCTCGGTCATATCTGGATTGAGCTTCATGAACATCGGTAATCGCTATTAAGCCTACTTCAAAACGCTGTTTAGTTTGAGCTAGCTCTTGAGATACTGCTTGGGTTTCAGCACTAGAAAATTCAACACTGTCTTTAGCGGCTAACACATTAAAATAAGCATCCGCAACGCGAATAATTAGATCTTGCTTTGAGCTTTCATGATTAACCTTGGCTTGAAGTGAGCGCTTTTCCGATTGTCTTAGATTAAGCCACGAAGCATGATTATATATTTCTTGGGTCAACCTAATGGAATAATCTGTCCTTGTACTATCACTTTTACTGTTTGAAGGATTGGCGAATTCTTCTGGATCCAAGTTTGGGTTTTCGGTTGTGGGGAACGTGGGATTAAATACTCCAGTGGTGACGCTATTATCTTTTCTGCTCGAAATACCGTAGCCAACACTAGCATTTAATTGAGGTAATAGAGTTGCCATACTTTGATTAACTCGCTCGCTAGTGGCTCTTGTTCCCGCCTCGCTGGCCAAAAAAGTGGGATCCCCATCTTTCGCCAAGCGATAAACATCCAACAAATTATCCGCATAAAGCTGAGATGATGTAGTCAAAACTAAAGCACTTAAAGCCATTTTTAATGGTTTTTTCATTTTATTACCTATTAAAAGAAATACTAGTTGCGGTTCTCTAGCTTTGTTTTTTACAAGAAGCTAGCCCCAAAAAGGGGGGATTGGGTGTGTTAGTATTGTAGCTCACCTAAAGCACTTTGCCCTCAGATAAATGATTATAAAGTTGTGCATTTTGTAAAAGGATATGTAGAAATATAAAGCGACGAGTTACGAGAGTAAATTTCTGCTGAAGCCCTAAAACTCAAACTGATTGGTCTTTTCCGCATTTATCATTAAGGTTGCATCTACCGGAAACAGGTATTCATATTGCCATTCATCATCTTCTCCTAGTAGAGCGAGAGTCGCGGTATGGCCGCCATTGTGCTCCAGAATACAGACAATTTTACCTTTTGGGGTGAGATTTCTTTTTAAGCTATCTGACAATTTAGGTAATGCACTGGTAATAAGGATTGCATCGTAAGGTGCATGTGCCATCCAGCCATCACAAGCGTCGCCTTCTTCAACAATCAGATTATCAATGGCCAATTTTCGATGAATTTTTTTTGCTGATTTTACGAAATCGGCGATGATATCAACACTAAATACTATTTTTGCTAATTTAGCCAGTATTGCCGCCGAATAGCCGCTTCCGGTTCCTATTTCCAAAACCTTATCATTGGAAGTTAATTCAAGTGCTTGAATAAGCCGGGCGATTTCCCGCGGAGCTAGCATGGATTGTTGATTGCCTAACGGCATATGAATATCGGCATAGGCAATACCGCGTTGCTGTTCGCTAACAAATTGCTCACGTGGCAGAGTGGACATGGCGCCAAGTATATTTTCGTCAAAGACTTTCCAAGGTTTAACTTGTTGTTCAATCATATTAAATCGTGCATGTTCAATATTCATTGTTGTTTTAGCCCTTGCGGTGATTATTCCAAGTTGAATCAATGTCTGCTGTTTATGGATCCTAGCCATTTTGCCCTAGCGACGGTAAGATTGCCAATATTCAACTAAATATATACGAAATGATTGATCTAATGCAATACAAAATTCATAACAAAGAAAATGTTTATAGTGGTTTTTTCAAGCTGAACAAATACCTCCTTTCCAACCAACTTTTTCAGGGCGGGTGGAGTGCCAATTACACTCGTGAGATTTTTGAAAGAGGGCATGCCGCTGCGGTATTGTTATTTGATAAAAAGCGGGACAAGCTGGTTTTTGTTGAGCAATTTCGACCTGGAGCAATTGCCACTGAAAAATCTCCTTGGTTATTGGAGCTGGTGGCTGGAATGATTGAAAAAGGTGAGGATCCGGAGGAGGTTGTTAGGCGAGAGACTCTAGAAGAAGCTGGTGGTCAGGTATTGCGTCTTGAAAAAATTTGCGAATACCTTGTCAGTCCAGGGGGCTCGACGGAACGAATATGGTTATATTTGGGCGAAGTCGATAGCCTCAAGTTGGCAAATTTTGCAGGATTAGATCAGGAGCAGGAGGATATTAAAATTCATTGCGTATCAACTCAAACGGCTTTCGAATGGCTTGAATCGGGACGATTGAATAATGCGATGACCATTATTGCAATACAGTGGTTAAAACTTCATTTTGTTAATAAGGATCGATTTTGGGATTTGTAGTCAGAAAAAGTGGAATTTGGTCACAAAATAAGCAATAAATCACCTGATAATGACTGAAATAACAATTGTTTAATAAAATTGTTATTTTAAATCGACTAATATGTGTTTAAAACCGGATCAATCTGATAAATTAATGGCTTGGTGGACTTGTTAAACCTTAATTTGGGAAAATACTGATTGAGTCTTATTTGACTTGAATCGGTCTTTAAGAACAATAATTTCCACCAATGGATTTTATTGAAACTACACCCAGAATGATGAGAAACCTAGATTTGTTAAATAACCAATTTAAAAAATCGAGTTACAAACCGAATTTGGATGAGTTTATTGATCAATGTGAGATTAATTACGAATTGATCATACGGTTGCTTCCTTGGCTGAATATCGCCAAAAATGACCAGCTCACTCGTTTCGTTGATAAATGGGTCGAATTAAGATCGGCCTCTGGGCATAAAATCGGTTTTAGATTAGTTGAAAAAGCACGTTACACTACGACCATGATGCTTCGAGTGTACTCGCCAAGCCAGTCCACAGATGCCAATATTAATTTGATGGTACGTTTATATCATGATGCGCAGCTGGTTGAGGTAATGGATAGAGCGGGACCGAAAGCACTTAGCCCTAAGAATGATGGGGCGGTATTGCAATACCAGCAAGTGGATGAAAAAAGACAATTAAACCGCTTTTTAGGTGAAAGTCTCAGATATTGCCTACAGGGATGTTGGTACCAAAAGTAGTGGAGTTTATAGAAAGGAGGCTATTGAGTAAAAAGATGAGTGCAAATATTGAAACATTACCACTGGATATAACATCCTCACGTTTGGATGTGGTGAGGTTGGTGCAGGTGACCGATAGTCATATTTTCGCCGATCCTGACGGCTGTTTGTTGGGGCTTAACACGCGCGAAAGTTTTGAGGCGGTTTGTGATCGAGTTGGTCGAGAAGAGTGGTGTCCCGATGCTTTGCTTGCTACCGGTGATTTAGCCCAAGATGCTTCACCAGAAGCTTATAAATATCTGGCCGATTATTTTCACCAAATGAATATTCCTAGTTTCTGGATCGCCGGAAACCATGATAATCCTGATGCCATGGAAATGTATTTGTCTAATGGTCGCGTCTCCTCAGTAAAACATCTATTGATCGGACATTGGCAGGTGATCCTGTTGGATTCTTCGGTGGTCGGCAAGGTTCATGGGCATTTGGATGATTCACAATTGGAATTTTTGCAAAAATCACTCGCTCGATATAAAGATAAGCATGCGCTGGTTGTTCTTCATCATCAGCCGATTGATGTCGGTAGTTATTGGTTGGATAATATTGGGTTAAAAAATAATCAAATCTTTAAACAAATCATTAGCCAACATAAAAATGTTAAAGGTGTTCTTTGGGGTCATGTTCATCAGGAATATGACAAGACGCAAAATGGTGTAAATTGGATTGCCAGTCCATCCAGTTGTGTACAATTTATGCCCAAATCACAAGATTTTGCGGCTGATACGAAAGCCCCAGGGTATCGTTACCTTAATTTATATTCAGACGGTCGGATCGAATCTGTGGTTCATCGGATTGACAATATTGAGTTCACCGTTGATTATTCGATCAAGGGTTACTAATTTCCTTTTGAAAGAGTACTAAGCTCTGTTTATCTTTTTATACTTCGTTACTGCTAATGATCGGATCATTTTTTCTCCAACACACTTGCCTTTCCGATAATTTGACGCGATGATATAGTATCAATCAAAACAAAAAACCACCCATTCTTAAGGAATTAAATGTCCAGTTCTTATAATTCTGATTCTATTGAAGTACTTCGGGGTCTTGATCCGGTTAAAAAACGACCGGGTATGTATACCGATACCACTCGCCCTAATCATCTTGCCCAAGAAGTGATCGACAACAGTGTTGATGAAGCATTAGCGGGCTATTGTAAAAATATCACCGTATTGGTGCACAAAGATGGTTCGCTGGAAGTCAAAGATGATGGCCGTGGAATGCCGGTTGATATTCATCCGGAAGAAGGGGTCAGTGGTGTCGAGTTAATTTTAACTAAGCTGCATGCTGGTGGAAAGTTTTCCAACAAAAATTATGAATTTTCGGGCGGTCTACACGGGGTCGGTATTTCAGTGGTTAATGCGCTTTCCAGTCGGGTTGATGTCAATGTTAAAAGAAATGGCAAACGATATCAGATTAGTTTTGCCAATGGAGAAATTAGCTCACCTCTAACTGTGGTGGGCGATGTTGGGCAACGAAATACCGGTACCAGCGTGACTTTTTGGCCCGATGCCAAATATTTTGACACGGCTAAATATTCGCTTTCTAAACTAAAGCATTTATTACGCGCCAAAGCGGTTTTATGTCCCGGATTAAGAGTCATTCTAATTGACAATACCGGCAGCGATAAAACTAATAATGAAAAAGATGAATGGTATTATGAGCAAGGCCTGACGGATTATCTTAAGCTGACAGCCATTGATATAGAAACGCTGCCGGAGGAGCCTTTTGTCGGCCGTTTTAAAGGGGATACTGAAGCGGTTGACTGGGCGCTGTTCTGGTTACCGGAAGGTGGTGAAGTGATCAACGAAAGTTATGTTAACTTGATCCCCACTGTGCAAGGCGGCACGCATGTTAACGGTATGCGAACCGGTCTTTTAGATGCAATGAAAGAATTTTGTGATTTCCGAAATAGTCTGCCTCGCGGAGTTAAATTAACGGCCGATGATATTTGGAACGGACTCAGTTTTGTGCTCTCCGTTAAAATGCAAGATCCACAGTTTTCCGGGCAAACTAAAGAACGGTTATCTTCTCGTCAGTGTGCTGCATTTATTTCAGGAGTAGTGAAAGATGCTTTTTCTTTGTGGCTTAATCAAAATCCCAATTATGGGGATTTGCTCAGTGAATTAGCTATTGCCAATGCTCATAAACGAATGCGTTCCAGAAAAAAAGTCGCCCGTAAAAAAATAACCAGTGGTCCGGCATTACCGGGTAAACTATCGGATTGTTCAGGCCAAGATATTATGGCAGGTGAGTTGTTTTTAGTCGAAGGTGATTCTGCGGGAGGCTCGGCGAAGCAGGCGCGAGATAAAGAATTTCAAGCCATTATGCCGCTAAGAGGTAAGATTTTAAATACCTGGGAGGTGGACTCTTCCGAAATTTTAGCCTCTCAGGAAGTTCATGATATCTCCGTTGCATTAGGACTTGATCCGGGTAGTGATGATTTGAGTGGCTTGCGTTATGGGAAAATATGCGTGCTGGCTGATGCCGATTCAGATGGTTTGCATATCGCAACACTCTTGTGTGCTCTTTTTATTCGTCATTTTCAAGCCTTGGTCGAAGCGGGTCATGTCTATATTGCCATGCCGCCATTATATCGAATTGATATCGGTAAAGAAGTTTACTACGCCTTAGATGAAGATGAGCGTAAGGGCGTGCTTGATCGAATCAAGGCAGAAAAAAAGCGCGGCAAAATTAATATTCAGCGCTTTAAAGGTCTGGGTGAAATGAATCCCAAACAACTGCGAGAAACCACTATGGATCCTGATACTCGACGTTTGGTACAACTTACCATCGACTCCCATGAAAAAACCTTTGAGGTCATGGATATGCTGTTAAATAAAAAACGCGCCGCCGATCGAAAATCATGGTTAGAAGAAAAAGGCGGCATGGTTGAGGTTTAATTTAAACACAATAACCACTTGATTTTCATAAGACAACTGTTGGCTTGTAATGGTATTTCAATATGACTTGCTCAAAACATCCCAACAAAGATATTGAAGCGGTTCTTTAATGTGCAGGAGAAGGGCTGGATAATTCAGAAGTCTGCGGGAAGCGCTCATTCCAGTTAGCTGTAGCTACGACGAATAATATGAATTGAAGAAATAAAAGGTCCAAAAGATGGAAATAACATTTGATGGCATAGAGCAACAAACTCTAGCCGATTTTACCGAAAAATCTTATCTGAATTATTCGATGTACGTGATCATGGATCGGGCATTGCCTCATATTGGCGATGGATTAAAACCGGTACAGCGCCGAATTGTGTACGCGATGAGCGAGCTTGGTTTAAAATCAACCGCTAAGTTTAAAAAATCAGCGCGTACAGTTGGTGATGTTTTAGGTAAATTCCATCCTCATGGTGACAGCGCCTGTTACGAGGCAATGGTGTTAATGGCACAACCCTTTTCCTATCGTTATCCATTAGTGGATGGTCAGGGAAACTGGGGTGCGCCGGATGATCCTAAATCTTTCGCCGCTATGCGATATACTGAATCCCGCTTGTCTGCTTATGCCGGAATCTTATTGTCTGAGCTAGGACTGGGCACGGTTGAGTGGAGTCCGAACTTTGACGGCACACTCAATGAGCCCAAAGTGTTACCGGCCCGATTACCCAATTTATTATTAAATGGTACCACCGGAATTGCGGTCGGTATGGCCACGGATATTCCGCCGCATAATATGCAGGAAATTGCTGATGCCTGTATCCATTTGCTGGACCATCCCAAAGCCACTTTAGATGAAATAATGGATTTTATTCCAGGGCCGGATTATCCCACCAATGCTGAAATCATTACTCCGCGAACTGATATCACTAAAGCGTATGAGACTGGGCGAGGCAGCGTTAAAATGCGCGCCGTTTATGAAATGGAAGATGGTGATATTGTTGTCCATCACTTACCGCATCAGGTTTCTGGGGCAAAAATTTTGGAGCAGATCGCGGCTCAAATGCAAGCCAAAAAATTACCGATGGTGGCGGATCTAAGAGATGAATCCGATCATGAAAATCCGACCCGATTGGTGATTATACCTCGCTCAAACCGGGTTGATGTGGAACCCTTAATGAGGCATCTTTTTGCTACCACCGATCTGGAGCGAAACTATCGCATTAATATGAATGTGATTGGTATTGATGGTAATCCGAGAGTGAAAGGTTTGGTGACTTTTTTAAATGAATGGTTGGTTTTTCGTACTCAGACGACTCGCCGCCGTTTGGAGTCGCGACTGAAGAAAGTGAACCAACGTTTGCATATTTTAGATGGGTTGTTAATTGCCTTTTTAAATATCGATGAAGTGATCAAAATTATTCGCGAGGAAGACAAGCCCAAACCAGTGTTAATGACTCATTTTGGAATTACTGACATACAAGCTGAAGCTATCCTAGAGTTAAAATTAAGACATCTGGCCAAGCTTGAAGAAATGAAAATTCGTTCTGAGCAAGACGAACTGGCACAGGAAAAATCTACACTAGAACTCACCTTAAGCTCCAAACAACGGTTAAAAACATTGGTCAAAAAGGAGATCAAACAAACGGCAGAAGAATTTGCTGATCGGCGGATGTCACCCATTGTGACTCGTGATGAATCCAAAGCGTTAAGCGAAACGGACTTGATGCCCAGCGAAGCGGTGACCGTTGTTCTGTCGAAAATGGGCTGGGTAAGATGCGCCAAGGGGCATGAAGTGGATCCTGAAGCACTTAATTATAAATCAGGGGATCGATACGGCTCCTCTGCGCGCGGCAAAAGTAACCAGTTTGCGGTGTTCATTGATTCCAGTGGCCGCAGTTTTGCCTTGTTAGCTCATAGCTTGCCTTCTGCCAGAGGTCAGGGCGAGCCTTTAACGGGTCGACTAAACCCCATCGCCGGTTCGGTTTTTACTGATACATTGATGGCTGACGATGATCAACCATTCTTATTTGCCAGTGATGCGGGTTATGGTTTTGTCGGCAAGTTTGAAGACACTATTACTCGCACTAAAAATGGTAAAGCATTGCTCAGTGTGCCTTCCGGAGCTAAAGTTTTGCCAGCTTGTCCAGTGGATGATTATTATCACCAGTATTGTGTAAGTGTTTCCAATGAAGGTCGTATGTTGGTGTTTCCAATCAGTGATTTACCGCAACTGTCAAAAGGTAAAGGCAACAAAATTATCGGTATTCCTGCGGCTAAATTAAAGCTCAGAGAGGAATTTATGGTGTCGGTGGCGGTGGTTTCGAACGAACAATCGTTACTGGTTTATTCTGGTAAACGTTACTTGCGGTTGAAACCATCGGACCTTGAGCATTATCGAGGTGAAAGAGGTCGTCGCGGTAATAAATTGCCAAGAGGTTTTCAAAAAGTCGATAGTTTAGTGGTTGAGGTGAAGAACATAAAAAAAGAAAACGAATAAAAAATACCGAGCAACCAATAAAATAGTCGGAAATAGGCCTGATATTGCTCTATATTTAAGGTATAGCCGGGCAAGGCCCGCCAATCCAAGTTCGAATTCACCAATATGCCAACTTCTAAAAAAAACAAAAGCCCTATTTCTGGAATATATATTCCTCCGCAGCCAGGGCTTATTGAGCAAATCAACGCCTGTGGTGCAGATTTGGAAAGTATTGGTGATATTATTTCGGTCGATCCCGGGATTAGTGCTGCGGTGATTAAAGTGGTTAATTCGCCCGCTTTTGGTTTAGCCAATCGAATATCCTCCATCCCGCAGGCAGTGGTTATGCTCGGGGTTGATCGGGTGGTGGGGATCCTAAAAACGCTGTTATTACGTGAATCCATGGCAGAACTCGATACCCGTATCGATATGAATTTATTTTGGGAAATTTCTTTATCCGTTGCCACGGTGGCCTCCACCATCTGTCGTCAACTCAATTTAGCGGTTGCTGATGAAGCCTACACTTTAGGTCTTTTTCACAATTGCGGTGTGCCTATTTTAGCTTCAAAATATGAAAACTATCAAAAGGTGATTGAATTTTCTTACAGCCGGGAAGATGGGCGTATTACCAGTGAGGAGTTTACCAATTTTGGGGTACATCATGCCGCTGCGGGTTACTGGGTCGCCAGAGTTTGGAATTTACCCACTGTGATTTGTCTGGCGGTAAAAAATCACCATTCGGTGGACCGATTATTAGACGATCAATCGATCGAAAATCCTACCCTAAAAACGCTCTTGTGTGTTTTAAAAATGGCGGAGGACATGGTTAATCTACCGGAAAAATTGGCACAATGTGATATTGACTTTGAGTGGCAAAAGATTGGTAATAAGGTGCTCGAATTTACCGGATTATCAGAATATGATTATGAAGATCTGCGTGATGCGGTACGATTTACCATCGGAAATGAAATTTAAAAAAATAAGTTCAAAAAATATTTTATTGATGATTTTGCAAGTCTTTCATTTCTTTGGATTCAAAAATACTGGTTTTATTCCGACCACTTTCTTTCGATTGATAGAGCGCTTGATCAGCACATTCTAGCCATTGTTGTGCACTTTTAATTTTTTCTTTCAGTTGGCAAATTCCCAAACTTACGGTGAATTTTATTTTATATTGTTGATAGTTTACTAAAATTCGTTCGATTTTTTTACGTAATCTTTCGGCAAAAATCATGGCGTTTTTGGCATCGGTTTCAGACAGTAAAACTACAAATTCTTCACCCCCATATCGACCACAAATATCAACGTCGCGAGCGCTGTTAAGCAAGGTGCTTGAACATTGCCTGATCACCTCATCGCCAGCTTGATGCCCGTAGGTATCGTTTACTTTTTTAAAATGATCGATATCAAAAATGACTAGGCTGCTTTTATTTTGGTATCTTTGAAAGTGGGTAAACTCTCGTTCTTGGCATTCTTGCCAATAGCCACGATTATTCAATCCGGTTAATCGGTCGGTTCGACTTAGTTGTTCTAACTGAGCGTTGACTTCTTTTAATGCGTGTCTGTTGGTCGCGACATCAGTGACGTCATAGACAATAATGCAAATATTTTCTACTTCGCCAGTAGTGGAGACAATTGGGAAAATGGAGACGTTTTGGTACATGAATTCAGCAATACCCGTAATGGGGCGATAATTTTTAAATTTAAAAATGTAAGGGCGTTGCTCCCAAATACTAAAGGCGCGAATTTTTAGTTGAAATACCGATTCTACTTTGTGCTGAAACCAGTCTTTTTCGATTTCGGGAAACAGAGAGAATATATCTTTATTACGGACGTTACTAGCTAAAATTCCGCTGTGATTTTCCATAAAAGAATTCCACAGCTGAACCTTGTTTTTGTTGTTGAGAACGACTAGGCCAATGTCTATGTTTTGTAACATATCCATCATCCAGTGGAATTCTTTTAATTGGCCTATATTGTTACTCATTATTTTACATCGCTGCTCATTGTCTTATATTATTACTCATACCAGATAGCTGAGTCTTTGTTTAAGTTGTTCAATACTGTCTTCGGTGACTAACAATAATAAATCACAGTTGATTGCTTCATTTTCTATTTTATAATTGATTTCAATCGATAGTATTTTGTCCCAATGTTTTGCATTTTTGTCGATAAGTTCAGGAATTTTGACATGTTGTCCCAGTACCACCGGATGGCCCTGACTGAGGTTGACATTGAGCTGATCGGATATTCCTTGCAAACAAGCACCAACGATAATATTAGCGATATCCATCAGTAGCTCCAATTCAACATTGTCGTCGATCTCTCCTTGGTATTTCATTAAGTTGGCAATGTTCTTAATGCTGGAGTCATTAAAAATTAGTAGCGCTTCACCTGATATTCCGGGACCGATAAATCCTTGGCAGACGGAAGAAATAGCCTCTTCCTGATCGACAAATTGTAACGCCATATTAAGTTCATTGAATTCGATGTGATTGACCTTTGGGATAGGCAATTCGATAAAGGCATCTAAAAAACGTGCCAGAAGATCACCTGCTCTACCCATCGCTACATTGGCCACTTCCTGACAAGCATCCAAAAATGTTTGTTCGTTGTGGAAAATATCCTCCGCTTTGTCATTTTTCAGGTGATCGGTTTGCAGGTGATTATCGTCTTGTTCTATTGATTCAGCTCGTTCAGGTTGTTGGTAATAGCCGGAATGCTCTAAAGTGTCGATTAAATTTTCTTGGCTAATGGGTTTTTTAATAAAATCTAAAGCACCCAAACCCAATACTCGTTCTTGGGCGGTGGGTTGGATATCACCAGAAACAACGATTACGGTAACATCCAAGGTTTGAGCATTGATTTCTTCGAGGGTCTCATAGCCGTCCATCACAGGCATGTTTAAGTCCAAAAATAATAAATCAGGAGATTGTTCTATGATCATTTCTAATGCATGACGACCATCTTCAGCAAAAAATATTTCGATATCCCAATCTTTGGGTAAACAGCGTGCTAGCTGTTTTCTCGCCATTCTTGAGTCGTCACATATGAGTAATTTGGTTGGCATATATGGGGGAAATAAATTCTACTTTACCGAGGTATGTATTAAACATAGCAAAATTTTGAGGATTTTCCAGTTTACGAGGCAAATTATCGTAAAAGATCTTAGGGGGAGAGGTTGATTTTTCATAAGTCATCACTGTTGAATTATGAAAGGGCAATAGGTTTCAATTTAGCTTTAGGGATCTATCTGGCTGGTGGAAATATATTTATATTTTCGGGCAATTTGTTGTTGAATTGCAGGGCTTGTTTCTAACAGACGAAAACTATTTTTATCTTCAAGCCCATCGGTGATTATTGCTTCTATTTGTGCCTTATTTTCAAAATCAGCTGCTGGAATTGATAAACTGACAATCTCATTAAAATGAGTGAGCAGTGAAAGCTGATTAATTTTATCCAAAGAGCGACCAATGAGAGAAACTCCGGTTGTCACATCTTGTTCATCTTCTAAAAGTAGAACGGGGGCTCGCATTATAAAAGCTTTGACTTGGATATTGCCATTTAACCGTGTAAATAATTTGTTAATTAAATAAATCAAACCAAGGGCTTCTGTCAGTGAATGATTATTCCCCGAGGGATTCTCTATCTTGTTACTGCCAGCTTCCGTATTATCAAATCCGGTAGTGTCGAATGGGATCAGGCAACCACTCAAAATATCGCCTTGAGATTGTACCCCAAATGCCTGAATCGATTTATTTAGGAAGCTTTCTGCCTGAGTAAGGTTGCCTGCGATATGACTATTTTCTTGGGAGAGTATGTTAAATTCAAGATAACAAACCAGAGCATTGCTAACAATCTTACTATGCAGCCAATTGTCGGTTTGTTTTGGTAGGCTAACATGTTCGTGCAAGCGTTGTTGATGGGATTGGGAAAGTTCTTTCACTGATTCTAGCCAGTTGGACTTGTTACTCGAAGGCTTGAGCCCTTTTTGAAGTAATAAGTGCTGACAGCTCAGTACGAGTTGTTTAATACTTTTTTCAAACCGATAGACAATAAACAAAAGCAACATCAATAAAACCAAAGAGATGATGACAATCATCCACTGGATCTCGATAAATATATCACGAAAATCTTGTTCTAATTGAAACTTGTCTATTTCCAGTTTAAACCAGCCAGCAGCGATATTCTGATAAGTGATTGGTTCGAAAAATGTTTTATTTTTTTGACGCAGGACAAACGGGGGTTGCGATTGTTGATTAGGCTTTTGCATTGTAACTGTTCGGTCTTTTTGTTCGTTTTTGGATGTTTGTTCTTCCCGAGTTAATGGATGTTGATCCGACGAACCAGAAGGCACAATAGAGATGACAGAAATATTTTCAGTTCCTGTCACGCTGCCAGCGGGTATTGTTTCTTCCGGATATTGAGTGACGATTTGACCTTCTTCAGAAATGATTGTTGCTTGTCTGATATAGGGATCTTTAGCGACATTTTGAACCAGCAAGTTGAGTTGTAGTTTGTCATCGGCTAAGAGTGCTTCCGCGCTAGAGTCGGCAGCAATCCGAGCAATACTATGAGCGTATTCAGATGTGCGTTTGATGACCAGTTGTTCAAAGTGAAAATCGATAATAAACCAGCTGAGTGCCAATATACTGATAGTGATGCCAAGTACGGCAGTCAGAATACCTCTTAGCAGGTTAGGTGGGGATGTTTGTTGGCGATGATGATTAGTATTTTGCATTATCTTATTGTATCAATTCTAAAGCGCAAGGCAAATAACTTGATATTCCTTTTTATTCATTGCCAACTCACTGGTTACATGTGAAACTTTGTACAGTGACTCCAATCCCTTAGACCTACTTAATTCTAGAGAAAATCCATTGTTGAAAATCAAGCAGTTGTACCTCCAGCAAGCAGAGTCAATCCATTTATGTGTGGATCCTATAAGTTTTAAAGGCTTGTCTAAATTGAGCCTATTTAAATCTAAGTGTGATGATTGCTCGGAAAAAGACGAGCAGCAAATTTTTACCTCTTTATTATCACGGCTCAATACCCCCGTCTATTTTATTAAAAAGGAAACACCTAATCTAATTTGTTGGGAAGTGTTTGCTAACTTGGTAGTACTTGAAAATTGGCTGCTTGAAGAGGTTGTATCTTCTAATTTTGATTTATTATGTTGGCCAAAAGAACATATCGAACCGCCCAAATTGCTAGTTTTTGATATGGACTCTACCTTTATTCAGATAGAGGTGATTGATGAATTGGCGCGTCAACATGGGGTGGGTGATCTTGTATCAAAAGTCACCGAAGCGGCAATGCGAGGAGAGTTAGATTTTTCGGAGAGTCTTATTTCAAGAGTGACCTGTTTAAAGGGATTAGCCGAATCGACCATTGATAAAATGGCCGACAGTTTGCCATTATCTTTAGGAGTGGGCCAACTGGTTAGGCAAAGTCATATCAAAAATGTCAAAGTGGCTATTGTTTCCGGTGGGTTTACTCCGTTTGTGCAACGTTTGAAAGACAGGTTGGAATTATATGAAGTTAGAGCCAATAACCTAGAAATTGTGGATGAAAAACTGACTGGTAAGGTTGTAGGGCAAATTGTAGATGCTCGCATCAAAGCCGATTTTGTCAATCAGCTAAAAGAAAAACTCAATCTTGCTAAGAATGACATACTGACCATAGGTGATGGGGCCAATGATTTGTTAATGATGAATGAGAGCGGTTTTAGTTTGGCCTATCGTGCTAAACCAACGGTTCAGGCAAAGGCCAAAGGGCGGATGAATTCGACCACTCTCAATGATTTAATATGTGTGTTTGATTGGCAATAAAACTATTTCAACTGATTATTCCAAGTTTAAAAACCACTGGATGAAAAATCATATTCCATTTTTTCGCTAGGCCTTTGTAAATAGTATCCCTGAATATATCGCACATTCATTGGCCAAAGCGCTGCTAACATGGCTGCTTCTTCAACTTTGGGTATAATACTTGCTTTATCTCGATTATGAATTTCGTCTAACAGATGTTGCACGCGAGCCATCGATTCGGCATCGGTATGCAGATTTTC
Organism: uncultured Kangiella sp.; assembly: GCA_964454125.1. Lineage (GTDB taxonomy): Bacteria > Pseudomonadota > Gammaproteobacteria > Enterobacterales > Kangiellaceae. The sequence goes on from CAYVSL010000030.1 coordinate 21,427, forward strand.
GGTAACAGTATGGGATAATTTCACATAATCGACATCCAGTTGATCTATTAAGGTGATCTGTTCCGGATTGGCGCCAAAGTCTGCCAGACAGGTTACAAATCCTTTGGCTTTTAGTTGAGCCGTCAGGGTCAAAACTCTTTTCAGATGGTTAGCGGCATCACTTTCATCAAATTGAAAAATTAGTCGATTTCTGTCCATTTTGCTAGCGGCAACGGTTTTTTCGATAAAACTCAACATGCTGTCTTCAATTAACGATACACTGGAAAGATGGACAAAAATCTGCATATTGTCCTTGCTGGTCGTCATTTTTATTTCTCTCAAAGCTTGAGTGATGATCCATTTGTCTAGTTTGACCCCCAAACCTGCGACCCGTGCAATCGGAAAAACTTGATCGGCACTTAACGGGGTACCTGATTCATCGTTTAACCTTAACAGCGCTTGATAGAGTGGTTTTTCTTCGCCATGCAATTTAACAATTGGTTGGAATAACAACCGGATGCGACCTGATTCGATAGAGTCTTGTATTTTATCGACCAATACTGGATCGACATCACCATTCATACTATGTAGCGCTCGATTATATACTTTGAACCCATCGCCGTTTTCTAATCGAGAGGCTGCGCTATGCGCATCGGATATATACTGATCCACATTCGAGTTTTTGTCACCAATTGGACAAATACCAATGCTGAATGTCACTTTAACGGTGTGCCCTTCAATATCAAATAAATGCGGTTTTATATCACGACATAACATTTTAGCCAAATCTTTCGCCTTTTGACTGGATCTGTCTTCGATCAAAACGCCAAAGGAATGATCGGCTAGGCGAGCGAGTTTATAGTCTTCACTGACTTTTTCACTCAGCCATTTTGCGCATTCTTGAGTGACTTTTTCGACACCTGCAATACCGTATTCACCTTTAAGTTGATTGTGTTGGTCATACTCAATATGAAGTAGGTTAAATGTACAGGCATTTTCGATGGCTTTGTCCTGAGCCTTTTGAAGTTGCTCCACAAAGTAAACTTTATTATATAAATCGGTGAGGGAATCCAGAGCACTTAGCTCTTTTAATTTTTCTTCAAGCTCGGTGTTATCGGTGGCTGAACGGATCATTATTTGGGTACAGTTTTCATTATCAAAATTAGCCGGAGAGAGTGTCATGATCGCTTCAAAAGTACTCATATCAGATTTTGCACCACAAAAACTGAAATTGTGCTGATCATTATTAATGGCGATTTCTTTAAGGTATTTTTTGAATTCTTCCTGATTTTCTTTGGCAATCATATCCAAAGCGGGTACGCAAAGGACTTCATCATGGTCGGTATAACCAAACAATTCCAAGTAGGCCCGATTGGCGTAGACATGCATACCGTCGTGAATGTAGGCAATGGCATCTTGTGAGCTATCTAATAATAAAGTACAGCGTTTTTCACTGGCTCTTAGCGCGAGTTCTGCTTGAGTCTTACTGCGACGGTTATCTAAGTGAGTAATCGTCTGCTCTGTTACTAAACAGATCATTTCCAGATTTTTATGACTGACGGTATTGCAGGCACCGTCTTTAAGCGTTTTGACAATGGACTCTTCCTGTAATTCGTCTAACATCAAAATAGCGGGTATATCCCGGCCAAATTGTGCGATTTGTTCAATGGCTTGCTTGGCTGACAAATCTGGATGGTCTGGAATGGCTAATAGCAGATCGGAAACCTGCTTTTCCAGAATTAAACCAAGTTCTTCGGGAGTCAATATCTGAGTCGCACGAACAGCAAAGCCCCTGTTTCTCAGTGCATTAATAATGGCTTCTGCATGATTGGAGGAAGGCTCTATCAGCAGTAAGTGGATTGTTTTGATGTCGGTGGTCATCGTTTTTGTTTTTGTCCCATATTGATGTTTAAACCTAGAAAAATCAGTTGAAGCGCGAGATAGCACTCTTTCCACGACTTCACTGATTATTCTAAGTTAAACTTACATTTATTGTTACTATTTAGTTGACGCTATATCAAATCCCACACGCCATCGAGATCTTTCGGTTCGTTGGTCGATGGGGGATGTTGTTCAGCCGTTTTGACTATTTTGTCGAAATAAAACTGTCTCGAACTACCCGATGAGCTTATTTCTTTGGTGAGTCTAACTTCATATTCTTGTGATATTTCAATAATACGAACTTTGTTATTGAGATTAAATGCCAGCGGATTGGTCACTATGGTTGCTGCCTGACCGACACCCGTTAATGCCGGAAGCAGTAGTGCACGTTGGTAATTATTATCTTCACTGCGACTATTTCTTAATTGTATACTAATGGGTACGGCATCGGGAGCAAGTAGTTGTACACCCATTTGAATATAGTCTTGTTTGACTTGTCTTCTAACCCATCTTACTACGCCAATACTCCACTGTTGATCGCCAATATCCCCTTCGATGAATCCGATTATTTCGCCAGTTTGTGCGTGTTTTGGCAAATCTGCTGATGGAATTTGCAAACAATAACCACCAGGACTCATATTGATCAAATCACAATCTTGGATTTTATAACTATCTCGAACAATCGTCTCGCGGCTGCGTTTGGTAACAAACTTTTCCTGTTCCGATTGGCTAATGCCTCGATCGGGTTGATAGAGTTTTGCCCACACGTCCTGACTTGTGATGGCCGAAGTGCTTAGGTAATTATTGTCGGCATCAACTTTGATGCGATCTTTTGCCGTTGCAACAACGGCGATGGTAGCATTTTTCAGGCTACCTTCCAGCGCTTCGAGCGACTGCTGGCTGAGTTCTAGTCCGTCTGGCTCGGCTTCCGGATCGGCCATTTGTTGCACCAAAACACTTTCCATCAATAAATAATGGGTAGCACCCAAACCGATACTCACCTGTATTTCATTTTTACAATCTGTTCGTGCAAAACTGCGCTGGGTACTTTGACTCCAACTGTGGATCAAGTGCTTAAAAATCATGGTTTTTCTGGCGCTATAACGCGCCTTTTCTCGTACATGGGTTAAATCAAGTTTGAGTTTTTCGATGATTGCAACTACCGATATTTTGAGACATTTTTCTTTATCTGTTTTACGATATAGGGCTTTTTGTACCGGTGGAGCACCTGAATTTAAGTTAAAAAGAAACGGGTGTTTGTTGAAAGCATGCGCCTCTAGACTGCATAAACTGACATAATCTGGCAAAATCTCCCACAATAGTTCAACCTCAGCTTGGCGTAATTGGTAAGGGCTAGCAATGGCTAAAAGTAAAATTTGAACAAAATAATCCTTTGATGATCGTTCGATTTCAGCATCACAAGATTTAAAAGGCTTAGTTTCAATTTCGTGAGTAAGGGCCAGTTGATATAATAAATAGAGTTCACGCCAGACTCGTGGTGGGACTGAGGCATAGAGTTGGTAGCAGCGTAAAATGACCAGACCATGATATTTTATAGCTAGTCCGGTGGCTCGAACAAAAAGCTTTTTGGATGAACGATTGACGCCTTCAATAATGATTGATTCAATCACCGCATGAAAACCAATCGATAACTCAGTCTGGATCGCTTGAACTAGCGCTGCAATTTTTCGTTGTTTGTCATTTAACGAGATATGATTGTTGATAAACTGGCGCTCAAGAGCGTCGACCAATCTAAGTGCTACCGGTTCAATAATAGTTAAAATGGATAGACGAACGTCGGGATCTAATACTGTCTGGTTGGCATCTACCAGTAAACGATAGGTGCTGCGAGAGCTGTCGCCTAAATTGGCCGCTGGCAGCTGTTCAACCCACAGCTTGATTTGCTTTGTTGTAAGCTCAACAACCGGTTTGTGATAAACCTGGAGTTCTCTTAAAGTTAAGCCTGTACTACCTTGCTTCATTCATCCTGTCCCTAACACTGCGTTTGCCTGTATCTGTCAATTTTGGCCCATTATAACAATCTTTTTGATAGGGAAAATCTATCCGTCATTATTAGCGGCCATTTATTTTTCATATTGACACACCTGCTTCTATAAATAGTCTATTTTACCTTAAAAGTCACGGACTTAGAGCAGATATTTAAAAAAATACTAAAGATTAGGTTGATTAGTAAAATATTAACGGACTGATTTTCTCATGGCAGATTTATCTTACATTGATAAAAGGATTGTTTTACAGGCTTTTCCTGGCTCTTCCACAACAAATTTAGGCAACAGATAACCGGGCAATAAATTGCCCAATTGGCGCATAATTTCTAGCGCTCTTTTTTGCTCAATATTAAAGTGAGCGGCTCCGGCAACTGCATCGAGTTGATGAATATAATAGGGAATGATCTGATATTCAAATAGTTTCTCACTCAGCTTTGCCAATGTTTCTGGGTTATCGTTGATATTTTTTAATAGTACACTTTGGTTAAATAGGCTGATACCTTTTCGAACCAGATGATTTAATTTTTTACCCAAAATATCATCGATTTCATTGGCGTGGTTAACGTGAATGACTAGGCTGGCTTGCAACCGAGTTTTGGATAAACAATTTTGCAAAGCTTTGGTTAATCTCTGTGGTATGACGACAGGAAGGCGGCTGTGTATTCTGAGACGAGCTAAATGTTTGATTTTTTCTAATCGGTAAATTAGTTGTTCGAGTTGGTTATCACTCATTAACAAAGGGTCACCACCGCTTAGAATGACTTCACTAATGGTGGCATCATTCTCGATATATTTGATATTTTTGTCTAGGTTTTCACTGCTGGCTAATGGTTGTTCGTAGGGAAAATGCCGCCGAAAACAGTAACGACAGTTTACCGCACAGGCGCCGGTCAGTATTAACAAGACTCTGCCTGTATATTTATGCAACAGGCCCGGCATGGTATTTTGTTGCTCTTTTAGCGGATCAAAACTGTATCCCTCAACCGTCAGGTTTTCGACGTGTTTGGTTAGTACTTGCAACAGTAATGGGTCATTAATATTGCCTTTTTCCATTTTGTTAGCAAATGGCAGCGGTACTCGCAATGGAAAGTTGCTTTGAACCCGGTTTTGAAGCGGATAATGGCTTTGTTTGATCTGTAAATAATCAAGCAATTGATCCGAGTCAGAAAATGCCGATTTGAGAGTATTTTTCCACGAAATCACCTGACAATCAGGCGTAGAAACGGGTATTATTGTCGCTGAATTTTTCAAAGCGCTAGTATTCCAAGTCAAAACAATTTATTCCAAGCTAAAACAGATTAAAAGAGAGAATAGTTTCATGGCATCTTACAGCACAAATGATTTTCGTTCCGGTTTAAAATTTATGCTCGATGGGGAACCCGTTTCCATTGTCGAAAATAACTTTGTTCGTCCAGGCAAGGGGCAGGCATTTGCAAAAACCAAAGTGCTTTTTTTACTGACTGGTCGTATTGTTGAAAAAACTTTTAAATCCGGCGAAAGCTTTGAAGCGGCTGATGTGATGGAAACCGATATGGAGTATCTCTACACCGACGGTGAGTTTTGGCATTTTATGGATCCCGCCAGTTTTGAACAAGTGGCCGCCGATGCGAAAGCGGTTGGTGACAATGTGAAATGGTTGACCGAGCAGGATTCTTGTATGTTAACCCTGTTTAATGGTATGCCTATTTTAGTGACGCCGCCTAATTTTGTGGTTCAGGAAGTGACCGAAACCGATCCGGGGTTAAAAGGGGATACTTCAGGCAGTGGCGGCAAGCCAGCGACTCTAACTTCGGGCGCGGTAGTACGAGTGCCTTTATTTGTTCAGATCGGTGAAAAAATTAAGGTCGATACTCGTAATGGAGAATATGTTTCCAGGGCGTAAAAATAGAATCCTTGGCTATGGGCTAAGATTTAAGGGCGGGAGTCAATGAGCTTCACTAAAAAAAAAATCACGCAGCGAAATCAATTATTTACCTTAGTCAGAGATTTTTTTAAAAGTCGCCAAGTGCTTGAAGTGGATACTCCCTTGCTTAGAGAGTTCAGTGTTACCGATCCTTATATGTCCGCTTTTTCAGCGGTATCCCCTTCCGGAAAACACCAAGGATATTTGCAAACATCGCCAGAATATGCCATGAAAAAATTGCTTTGCGATGGATCTGGTGATATTTATCAAATGAGTAAAATGTTCAGGGCCGATGAAAAAGGAGCAATCCATGCATCTGAATTTACCTTGCTAGAATGGTACCGGTTAGGATTTGATCATTTTCAATTAATAGATGAAGTTTGTTTGTTTATCCAGAAAATTGTTGGTACAAAAAACATTCAAATGATGACATATCAGCAAGCATTTTTGACCAATCTATCAATCGATCCTTTTAATGTTTCTTTCGAAGAACTGAGCCAAATAGCCGATGAGTTACTCGGCAAACTTCCACAAAATTTATTATTCGATAATTATTTAACGCTATTGTTTTCAGAAAAAATTGAAACGAATTTTGACCCGAATAAAATAACGGTGGTACATGGATTTCCAGACAGCCAGGCCTGCCTAGCTAAAACTCGAAGTGAAAATGGAATAGTCACCGCCGATCGATTTGAAGTTTATTTAGCTGGAATGGAGCTGGCCAATGGTTTTAATGAATTGACTGATGCTGACCAACAGCTAAAAAGATTTAAACAGGATAATAAGATTCGTGAAGAACTTGGTTATGTACCGGTTAGGATCGATGAAAGTTTTATTCACTCTTTAAATCTGGGGTTGCCGGATTGCGCCGGGGTGGCATTAGGGATCGATCGCTTGTTAATGGTTAAGTGCGGCAAAAAACGGATTGAAGATGTTTTGTTGGGATGATTAGTCAGCTTTTAATTTAATATTCCATTTTTTCTCATTGTTCGAGAGTACCAATACAACAAAACGCAACCTGAAGAATGGATTTCCTAATCATCAGTCAATAATACACATTAGTAAATAATAGTGTGATTGGCCGATTGAGTCATTTACAATAAGCGTTAACTTTTTCATTAATTAGAAAAAACTCCCTTTCCTAGGCTCTGTCCGTGAGAGAAAGCGGATTATATTAAAAGGCGTTCAGTGTCAGTAGTAAGATTAAACCCTCAACAAGATCAAGCCGTTAAACTAACGAGTTCCCCTTTGTTGGTACTCGCCGGTGCGGGAAGTGGTAAAACGGCAGTAATCACCCAGAAAATAGTTCATTTGATTAAACATTGCGGCTATCAAGCAAAACATATCGCCGCGGTCACTTTTACCAATAAAGCTTCTAAGGAAATGAAAGCCCGAGTTATCAAGTTGCTCGGAAAGGAACAGGCCAAAGGTTTAACGGTTTCTACTTTTCATAATTTGGGTCTCAATATTATTCGCAAGGAATATAGAGCATTGGGATTTAGACCCAATTTCACTATTTTTGATGATCAGGATTCTTTTCAATTAATGAAAGAGCTTTGTAAAAAAAGTGATGATGCTGACAAAAAGGAAATGTTAGAAATATTAACTAAAATATCAGCCTGGAAAAATGATTTAATCCTTCCAGATCAAGCTGTCGGGATGGCCGATAATCAAGACGATTTGCTGGTAGCGAAACTCTATGAAGCTTACAGCCGAAGTTTGCGAGCATTTAACGCGGTTGATTTTGATGATTTGATTTTAATTCCAACTTTGCTTCTCAAGAATGAGAAAACAATCAGACAAAAATGGCACGGTAAAATTCGTTATTTACTAGTAGATGAATATCAGGATACTAATACCAGCCAATATGAATTAGTTAAATTATTAACTGGTCAGCTCGGTAACTTCACAGTCGTCGGTGATGATGATCAATCTATCTATTCTTGGCGTGGTGCAAACCCTCAAAACCTAGAATTGCTGCAAAAAGATTTTCCCAATTTACGGGTGGTTAAATTGGAGCAAAATTATCGTTCTACCGGTCGGATCTTAAAATCGGCTAACATACTGATTCAAAATAATGAACATATTTTCAAAAAGAAACTTTGGTCCGATAAACATTATGGTGAACCGATCAGGATTTTGTCCGCTAAAAATGATAATGATGAAGCGGATAGAGTGACTAAAGAAATTCTATCTGGACGTATTAATCAAAACAGAGCTTACAAGGATTTTGCTATTTTATATCGAGGTAATCATCAATCTCGTTTATTAGAAAAATTTTTAGTGGACAAACAAATACCCTATAAAATTAGTGGAACTACTTCTTTTTTCGCCAGAGCAGAAATTAAAGATGTGATGGCCTATTTTCGCCTTTTAGTTAATCAGGAAGATGATAATGCTTTTATTCGGATCTCTAATGTTCCAAGGCGGGAAATTGGCGTATCGACTTTAGAAAAATTGGGTCGTTATGCTAATGATCGGCACATCAGTTTATTCGATGCAATTTTTGAAGTGGGGTTAGAGCAAACACTCACTGGTAAAGGATTGTCTGCCGTTAGACGATTTGGTGAAACGATCGCTAGAGCCAGCGATAATGTGAAACGTGGTAATAGTTTGGCTGTGGTCAGAGAATTGCTATCCTATGTGGGATACCATGGTTTTTTATTTGATAATTCCAGCTCACCAAAAGCGGCCGAGTATCGTTGGAGCAATGTGGAAACCTTGCTGTCTTGGATCGAATCGGGTCTTGAAAATAACAAATTGGTGAACGATCCGTTTGCTGAAACAATCAGTAAATTATGCTTAAGGGAAATGTTAGACAGAAGTGATGAGGTAGAAGAGGAAGCCAATGAAGTTCAGCTAATGACGTTACATGCTTCAAAAGGTTTAGAATTCCCCCATGTTTATTTAATTGGCATGGAAGAAGAATTATTGCCGCATAAGTCATCTATCGAAGAAAATAATATTGAAGAAGAACGACGTCTCGCTTATGTTGGTATTACTCGTGCAGAAGAAACCTTGACTATTATTGTCGCAAAAAAAAGGCATAAATACGGTGAGATGATCGACTCCGTACCCAGTCGATTTTTAGAGGAAATGCCTCAGGAGGATCTACAGTGGGAAGAAGATCAGATCCAGCTCACCGATGATGAAAAAAGAGAACAAGGTAAAGATCGCATGGCGGAAATGCGCAAGCGATTGATGTCTTAACTTTTTTGAGACATTTTGTTGATCATTATTCTTACACTTATTTTGAGACGATCGATGGACCTAGCGAGTTCGCCGATTTCATCCATTCTTTCGGCTTCCTCAATGGGTTCTTCTAAGTTTTTACCTTTACTAATGTATTCAGTGACTTGAGTTAGACGTTGTATCGGTTTTGCCAATGTATTTGAGAATGCATATGAAATAATCACGGCTAAACCAATAAACAAGATCGAGACAATGATACTATTTTCAATCAGATCAAGTATTTGAGCTTCAATTTGAATTTTTTTCTGGGCGACAATCTCATCAATATTATCAATATAGGCGCCAGAACCAATTATCCATCCCGTCGGTTTATGCAATTTCACATATGACACCTTTTCTTTTCGCTCAGTTAACCCGTTCGGTGTGGGTTTAGGCCATAAATAATCAACAAAGCCATCTCCTGCTTTTTTGGCGGTGACCTCAGCGAATGCCTGAAATAAATTTTTATCGACACCGAGAGCATTATTATATTTAGGAGCATTGAGGATTGTACCATCTAATGAAGGGACCGTAGGGTGCATTACCATGGTAGGAAAAGGAAGCGTGTTGTCATTTATCCAGAAATAACCCGTGCCGCCCGCATAACGCATTTTTTGAATTGACTCTTTAATTCTATTCTTAATGTCTATTTCTGCATCATCAATATAAATTCCTGTCCCTAAAATCCATTCCCAGCTTTTATACCGTCTAACATAAGAAAGCTTTGGAACTTTTTTAGTTAATCCTCCAGCGGTAGGTTTTGGCCACAAATAGTCAACATAGCCATCTTTATTTTCAGCAGTAACTTCAACGAATGCTGAAAATAGATTTTTATTAATACCTTGTGCATTATTATAACGGCGGCTACTTAATACTTTCCCATCAAGCGATGGAACGGTTGGATGCATGATCATTCTAGGAAATGGCGCAGTAGTGTCATTGATCCAGATATATCCGGTACCGCCATCAAAACGCAATTCTCTTATTTCACTGAGTGCTCCCTGCTTGGCCTTTTCTAGAGATATCTGTCCTCTGGCAACTCTTTTTTGGTAGCGTTTGATGATTGCCTCTCCAGCATCAATAATGTTGTGCAATCTGCGCTCATAAAATTTACTCAGATACCCAACATCTGATAGATGTTTATAATTTTTGTCAATGGTCGTATAGGCAACATCCACTAGGTCTTTCAAGTGATTTTTGACATCTTCGACGGCTTCGCTCCTGTAAGTTTGCAAGCGTTCTTTGCCTTGTTTTTCAATATTTAAGACACTAAAATAGGTAATAATGATTACCATTAAAATCAAAAACATAGAGGTGAATAGTGTGATTTTTACTCTGATTTTCATTTGCGTCTCCAAAATAACTCAGCGATACATCGTGCCCGTGAAACGTTCGATATTAACAGGCTAGAGACCACGATTTGTTGATATTATAGCTTGTAACCTTTTAAACCGTTAATTTCATAAACAGTTTTCAAAAAGCTTTCTCGGCTGGGGATGTCTTCTATATAAAGTGAAATTATATTGACGTAGACTAATACTGATCTAAGATTTTTACGCAGCTTAAGTTTTGTTAATTCGGAGGTCCATTCTACTTCGGCTTCTTCCGTTAAAATCAAGGCAGCAGGCCCTATTTCATCTAGCAATAAAGAATTTATTTCATCAATAATTACCTTGGTATAGTCGTGTTGTGTCATACGCCGCTGCACCTTGCCTATTGATTGAATGGAATATCAGGGGGAAATTAATAATATATTGGCTTTGTACCAGTATTTCGAATCAGAAATAGTCATTTGGTAAGTCGTTTTTATTGTATTTTGTGTCTATAAATACAATGTATGTACAAAGCGTGGAACTCTAACTTACGGTACATTCAGAGCTCAATTAATTGTGATCTCCCAAGTAGTCTTAAGATTATGCTAGCAAGTTATTATTCATATATCAAGTAAGAGATTAGTATAATCAGCAATTCTCGGTGAAATTGGTTTTTCTAATCATCAATAGGTTGCGCTCATTTTTGTAAAATATTATGGCATTGTTTTTTGTATTTAATTCTTTGTTATTCAATTGGTTACGAGCATTTATCGCCGAAATTTATCATAGTATGATGATCATGATGTCATGGTTGACCGGCTCTAGCTTCAAGAGGCTGACTTAACGGCCATACACCCGTCAAAAGGTGGATAGTCATTAGGTTGTAGACAACTATCCTGACACAGGAGGAGTCTGATTTTTATTTTGAGTCCAAAGTTGCAAGCGAAAACAAGATAGTTGAACTAAGCTTACAAGACCATTGCGATATTTTAGCCCATTAAGGGTGTATTTCAAGCCGGAATAGCTGATTATTCTAGGTTAAAGGTAAGTCTTTTTGACAAAGAGGGTAAGGCAACATCCTATTATATGACGGTAGCTCAGACCCAATATTATTGGTATAGCGTACTCCATGAGAAAAAATTATTTAAAAAGGGACAGTCTCAAAAAGTTTGTCTATTATAAAAATTAAAAGTGGTCAGTATATCGCTGAATTTTCAAGTCCTTAGATCGGATAAGGGGAAATTCTCGAAAGGAGCTAGACCGAATGACTGAGGAATAAATAAGTATGATAAAACCAGATAGCAATCGTGCCGTTTTACTGCGATCATTGATATTAATTCTATTTTTTACCTCTATTATAATCGCAGTAGCGACTTGGCAGATGGAGAGGTTAGGGATTGTTTGGGCTAGCATTATTTCAATCGTTTCAGTTATATTGATCAGTACGAAAATTTTATACTGGCAGATCATATCACCACTGGTAAATTCACTTAATCTAATTAGTATGCTGGTTTCCGGCACAGAAAACCAACAATTGAACGCGAAAATCGACTCTGTCACTAGGCATCCATTAGTTGGAAAAGGTTTTCAACAGACTACTGATCTAATCAAAGTACTCAAAAATACAATTGGTCTAATTTCTGCCAGCGGTAGTCAGATAGCGATTGCTTCAGCATCCATATCTTTTTCAGCGGAACAATTGAAACAACAAATGCACAAAGAAGTACAGTGGATTAATGACATTAAACAATCAAGTGAGCACGTTCGAAACATTGTATCTAGCTCTTCAACAGGGGCACATGCCGCCACTCTGTCGGCTTCAGAGATGATAAAAGCAAGCGAAAAAGGACACAAAGCAATCGCTGAATCTGTCAATCATATGCGTATCACTAATCAGCAGGCTAAAGATACCGCAACTAGAATACAGTCGTTATCTGAAAAATCTGATCAGATACAACAAATCACTTCAGTGATTAGTAGTATTGCTGAACAAACCAATTTGCTGGCACTAAATGCAGCAATTGAAGCCGCTAGAGCGGGAGAGCAAGGCAGGGGGTTTGCTGTTGTTGCCGATGAAGTACGAAATCTAGCGCATAAAACAGCAGAGGCTACTGAAGAAATTGGTGAAATGGTCTGCGAAATCGGCGACAACATACAGCAAGCCGAATCGACGATGATTGGCCTGACAATCTCAATAGATGAAGGCGTGTTAGGTACCAATGCTATAGGAGAAAGACTTGACATAATAGCGGATTGTGCCAATAAAATGCAGCAACACATGCAAGAAATTTCAGACGGAATTCTCGAGAGTCAATCAGAAGTAGGGCTTATTTCTGAATCAATCGCTAGCGTCAATACACAATTAAAAACTACAGAGGGTAGGGTTACCAGTGTAGCTGATGATGCAGATGCGCTATCCAAATTAGCTGAAAATATTCAACAATCATCAATGGAGTTTGATCAAGGTAGCTTTCATTCACAAGTCAACGATATTGCTCAAAATACTGTTAAGAGAATTGCCGAAATATTTGAGCGTGCAATAGAAAATGGCCGAATCTCTCAGTTCGAACTCTTCGATCAAAACTATCTTCCTATTGAAGCAACCAATCCTCAAAAATATCACACAAAATTTGATAAATTTACTGATGAAGTCCTGCCAGAGTTGCAAGAACCTATTGTAGAAAAATATTCAGCGATCTTATACGCAGGAGCGGTGGACACTAATGGTTATTTCCCAACTCACAACAAAATCTATAGTCAGCCGCTAACAGGTAATTATGAGGTTGACATAATTAATAATCGAACGAAACGTATTTTTGATGATCCTACTGGTAGTCGCTGCGGTTCTCACACAAACCCTTTTTTGGTACAAACTTATAAACGTGATACTGGCGAGGTTATGCATGATTTATCGGCTCCCATTATGGTTAACGGAAAACATTGGGGTGGGTTTCGAATTGGTTATTTGGCGGAATAAAATAGCGAGTTGCTTTTGTTGTGGCTCCGTGACTCTGGTCTATTTTATTTTAGACTTTCATTAGAATACTGAATTTCATACGATTTTGATATCAGATAATGCAATTTCTATCTGTTGTAAAATAGCGGGGTCATCAATGGTCGCCGGTAAAGTGTATTTTTGGGATTGCGCGATTTTTTTCATAGTTGATCGCAGAACTTTTCCAGAGCGAGTTTTGGGTAGTGCGTCAACTATCACTGATGTGCGGTAACTATAGACCGCGCCAAGCTGTTGTCTGACTAATTGTACGATGGCTTGTTGAATATCGTTTATATTGGTGGCTATTTGATTGTTGAGCACGATCAAACCTAACGGTATTTCTCCCTTTAATTCACATGGAAATCCTATTACGGCGCACTCAGCAACATCAGGGTGACTGGCGATTACTTCTTCGATGGCACCGGTCGACAATCGATGTCCGGCCACGTTAATAATATCATCGGTTCTTGCCATGACAAAAACATACCCATCGTCATCAATATAGCCTGCATCACCCGTTTCATAAAAGCCTAGATAACGGCTAAAATAACTGGACTGAAAACGCGCTTCGTCGTTCCATAAGCCACTTAAGGTTCCTGGCGGTAAAGGTGTTTTTATCACTAACGCACCAACCTTTCCTGGCTTTAATTGATTGCCTTTTTTGTCCACCACAGACAATTGATAACCCGGTACTGCGGTCGCTGGCGAACCTTGTATAATCGGCAGGAGGCCAACGCCTAAACAGTTAGCGCAAATAGACCAGCCTGTTTCTGTTTGCCACCAATGGTCAATTACTGTCACTTGCAATTGTTTTTCCGCCCACGTCAAAGTATCGGGATCGGAGCGTTCACCCGCTAAAAATAATGCCGATAACGACGAAAGATCGTAGTTATCTTTTATTGATTGCTCACCGCTAGGTGTTTCTTTTTTAATGGCACGGATCGCTGTTGGTGCGGTAAATAAAACATTGACTTTATGTTTGGCAATTATTCGCCAAAAAGCACCAGCATCTGGTGTACCGACCGGTTTACCTTCATATATTACCGTGGTATTACGATTAAATAATGGACCATAAACAATGTAAGAATGACCAACGACCCAGCCGATATCGGAAGCGGCCCAGTACACATCGCCAGGAGAGGCATTGTAGACTTTTTGCATGCTCCACTTTAACGCGACACAGTGTCCACCATTGTCCCGGATCACTCCTTTTGGCTTGCCTGTCGTGCCAGAGGTATAAAGAATATATAGAGGATCGGTCGCTTTTACGGCAACACACTCTGCAAATTCGGCGTTTTCCGTAAATTCTTGCCAGCCTATATCCCCGGCTTTGTCGAGCTTGGCTAACTGTTGTGTACGTTGGTAAATGATTTGAAACTCAGGCTGATGTTGGGAAAGTTCAATCGCTCGGTCGAGCAATTTTTTGTAATCAATAATACGATTGACTTCCACTCCACAAGATGCGCTGATAATAGCTTTTGGTTTGGCATCATCAATTCTCACTGCCAGTTCATTCGCAGCAAAACCACCAAAAACGACAGAGTGAATAATACCAAGCCTAGCACATGCTAGCATCGCAATCACTGCTTGAGGGGTCATGGGCATATAAATTACCACTCTGTCGCCTTTGGTTAATCCCTTTGCGCTCAACGCACCAGCAAAACGCGAGACTTTATCTAGCAGCTGTTTGTAACTAATTTTTTGCGATGTATTGGTTACCGGACTTTCATATATAATAGCGGTTTGCTCTCCATAGCCACTATCAACATGACAATCGAGTGCGTTGTAGCAGGTGTTTAGCTCGCCTCCGGCAAACCATTGCGCCGTATTACCTGATAAATCTGCCTCTGTGCAGGCTAATTTTGGAGGTTTAGACCAATGTACTAGATTAGCGGCAGCAAGCCAGAATTGATTGGGGGCGAGTAGTGATTGATTATGGAGTTGACGGATATCGTGGTTAGTCATTTTATTTTCAAAGTGCTTTCGAGTAAATTGAAAGAGGACAAGAGCTTAATTTACCCAATTTAAACCCCTTTTGCTCTTCAACTTTAGTCTATATAGTCCCTTACCGGGCATGCATCAGGCCTTTCAAGTTTGACTAATCTGTCAATAAGCAATATCTTTAATCAAAACAATAGTTTAATTTTTTCCTAGTTGGGTGCTCAATGATTTCGACCTTGCAAATAATTGTCATTGCATTTGCTTATGTATGCTTACTTTTTTTGATTGCTTACACTAGCGACAAAAATAAACCTAAGGTTATTTCTTCGAGACGCAAAGCATTGGTATATAGCTTTTCGTTGGCTATTTATTGTACTTCTTGGACCTTTTATGGCGCGGTTGGTAGTGCGGCGAAAACGGGCTGGGGCTATCTACCAGTTTACTTAGGACCCATTCTAATTTACACCTTTGGTTGGCCACTGTTAAAACGTTTCGTTAGAGTTGGACACGAGCAAAATACCACTTCTATATCTGATTTTATTGCGTCACGATTTGGAAAGTCTCAGAGCATTGCGGCTATCGTGACGATTATCGCTGTTATAGCGATTATTCCCTATATTGCATTACAACTTAAAGCTATTACCATGAGTATTGAGGTTTTCGATGCACAACAAAATATGTTCAATAATCATTTTAATTCATTTTTTATTA
>CAYVSL010000031.1:0-26918 GCA_964454125.1 uncultured Kangiella sp.
AATTTAAAAGTCAGAATGCTTTGTTGGTAGGGTGAACTGATTTTTTTAGGATAAATGGCAAAATCGCATCAGCCACAGGTTCAATTTGACGATCGATATAAAATTGATAATCAATATTCGCTGAAATATAGTCGATGGGTTGCGGACCACTAACCGTCATCAAATAAGATATCCATCCTTTGTTTTGATGTTTTAGTGATTTTCCATTTTTCAGATTTTCGGCATCAGCGATCCTTGCCGCTTTAACATGTGGTGGAACATTTTTCACATAACGATCTAATTTTCTTCGTAATCGTTTACGATAGATCAACTGTTCATCTCTTTCACCGGATAATGTTTGCTGCACTGTTTCAAGTATAAACTCCGTCGGATCCTGATCATGAAAGATCATTTGATAAAGTTTTAATTGAAAGTCTTTGGCTAGCTGAGTCCAGTCCGTTCTAACACTTTCTAATCCTTTAAAAATTAGCTTTTCAGTATCTCCCGTTTGTAACATCCCTGCATACCGTTTTTTACTGCCGTGTTCGGAACCGCGGATCGTTGGCATTAGAAAAGGCGAAAAATGAGATTCAAATTCGATTTCAAGGTGACATTCGATTTGATGATCTTTCGCCAGTTTTAAATGCCATTCGGCATTAATATATTCGACTAAAGTTTCGCCAATTTCATTTGCCTCTTTATCGGTAACTCCATCATCTAATAATACAAAGGTTGAATCCGTATCACCGTATATCACTTTCAAACCTTTAGCTTCGATCCATTTTGCCGTTTGCTGCATAATTTCATGACCACGTAAAGTGATCGAACTGGCAAGCTTAGTATCATAAAAAGGACAACCTCCGGAACCCAAAACACCATAAAAAGAATTCATGATGATCTTGATCGCTTGTGAGCGCGCTTGATCATTGTCTTTTTTGGCCTGATCTCGCTGCGCCCAAAGGTCAGTAATAATTTCCGGTAATAGATGCTTTTCTCTTGAAAAGCAGCCGCCTCTAAATCCTTCAATCGCATTGTCTAGATCTTTTTGGCCTTCGATTAGCCCCAAGGGGTCAATTTTAAAAGTCCGTATAATCGACGGATAAAGACTCTTAAAATCCAGCACCAGAACATGTTTATATAGTCCAGGCTTCGAATTCATGACATAGCCACCGGGACTGGCTAATCCACCATCTTCCGGCAAATTGGGAGAGACATAACCTTGGCGATGAAGTTTGGGTAAATACAAATTCACAAAAGCAGCAACCGAACCGCCAGCGCGATCTAACTCCAATCCAGTCAACTGACTACGAAAAATGAGATAGTCCATCAGTTTTATTTTTTTAAAAATATCCCAAACTAAAACACAATCTTGCAAATTATATTCAGCTAATTTTATTTTGTTAAATTTGAAATCATGGGTAATCGCTTCTAACCGATTATCCACATCATCGGTAGCTTTACCTCGACCCAAAAAATGCTGGCCGATGGCTTCCAAACTAAAACTGGGGAAGTTATAAGACTCAGCTTTTAGCGCCGCTATACCGTCAATCACCACTCGACCATCAATAGAAACAAATCCTTGGTTATTTTCATTTCGACTATCTCGCCAACGAAGGTACGAGCCATCCCTACCCAACTTTAATTTTAGGTGATGCAAAATCGCCCTTTTCTGTAATAATCTGAAATCAAAATTAATGATATTCCAACCGATGATAATATCTGGATTGATTTGTTGTATTGTTTGCTCTAATGCTTTTAATAGCTCAATTTCATTCGTGACCCATTGGATATAATTCATTTTATTTTCTGGCGAATTTTCAGGATCGGGCTGGATCATAATCACTCGCTTAAAAGCAGGTTGTGTCGTTTGAGAATTTTCTCTCGAATCATCACCCGAATAAAAACCAATACTGTATAATTCACCATGTTCCGAACATTCAATATCCAACGAAACAATTGATAGCTTAGGAACATAATCACAAGGCTTTATTTTGACATTATGATATTCGATATAACCATTTTCCTTTTGCTCAACAGCAGAGCTTTCATCACCGATAAATTCAATCCCACCATAAACAAAACGCTCCATTAAGTAGCGTTCTTCTAACCGAACACCTCCTTCGTACAAAGTAATATTTTCGTTTTGAAGGATTGAACGGGCATCATAAAAAGTGCGTAAATTATCAAAATATAGCCCTGCTACAGGATCTAATGAAAAACTATTGAGTGCTAAGGATTGATAAGAAAAATGCATTTTCAAGCTTGCAAGCCGCTTTAAAATAATGGGAAGCTCAGCTTGCTCAACAAAAAAAACGGACGGTTCACCGGCAATCACCAGTTTAACGGGACCTTTCGAAGTGGATAACCAATAATGAATTTGGCTCATGCCATATCGATCAAAACTCTGACGATTGAGAAGAAACCCTTTGTTTGATATCATTTGTTTTGGCATTTGATTTTTGAGAATACTGAATAAGCTTTAACCAGTTGATCAATTAGAGATATTGAATAAATCTTTATTGTCTGGATTTTTATTGATACTGATAATTATATCTGAAATCCTGCTCACGGCTATTAAGAATATTGAATCATTTTCATTTAATTCGCTCATTTTATGGACTTTATTGCTTAGCCAATGCACAATCGCGCCTTCAAAACTCTTCATATCAAATATTTTTTAATATTCACTAAAGCAAAATTCCATAAAGGTCTCATATTCATGCTCAAAATTATCCGACTTGTTTTAGGGGGGAGCATTGCCTTCCTCGATTTAATCACCCGAGGACCCAAATTAAAACGCTCTATTAAAGCTCAATTATTGGTCGAAAATGAGCTAAAAGCTCTTTCGATTTATCAATTCAAACTATGTCCTTTTTGTATTAAAACTCGCAGAGCATTGCATAAACTTAACTTGCCTGTAAAACTATTAGATGCCAAGAACGATGCTGAGTCTCGTACTACTTTATTAAAGCAGGGTGGCAAAATCAAAGTACCCTGTTTGCGAATTTCTGAGGAAAATGGAGATCAATGGATGTATGAGTCGGGAGATATTATTGCTTATTTGAATAAACGTTTTCGAAAAGTTGAAGTGGCCTAATTAACCAATTTACTGGGGATCCTTTCGAATACTAATTTAAATCGATTTATGCTCAGTAACAACTCTTGAATGATTAACCTGCCTTGCCACGGCTTGGCTAATAATGCCAACTCGTGCCCAAGTTTGCCATTCCAAATTCTCCCGTTTAACCAATCGATGCATACTTCGACAAAGTGCCTGAAACTCGACCAAATCAATCACATAAAACATTAACCAGGCAACGGGTGCCAATATTAATAAATTAGCGTGGAATTTCATCTTGGAGTCAAACAGAACTTGCAGAGTGATGATCGCTGAAACAAAACAAACCATAAAAGCCAGCGGAATATAATCACCAGTATAAATCGTGTAACCATAAAATATCGTTAACAACAGCGCTTCTAAAAATAATGCCAATTCGGCATATATTGCGACAGGAAGAACTAAACAGGTCAAATACGGGTGATGTTTTTTGGACAAGCTAAAAAATAATGAACGGTGTTTAATATAGGTTAACAGACGGCCAAATTTCCAGCGTAGTCTTTGTGAGCATAAGCACTTCCATTCTGAGGGTCCTTCGGTATAAACCACCGCGTCGGCCGCATATCGGGTTGCATAGCCCATCGCCAACAATCTCACTGATAATTCAACATCCTCAGTAATAATATTTTCATCAAATCCACCAACCTCTTCCAGTATGGCTTTACGGTACGCTGCGGCAGCGCCGCCAATAACATGCACCGAATTAAAATTTGAATCCGCCCGTTTAAACCAGAAACCATGCAAATATTCCAATTGCTGTAGTAGTTCGATCGGTTTTTTTCGATTACCGACCACGACATTACCGGCGACTGCGGCAACTTTTTCATCGGTAAATCGCTTGACTATATTGGCAATCATCTTTTTGTCCATCACACTATCTGCATCAACCGTCAAAACGATTTCACCCGTTGCGATACACAACCCCTGATTAAGCGCTTTAGCTTTACCCCCATTAGGTAGCTTTAAATACTTGATGACTGGAGTATTGGCTTGATGAGGAGTCCGCTCGTAATCCTGAATAAAATTCGATACCAACTGATGAGTCTTATCGGTTGAACCATCATTTATAACGATAATCTCCAGTTCAGGGTAATCAGTATTGATCACGGAGTTAAGGGTCTTAAGAATTCCAACTTCTTCATTCCAAGCTGGAATTAGCACTGATACTTTATTTTTATCGACCAAATGACTATTAATAAAACGAGTTTTTTCTACCAACGAATAAAATAGGGCGGTAGTGAGCTGTATTAAATACTTGAACAAAATAGGAGAAAGCAAGATCAGCATGATAAAACGAGCATGGGCAAAGCGGGCGTCAGGCCGGTATTCGCCAGACGAAGCCATGTACATCACCATAAAGGTGACAAAATAAAACAAACAAAGCATTGCTCCGCATTGTAGTAATGGTTTTATTGGTCGCGTCATTAGATTATTCGGGTCCTTAAACTCTATCCATCCGTGAATATCAAACATTTTTTACACTCTTAAAACGGCAGATTATGCCATCCTTAGGCAAAAAGATAAACATCGTTACAGATACTAGAGTTGTTTGATTGGCAAAAATGAGGACTAGTGCAGGCTTTTGACTTATACTTACCCTAACTTGGTCAACTATAAAGCTTTTACAACGCCAAACTCTCACCAAGTGCTTTATAATACAACCGTTCAAGATCTTGATCCTGTATTCTTCTATCATGACTCGGTTGACTCAAAATATCCCAAATTAACCAAGGGATCTGATAGAAGTTTTTACCTGAAACATCAATGCTTTGGCCCTGATTAATCATTAAGGCAATATTAATTTTACGGTTCAATTTGTAGCTGGTATTTTTATTGAGTATGGAAGGTAAATGGTCACTTGTTATGTAAATGATCGCATTTTTATCAATAGCCATTAGCGCCTCTAGGTATTGAGCGATGGCTTTGGTTCGGTAGTAAAACTGATTAGATATCCGTCTAAGGCGGTCATCTTCATGTTTAACATTAACAACGTCGGGACGTTTTATCTCATCTCGGCGAAAAGGTAAATGTCCGTACATACCGAGTACATAGTTCAATAGAGGCGCGTTATTTTCAGCGATGGCCTGTTTGACTTTGTTAATATTTTGCTGCAATAAATCACCGTCAAACAAAGGGCCATCATCGGGTAATCCTTTTCGTTCCCTATCATCTTCTAAATACTCGATATTAGTCAATCCCAGACTTTTATAAGCTAATCGTGAATTAAAAAAAATGGAACTCGGTGCAATGGTTGCCATTATTCGGTATCGATTTTGTTTTAAGCGGCTAACAAAACCATTTATCGCCCCTCCTTTCATTACGTTGAATTCAATTTGATTGACTTTGGATAACGCTTTTAATCCGGTTAAAAGTTCAAATTCCGCCTGTGCGGTTCCACCGCCATAAATTGGCGATACAACATGCGAAAAATCTTTGTGATTATTTAAGTAGGGGAGCAATTCGCTGGCTAAGACTTGTTTTTCAAGATCGAGTTGTTCTATTAATCGGGGATCGATAAAACTCTCCAATACGATGATGTGAATGTTTTGTGGCTTTTCGACAAATCCTGAATAGAGTTGATTATGAATATCCAAGATCGGGTTATTAGCGCTGATTTCAATCAATTTTTTTTGATTAATTCGCTCTTGGTTGGAGTAATAAACAAAACTGGAAAACTTGCCGTTTTCTCTCATGGTGTCTTCTTCGGACCAAACTGTATATTGAAAATATTGGTTATGAATCTGGTTAAATGTTCTACTGGATAGGACAAATACCATTAATGTCATCAATATCACCCTGATTGTTACAGATGCTACTATTTGCTTTCTTGAACTTCTTTTGCTGGCACCGTAGATTAACCCCCACATAGACAAAGGAATGATAAAAGCAAATAAGAAAACGCTCAAAGCTAGACCAAACGAAAATGCGAAAACAGTATTAAAGTTTTGAAAATCTGAAAAATGTGGCGAACGCCCCATATAATTGAAAAAACCGTCAATCAATCCATACAAAACCAAAACAGGCACAATGGGAAGAGTATAACGGAGCCATGGATTTTTAAACGATGGAAAAAAAAAGAACAATGTCACAAAAACCGCAAAAGGAATTTCGACACCATAAATCAAGCGGTTAAACAAGGTGATACCACTACCTAACTTCACCCAATAATGGGAGGTATCAATATAAAAATAAATAGCCAAGTAGCTAACAATCAAAAAAATAGTTAAACTAACTAAACGATTTGAAATAGTTTTTTTCAAGAATAAGAAACCAAGGAGATGTGATTTTGCCACTATATCGGTATAATGAGTCAATTACCATAGAACAATATTCATAAATCGCCCCAAAAACCATTTCATCAACTAAACTTAGAACTACATACGATTTTCTTTCTATCCGCCCTCTCAATGTCCTTATCTAATATCCAATTCAAACTAAATTAAGTAGAATAACGACCTAATTTATAAGTTAAACTAGGGTCTGTTGATCTTTCATATTTCATCACTGTTGCGGCTAAAATATCGCCAATTTAGGCGCGACGAGTGTAGTTTGGTTATTCCAAATGAGTGAGGAGCAACAACAAGTGGCGATATTTTAACCACAACCCGAAGGGCCGAGTGCTTTTTTCACCTCACTTCGTTATCAGTCGCTCATTTAGAATCGCTAAACAGCGCTTCTTCTGCCTCGTTAGGCACAAAAAGCACCTCGGCAGTGTTGAAATATGAAAGATCAACAGACCCTAAAATAATCAGTTAAATTTTAACGCAATGTGGAAGTTTTTCATCTCATGTCCTTACTCCAACAATTGAAAATAGCCCTATTCCATGCACCCAGCTCGCTGCTCAAACTAAAACGTAACTCACTTCACTGGATGATAATTTATTGCTTGAGTGGGATAGTTATTTTTGGCCTATTTGTCTGGCTTATGATATCTAACCAAGTGGACATAAAAAATGCACTATTAAACTACCTGTTCCCCCAATCTTGGCATGGACTCTCAGAAACGCTGGCTGATTTTTTATTTGAATCACAAACCAAATCGGTAATAAGTAATGCTATTTTATCAGGTTCCTTAATTTTTGCTTCGATCTTTCTTTTTCCTATCAAGGAAAAATATTCGGCGGAATTCGAAAAAGAGGCAAAATTAAATAATGTTAAAGTGAGTGAATTCCCATTAATTGACCAGGCCGGGGAAGAAATCAAACTCTTTTTAATTTATTTAACGGCCCAATCAATCATCTTATTTATCGGTTATTATCCTTATCAATGGACCAGCTGGATATCAATGGGGTTCAGTTATCTTTTTTTGTTTTTTACCTTTGGACTGGACTTCATTTCACCGACTTTGCAAAGGCATCGTACCCGGTATTCATTGATCCTTAAAATGCTTATAAAAAAGCCGCTGTTAGTCATCTCTTTTGGTGCGTTTTTTAGTCTTCCAGCTATCATGTTAAGCCGCTGGGTATTTAGCTTTGATGATTTAACCTTGATCGAAATTTCCAGCATCTTATTTCTTACCAATATTATCTTTTTGACATTAGCAATCCCTGCTGGTACTCGCATCGCTAGCGATTTATTGCCTCTGGTCCAACTGACGCTGCCTCCAAGGAAAAAATCAGTTGTATGGAGTTACGCCATTATGTCCATCTTGCTAACAAGCGGTTTATTTTTACATTCTCAGCTGGTGGTTAGTTTACATCACAAAAGTCAATTACTTAAAGCGAAATACGAAATCGACTGGTCATCCATCGACTATGAGGTGCCCTCCTTAAGCCAATTGGTAAATGGTAAGGCGCTCAGTAATTTATCCTTTGACATGGTCGTCACTAACCCTACAGAATACGATATTGTGATCGAAGAAAGTCAGATGATTGTTGAGCAAAAGGAAAAGATCATTGCCACAATCGATTTAAGTGGCTTTGAATTATTAGCCGGTAAAAGCCAACGCATAAACATTCAATGGGATTCAAATTCCGACCTGAGCCAAGTCAGTAACTTTGGTAACCTTCTTGAAGACTGGCGAATTGATTTACATCTTCAAATATGGCCCGGCATTCCCTTTGTGTTTAATTTAGTCGAACCGTAAAAATGGAGTAACATAGCCTCAACAAGGCATTAACCTACGAATAATATTTATTTTTTATGAGTTGTATCAAAAAAATTATCAAGCTAATTGTCAGTATCCAATAAATGCTAAACAAACCATACTTGCGATACAACGTCTGATGGCTCACCAAGGATACTTCATAACTAAGCGTATCCTGAGAATATCGATCCAATTGACTAAGCATATTTCCTTTTGCATCAACCACGGCAGTGATCCCGTCATTGGTTGAACGAACTAATGGAATACCCAATTCAAGAGCCCTCATTCGCGCCATTTGCATATGTTGATAAGGGCCAAAAGAATCGCCAAACCAAGCATCATTACTGACCGTAACAAGTAACTTTGCTTTATCAGAATTTTCATCAGCATCTGCTATCAATTCGTGTAAGATCCCAGGGTAGGTAATTTCATAACAAATAGCCGGTACTACTTGGTAATCAGAAAAACTCATGACCTGCTGTTTAGTGGTAGCCGGTGAAAAATTGGACATCGGTAAATTTAAAAATTCAATTAATCCTCTTAATATATTGCCCAATGGTACATATTCGCCAAAGGGAACCAATACCTGCTTATGGTAGGTTTGTTGGTACTTTCCTAAAGAAATCAAAGCGGCGTAACTTATTTTTTCTTTCGGGTAGTACACGGGCAGCCCTAAGAGTAAGTCCGTATTAAATTCCTTTGCTCGACGATTAAGATCAAGCATAATATCTTCGACTTGATGTTTATAAGCCGGAATAGCACCTTCCGGCCAAACAAGTAAATCAGCCCCCCAATGTTCTCGGCTTTGCTCAAAAAGTACATCAACAATTGCTGAAAAGTGCCGTCTATCCCATTTTTTTTCTTGGCCTATATTTGGCTGTACTAAGGCAACTTTGATCGATTTTTTACTGGGTGTAATGGCTACCTGAGGTAATAACCAAGCCATCAGCGGTACGCTTACCAACACCGCCAGAATGAACATCAGAGATGTTCGAGAAAACGGATCACCCGATACTGCACGGGAGATAAAATACCCACGCATTAAAAGAATAAGACAACTTGCAATAGCCAGCATAAACCAACTGACGCCGTATACACCTGTCCAAGTTGATAGCATCCACAACGGTCCATCTATTTGAGTATATCCGGCAAATAACCAAGGAAAACCACTGAATAACCAAGTTTGCATAAATTCAAAAAAAACCCAAGCAAAAGGAATAATTAGTAATAACATGTTACGGCCTGACCCTATGACCATTTTTCCTATCAAATGGATCCCCGCTGCCTTAACCAGTGACAGAGTTAAAACAAACAAAAAACTGATCCCAATGGCACCTAATACCGGCGCATGTCCAAATTCATGAATACTCACATAGACCCAACTAGTACCGAGACCAAATGCGCCGAAGGCCCAATATAGTCCGATAGAAAAAAGTGAAATTTCCTTTTTATCTTGTGCTGTAGAGGATTCTTTCGAGTTCACAACAATTGCCCATTGGTTGCGTTCAATAGAAGCGACTGTCTCGTTAACTAATAAAATAATCGATAAAAAAGCAAGCGGCCAAAAATCAAAAGGTGAAAAGCCCAATGGATAAAGCGCGCCTATCAGGATTAACATAAGCCGCTTTGCAATAGGATGTTGTAATTTGGAGAGAGCAAGAAGTGAGAGCATAAATTGAGGCTGTCTTAACTAGTTCGTTTTTAAAAAGGAGGTCAAAGCCATTGAACTGGATCTCTCTGAAACCCTAAAACATGAATCTGAGAAACTCTGTGCCTCCGCGATGAATGTGCTTATGTTTATTGGTTAGCTTTGTTTTTTAGTTAGATCTTAAAAACCCTTACCCGTTTAACTCGACGAGTATCGGCATTAATAATTTCAAATCTAAAAGCATCGATCTCGATGTTTTCATCTTTGACTGGAACATGACCAAATGCCTGCATCAATATTCCACCGATCGTATCAAATTCTTCTTCATCGATATTGGATGAAAAATATTCGTTGAATTCTTCTATTTCAGTTTGCCCTTTAACCACGAATTCGGTTGCGGACATTGCCTGAATGGTCTCTTCATCACCATCAATATCAAACTCATCTTCAATCTCTCCAACAATTTGCTCCAAAACATCTTCGATAGTAACCAATCCGGCGACACTTCCATACTCATCGACGACCATGGCCATATGATTACGATTGGTTCGAAATTCTTTGAGTAATGTATCCAAACGTTTGCTTTCGGGAATAATAACCGCCGGGCGTAAGAAATCTTTGATTTTAAATTTGGTTTTTTTACCTAGGGTATTTTTAGCGGTAAAATGCAGTAGGTCTTTAGCAAGTAATATCCCCTCAATATCATCCCGGTTGTCCCCAATGACTGGAAACCGAGAATGACCAGATTCGACAATACTGGCTAGCATTTCCTCAATACCCATTTCGTCATTGACTACCACCATTTGTGGTCTGGCGATCATGATATCCCGTACCTGCAACTCAGAGATGTGCATGACACCTACCATCATCGAAAGCAATTCGGGATTTATCAGAGTATTCTCTTCCGCACTCTTTAAGACTTCTATCAGATCATCTCGATCTTGCGGGGTATCTTGAAAGAGGTGGGTCAATTTTTCGAACCAGCTTTTCTTTTCGATTAGGCCTTTATTAAGGCTTAACGAGGGAGGTTTGTCGTCGCTCATGGACTGTTTTGTGCTCTAGTTGCTATTAACAGGCTCAGTTTAGCAAAAGATTATCACCTGAGGAAAGGTAATTAAACACAAATACCTGTAGTAAATGGGCTATTTCCATTTTTGCCCTTTGTCGAGCATTAAATATGCTTAGCTAACCTCAACTCTCACTGATCGCGGTAATCAATAAGAAGTTTATAAAATTTTTCAACCGGAAGTGGTTTGGCCCAATAATAGCCTTGAGCAAAATCACATCCTAAGTCTATTAATTTATTCATTGCCTGCTTGGTCTCAACTCCCTCAGCAATCACTTCAATATTGAGACTATGTGCCATTTGAGTAATCGCAGAAACAATTGCCTGATCTTCATTACTGTCGAGCATATTTCGAATAAAAGATTGATCTATTTTGATAAAGGAGGTATCAAAATGTTTTAAATATTTGAGATTAGAGTAACCTGTACCAAAATCATCTATCGAGGTTTTTACTCCCAGTTGTTTTATGTTGTTAAAAGTTTTATTCAGCGCTTCCGATTCGTTAAGCAGTAAAGATTCTGTAATTTCCAACTCCAGCTGATTTCCTTTTAGCTTGGTTTTCTCCAATATCTTCGATACCAGTAATGCAATGTCATCTTGGGCAAATTGTATTGGAGACACGTTTACTGCAACCGTAGTGTTCTCAAAACCTTTTTCCTGCCATTGTTTACATTGACGGCAAGCCTTTGAAATGACCCATCGACCAATATCAATGATTAGACCAGATTTTTCCGCCGCAGGTATAAAATCATTGGGTGGTATCAATCCCCTTTCAGGGTGATTCCATCTTAAAAGCGCCTCAGCACCAATAATGCTATTGGAGCGTAAACAAATTTTTGCCTGATAGTATAGTTCAAATTGCTTTTGGCAAAGCGCGACTTTTAGCTCTGACACTAATTCCAAATGTTTTAACAAATTCTTTTTCAATTTTTTATCATAAAATTGAAAATTATTTTTACCTTTATCCTTTGCGTGAAACATTGCTAGATCGGCTTTTTTTAATAGTGTTTCATAGTCACGTCCATCATCAGGGTAAATTGAAATACCAACGGATCCTGAACATTCGAATAGAGTGTTACTGAGTGAAACGGGTCTGACCACTGAAGCAATCGTTTTTTCTGCAATCGCAATAATATCTCGATTGTCTTTAATATCTTTCACAATAATTAGAAATTCATCTCCTCCCTGGCGACTGACGGTGTCAACTTCTCTAACCACTCTTTTTAAACGAGCTGAAATCACTTTTAGGAATTCATCCCCCGCACTATGGCCTAGAGTATCATTGATCTCTTTAAAATTGTCTAAGTCGATATACAAAAGTGCTATCGAGGTTCTGCTTCTAATAGCTCCCAACCAGTCTTGTTCAAAACGCAGTTTGGAAAGAAGGCGATTTGGCAGATTAGTCAAGGCATCATGCTGGGCAATATATTCAATCTGTTTCTGAGATTGTTTCGATTTGGTGTTTTCTATCTCCAGCTTTTTGAACAACAACTGTAAATCGTTAGACCAAAGCCAGATACTATAAGCGGTGGTCAGTAAAATTAACAATATTAACGCCGCATCATATCCAATATTGACGTTACTGGAATTGACATAAAACCCTGAAATATTATTGACCACCACAATGAGAATAACCGCGACCATTAATGTTAACAAAACTCTAAACAGTTTCCCTCCACCAATCATCACGGAAAAAATAAGAATACCTGGATAAGTCAAAAGTGCCACATCTTTTACCCCTTCGTAACGCAATATCAGCAGTGACACCATCAAGGTAATAATGACTAGTAACAAAGTGCCGCCTTGAGTGACTTTTCCATTTTTCGCCAAAGCTTTCACTGGATAAATGATCATACCAGAAACCAATAAAATGGTCGCTGAAATGAATGATCCCTCCAGTAACTGTACGACAATACCGACTGAAAATGCGATTTCGGCGGCATAAAAGATTTGTATCAAACGCTTCGCTCTAAAAAGAGCAGCGTTAGTATAATGTTTTGAATTGGATTGAGTGTTTTTAGACATATAAAGGTGTAGTTATACAGCAGAATCACTTGTTTTTAAACGATGTCACTAAGTATAGACTATTACTTGAATCTGCTTGGAACAATCTATCAGTCCGTTGAAACGAATGAGGTAATATCAATCCCTTATAGCATAACGCTATAGCCTATCATGCTCAATGTAATGATGGACAAAGCTAACAATGCTAGACTCACAGACGGCAGTAACGATGCCTTACAAGAATAGATGACAAAATTAAATATAGAAGAGCCCGTTGAACAAATGGAGATAAAATGACCGATATTACTTTATTGGCCAAACAAGCGGCACATGCCGCAAAAAAATTATCCTTGCTTAGCTCGGATGAGAAAAATAACGCACTCAACAAAATGGCTGATGCCCTAGCATTGCACAGAGATCAAATATTGAGGGTTAACACCGAAGAGGTGAAGCGAGCAAGAACTGATGGACTCGATGGATCAATGCTCGATCGTTTAATTCTAAACGACGAGCGAATGAACGATATGGTCAATGGCATTCGTGAAATTGTTAAATTAGAAGACCCGGTTGGTTTGAGCCGAAAAATAGGTATTGCACCAAGCGGTATTGAGGTTAAAAAAGTGCGAGTGCCACTGGGCGTTATTTGCATGATTTATGAAGCCCGTCCCAATGTGACGGCTGATGCGTCCGCACTGTGCATTAAATCGGGCAACGCGGTGATTTTGCGTGGCGGTAAAGAAGCGCTGGAAACCAGTTTGGTGATTGCCCAAATTTTACAAGATGCACTAAAATCTAAAGGACTCCCCAAAGCCGCAATCACCGTAATCCCCGATTCCGATCGCGCTCTAATGATGGATTTGATCCAACAGGTTGATTTTATCGATCTAGTGATCCCGAGAGGCGGTGAAGGGTTAATTCGATTTGTCTCTGATAACAGCAAGATCCCGGTTATTCAACATTTTAAAGGGGTCTGTCATTTATATGTCGATGGTGAGGCTGATCTGGATATGGCTGATCAACTTTTGCGAAACGGAAAAACACAGCGTTCCGGTGTCTGTAACGCCCTTGAATGTGTACTGGTCCACAAAAAGGTTGCCAGTGACTTCTTGCCAAGGATCGCACAAATGGCGAGCGAAAAAAACGTCAATATCAATGCCTGCAAAAACTCAATACCATATTTTAAAAATGCGACCAAGCTGCAAGATCATGAATTTGGTGAGGAATATCTATGCTTGGAATTGGCAGTAAGAGTAATCAATGATTTTGAACAGGCACTCACCCATATCGATGAATTTGGCAGTCGGCATACTGAAGTTATTTGTACTCAAAATCAGCAAACAGCAGATTTATTTCAACGTAGCGTTGATGCGTCTGTGGTGATGGCCAACGCATCCTCACGTTTTTCCGATGGGGGACAATTAGGTTTAGGCGCTGAAATTGGTATTGCCACCACTAAACTTCATGCCTATGGTCCGATGGGGTTAGAATCCTTAACCACAGAGAAATTTATTGTGACGGGTAACGGCCAGATTAGATCCTGACCACGGCATTAGCTTATATCATCCTAGAATAATTAGTTGAAGTTACTACTTGAAAATAAATTTTTGGTTGAGGTGAAAAGATTAGTCATGACACCTTGCTGATATTGACTCACCAAACCATTAATTTTTTTCATATCATCTTCACTTATCTGATGTAAGTTGGCCTCTTGTTTAATCGTTATATCTTGATATTTACCATGCCCTAGTTGGGCAATTTCGTATCGCGGTAGCCGATAATCCCGTACGTCATGAGTGATGGCTACCGTTGCCCTTATACGGCGATCTTTGGTTTGTTCAATCACAACGCCACGACAACCATTAGATAACATAACAATAGTTCCAGCGGGATATAGACCAGTGGCAATAATGAATTCTTCTATTAACACGGCATTAAACAAACTATCTCTAAAGCAATAAAGTTTGGATAATGCCTGTCCAAAAGCCCTTCTTTTTCTGCAAAGCATCGGATTTAAAAGTAAATCAAATGTTTCAACCAGCCCGGCGATTTGTGCGAGATAAGGAGTCCGGTCCCGCAAATTTCGACCCGGATAACCACTACCATCATATCGCTCATTCATATTAGCAATAATCGTTAGAACACTTTGTTCGACATGGCAATGGGTTAATTTTTCAAGAGTCGTATTAACAGCAATGGCAAACTCGGGCTTCATTTCAGCGGGATGGTGGTTTTTCCAAGTGGAGCGAGATAAATAAGCTTTACCGATCCCTGATAACAAAATGGCTTCAATCATAGTATTAAGCGAGCTTTGTTTTAAACCCATTGATCGTCCCATCAGCGTTGCCCAAATCGCACATCGGACAGTGTGATCATAGATTCTTCTCTGCTGAATTTTCACCCTAGTTAACCACAACAATGCATCAGGGTTTTCTAATAGTGAAGACA
This sequence comes from uncultured Kangiella sp., assembly GCA_964454125.1. GTDB lineage: Bacteria > Pseudomonadota > Gammaproteobacteria > Enterobacterales > Kangiellaceae. Next base: position 15,347 of record CAYVSL010000031.1, read on the forward strand.
CAATACCATAGCTGACAATTTTGATGTTTTCGACAGAATGTTGTTCGACACTGAAAAGATCTTTCTTAAGTTCTTCAAAAACATCATGGACACGAACAAGAAGATTTTCTGCCGACTTAAGCTGCTTCGCGATGGTTATTTCAAGCATGTAATTTTCGGTACAAAGCTTGCGCCAAATATTTTTGGGGTTTGCTCTAGTAGTTGTCATACTTTTAGTTAACGTTAATTTTTTGACCGCTTCACTTGAATGACTTTTATTTTGGTCAATGGTCACGTGATTACCATAACGGGCAATTTTTGCAATATCTAATGACGATTTTATCAAAACGCCTCTAAGAGGAAACTCCGTAGCACTCCAAGGAACGTCCAACGAAGTCACATACATACCGATACAGAGTTCGGTCGTTTTAATTTTTTTTGTAATTAGATATTGAGCCATGCAACGTAAACCTAAAATTCAATAACAAACGACAGGGCCATTAATGAGCTTATAAAAAACAATTAATAACACTAAGCTGTTGATTTAAAGGAGAATTAAAAAGATACCCCGTATCAATTTAATCTTTGAGTTTTTGGACTAACAAAATGAGCATAGGAAGGGAAACAGAGAAATACGATCAGTCTCGGTAACCCCGCTGTCATAGATCACTTGATCCTTAGACCGGTAGCTTTACGCACTGACACTTTCGTGTAAGTTTGCCTTTGTCAAAACCTACCAGCATAATATCTTGATTTGAGATACTTGTCTAGTTTTTGTACAAAAAAAGGTGTATGTGAAAGATTTTTTACTGTAATGTTCAACCTGAACCCTATCACTATGTTTGAGTTGTAATCACGTGAAAATTGAAATTCCAACCAGTAGGCCAAAACAACCAATCGCGCGCCCTCAACCCACACTAATCAATGTTTACAGTAAAGCTGAAGAGTTTGCTAACTCGACTAGTCATGGGATTGGAGTTATTTTTGGCGTCATTGGCCTGATCTCAATGTTGCTAATTGCCGGGAGCGAAACCTCTCGACTTGCTAGTGCCATTATTTACGGCTCGAGTATTATTCTGCTTTTTACGACATCCACAATTTACCATTCAGTCACCAATCAATCCACCAGAGCACTCATGAAAACTCTGGACCATTGCGCCATTTACTTATTAATTGCCGGCACCTACACACCATTTATGCTTATTAGTCTTGAAAATAATGGCGGCAGTTTGTATTTGACTGCAATATGGACAATCGCCCTGCTAGGGGTATTATTCAAATTATTTCTTGGTCATCGATACCCAAAAACTAGTCTGGCATCCTACTTGGCGATGGGTTGGTTTATTGTCATTGCCGGTAAAGAAATGTCGCAAAACGTATCCTCAGAAGGTTTAACATTACTAGCCGCAGGTGGAATTTGCTATACCGTCGGTGCCATTTTTTATGCATGGAAAAAGCTCATTTTTAACCACGCGATTTGGCATTTATTTGTATTGGGGGGAGCAGGATTTCATTTTTTTTCAATTTATTGGTATGTTTTGCCAACGCCAGTATCAGCGTCGATTGGCAGCTAACAATTCTTCGCAAAAAGTAGCGCTAGCTTCTCAGCATAACCAATAGTTTGTCCTTCAAATTAAGTCTCTGTTTTTTGCATCTATCGAGATATTCATCCGCTGAATTTTCCACACCCGTTTCGATCCGGTGAACTTCATGATCAATTTCATGATACTGATTAAACATTTTTAGAAAGTGATTATTGCTCATTTTCAAACGATGTATTTTATCTTTAAATTCAGGCAACTCATGAATTAAATCATGTTTTTCTATCGGCATGCAGATCTCCCATTGGTTAATCTATGATTAGTTTCGATTTATCCTAGAATAATCAGTTAAAGCATGGTCACCTTATCGGTGATAAGCCCCTTTTTCGCATAGTCAGGCGCGTTGCAGGGTGGCGCTATTTCTTGCGATTCAACTAATTTTTCTAGGTTTATAACGCTTCTAGTTTTTCTGCGCATCTTGTACAACGGTCCGTCGCGCCGAGAAGTTTAAGTCTCTCAAGGTTAATATCATCACCACATTCATCACACTCAAAATAAATACCACGTTCAATCCTTTGCAAAGCACGTTTGATTTTTTGAATCTCATCTAAAGATGCATTCCCCAAAGCCTCTAGTACTTCCTCATTCTCACGTTCCACCGCTTGTTCTGCCCAGTCGGCCGAGAGCGGCTGTTTTTTATGGCTAACATCATCATTTATCGCAGTCACCCGCGATTCCAATTCGTGTAGTCGCTGCATAAGCTGCTCTTTAATCTGTTTTAATTCGGTCACTGCATACCTCACTCAATGATGAATAATTTCGTTGTAAACAGCATATCATTCAATATTTAGGTAAATTTGACCTGCATCAATAATTTTGAATTAATCGACCAGACGTGTCGAAAGTCTAAATCGTTCATAAACGACAGCTATTTCAATCATTTCATATTGTAATATAATCCTAGAATAATGCGTTCTTATTTTATTTATTGAGATATGTTGATCCATATCATTCTCTATTCCAAGCAATTAAACTATGTTAAACGTAGAGCAGTTGATTGAAGTCGTGAAAAAAATGCTAGATTGGAATGCGTATGATGTAGCTAAAAATGGTGCTGTCACCTTGCTGGTGATGAGTCCATTTTTTGCATCGTCAGGCACGTTGTGGGATGGCGTTATTTCTCGTGGTTTAGCGTGCTCCGTGAAGCGCTGTGGGCACGAGTAATTAATTTAGGATAAAGCTAAGGAACGAGCAATGTCTGTCATTGAATGGTCAGAAGAACTCAGTGTTGGCATTGACAGCATTGATCAGCAACACCAGATATTAATTGGCTTAATTAACGATCTCAATACGGCTATGGCTAAAGGTGAAGCGAATGAAATGATCGGTAATATTTTATTAAGGCTCGCTGATTATACCCGTCATCATTTCTCCTATGAGGAAAAACTCTTTGAACAACATGATTACCCCGACACCGCAAGGCACAAACGCCAACATAGTGATCTAATAGATCAGATATCCGCACTAAAAGAACGATTTGAAACAGAGTTATCCGGATCGGTAGGTTTGGAAATCATGCAATTCTTAAAGAGTTGGTTAACCAACCATATTAAGAAAACTGACAAGGCTTATTCCGAATATTTGATCAGCAGAGGCGTATCATAAAGTTAGCATTTAACAATAATACTCCGTTCATTGATCATTTGTTCAACTGAAAAATGCAACTCCCGCCAAATAAATTGGCATGATTAATAAGGATCCTCAAACCCTAACTCTTTCATGACAACTAACTCTAATAATTCCATCTCTTCAGCCTGTTGCTCTTTGATATGATCATAGCCCAATAAATGCAATACACCATGAATGATCAAGTGCGCCCAATGACTTTGAATGGATTTATTTTGCTGCTTAGCTTCACCCTCAAGCACCTCTTCACAAATCACCAAATCACCAAGGAATTCACCAAGCTCTTCTGCTGGGATCATTTCTGGAGCTTCAAATGGAAATGACAATACATTCGTTGGCTTATCTTTACCTCGATAATCTAAATTAAGTTGTCGGCTTTCTTCGGTGGAGACTATTCGAATGGTAATTTCAGGCCGTTCAAATTTGGCATCGATCGTTTTAAGTAATGCAGCAACCCAGTTCTGCATGTTTTCAGAAACCGGAAGTTTACTGGAATCGACGGTATTTTGTATATCAAGTTCTAATTGCACGATACTTTTTCTTCATAAGCTTCAACGATCCGTTGAACCACTGGATGTCTGACCACATCGCCCGCTTGGAAAAAACTAAAACGAATACCTTTTACATCATCCAAAATGTCTATCGCCTGACGCAGTCCAGACATTTTACCGCTGGGCAAATCAATTTGAGTAATATCGCCGGTGATCACTGCTCTTGAATTAAAACCTATTCGAGTTAAAAACATTTTCATTTGTTCTTTGGTGGTGTTTTGACTTTCATCGACAATAATAAAAGATTCATTTAGAGTTCGACCACGCATATAAGCAAGAGGCGCGACTTCAATCACGTTATTTTCAACCAGTTTTGCCACCTTTTCAAAACCTAACATTTCATAAAGAGCGTCATACAAGGGTCTTAAATAGGGGTCAACTTTTTGGTTAAGGTCGCCTGGCAAAAATCCAAGCTTTTCGCCCGCTTCAACCGCTGGTCTAGTTAGAATAATTCGCCTGACTTCCTGTCGTTCTAAAGCATCAACCGCACAAGCAACCGCCAGATAAGTCTTGCCCGTACCAGCGGGACCTACGCCGAAAGTAATATCACTGGATAAAATATTTTGAACGTATTTCTGCTGATTTAATCCTCTCGGTCTGATCTGTCCACGTTTAGTTGAAATAACCAGATGTTTGTTTTTCTTCTTTCGGTTGCTGTCCGTTAATGCTTGGCAACCCGTTTGAATAACTACGTGTAAATTTTCAATACTCAGTGGTTGATCTTCACCAATTTCCTCATAAAGATCTACCAACATTTCTTCAACAATTTCAATCGCATCTTGCTCGCCAGTGACTTTGAATACATTGGCGCGGTTGGATATTTCCACTCCCATACGTTTTTCGATCAGACGAAAATTTTCATCGATATGACCAGACAAATTAGCCAGTTTCTGATTATTGAAAGGATCAAGGACAAACTCTAAACTCGAATTACTCATTCAGCCACTTCCATTTTTTGAGCTAATTCAGCCCGCATTGAGTTAGGTAGAGCTTCAGTGATCGTCACTTTGACAAACTGGCCAATCATATTGGGTTGCCCGTCAAAATTGACCACACGATTATTCTCAGTACGCCCTCTAAGCTGCATCGGGTCTTTTTTGGATGGACCTTCTACCAATATATTCTGTACTGTCCCAACCATTCTTCTAGCATGTGCCTGCGCTTGTTGATTGAGTCTTTGTTGTAACAAAGACAAACGTTTCTTTTTGATTTCCAGTGGGGTTTCATCACTAATTTCCGCTGCGGGAGTGCCGGGCCTTGCGCTATAAATAAAACTAAAACTCATATCAAAATCAATTTCAGCAATTAGATTCATCGTATCTTCAAAGTCTTGATCGGTTTCACCGGGAAAACCGATAATAAAATCAGATGACATACTCAGATCAGGACGTATTTTTTTAAGTTTTTTAATTTTCGATTTGTATTCAAGGATCATATGTCCACGTTTCATTGCCGACAAAATGCGATCCGAACCACTTTGAACTGGCAAGTGTAAATGACTTACCAACTCAGGCACTTTGCCGTAAACATCTATTAGACTTTGTGAAAATTCAACCGGATGAGAAGTAGTGAATCGAATTCGATCAATTCCATCAATCGCCGCAATCAGTTCTATCAAATCCGCTAAATCCGACTCGCCACCATCAAAGGTTTTACCGCGATAAGCGTTAACATTTTGTCCCAGTAAATTGACCTCTCGCACACCTTGCTGGGCGACTTCAACCACTTCGGCAATAACATCATCGAAGGGCCGACTGACTTCTTCACCACGGGTATAAGGCACCACACAAAAAGTACAGTATTTACTGCAACCTTCCATGATCGATACAAACGCACTCACCCCTTCTACTTTCTGCGCAGGCAACACATCAAATTTTTCGATTTCGGGAAATGAAGTATCAATCACTGGTTTATGATCTTCGCTCACCGCATTGATCATATTGGGTAAACGATGCAAGGTCTGCGGTCCAAAGATCATGTCCACATAAGGGGCACGGCTGCGGATCGCTTTACCTTCCTGGCTGGCTACACAACCACCCACCGCAATCATCAGATCGGGCTTATCATTCTTAAAGTTTTTCCATTCACCCAATTTAGAAAATACCTTTTCTTGGGCCTTTTCACGAATTGAGCAAGTGTTCAATACCAGCAGATCGGCCTCTTTAGGATCCTTGGTAATTTGATATTCATGGGTTTTGTTTAATAGATCTGCCATTCGAGATGAATCATAGTCGTTCATCTGGCAACCCCAAGTTTTAATGTATAGTTTTTTACTCATGGATATGTCGGAACTTTTGAATATAAAAATAGAAATCGGGCGCGGATTATAGCACCAGAGAGGCGCTTACCGCCATTTTGAAGAGTGACTTTCTCTATTTTTGGGTGATTTTTTTCTTGTTTTTAGAACCATCAAAACAATTAACCCCTTAATTTCAAAGGCTAATTGTTTTCTTAGTTATTTATTGAATACTGCTACTCAATCTAGTAGTGTTTTTTCGGTTTCTGGGTCATTTCAGGTGCAATATATGATCCTAGAAAAATCAGTCCTGTTTAAATATTCCGACGTATGTCTTACTCATGGATGATTTGGTAGCACGGTACATACCTTTAGTATTAAAAGGTAAACTCATATTCCCTTTGGCATCAATGATAATTACACCACCTGTGCCACCTACGGGTAAAAGTACATCATGAATGACTTCTTCTCCCGCTTCTTGTATGGTTTTTGCCTGATATTTTACGCGAGCACAAATATCTGCCGCAACATTAAAACGAATAAAGTATTCTCCGTGACCTGTTGCAGATACTGCACAAGATTCGTTTTCAGCGAAAGTACCAGCTCCGATTACCGGAGAATCGCCTATTCGACCAAATCGTTTATTGGTCATACCACCCGTTGAGGTGCCTGCAGCAAGGTTGCCAAACTTGTCTAATGCTACTGCACCAACTGTACCGATCTTATATTCCACAGGTAAGCTGTCTACCGCCGTCTGATAATCCTTATTTTGCAATTGAGCTTGTTTAACTTTCGCTTTTGCCTTTTTTAGTGACTGATAGCGATGCGGAGTATCAAAAATACTATTATCAACCAGTTTAATTCCCTGTGAAACGGCAAACTCTTCTGCCCCAGAGCCGCTCAACATTACATGCGCTGATTTATCCATAACTAAACGTGCTAATTCAATAGGATTTTCAATATACTTTACCCCTGAAACAGCACCCGCTTGTCTGTTTCTCCCATCCATTATTGATGCATCAAGTTCATGCTCTTCATCATGAGTGTAAACAGCACCCTTGGCAGCATTAAAAAACGGCGAATCCTCCAGTATATTAATGGCTGCGGTTACCGCATCTAAACTTTCCCCACCTTGGTTCAAAATTTGGTAACCCGCCTCAACGGCTTGTTTTAATTTTGCGCGATAGGCTTTCTCTTTTTCTGGATTGAAATTACTTTTCTTTATGGTCCCCGCACCAGCATGAATGGCAATGGCTATTGGCTGTTCGCTCGCTTTAACTTGGTGAGGGATAACTAAAATTAAGAGTAGACTAATCAACAAGGCATATTTTTTCATCGCATGTCCTGAGTGTTGTTTTGTTTGTGAAAACTATACGGAAGTTATTTTTTAAAGCCACTTATTATTAAACAGAATTTTAACTTGAGTCATTATCCTAAAAAATCAGTTGAAGCACGAAAAATAGCGCCAGCTCACAGCGCGCCTAACTATGCACACTCTGATCTAGCATTCTTTCTACGACTTCAGCTGATTATTCCAAGATTATAAAGTCGCTCTAAATCCAAGATAATATCTTCTACCTATTGCATCATAGAGCAATCCTCCAGAAGTTAATCCGGGTAGTATTTCAGGCTCTTCATCAGTCAGGTTATTGACCCCAAAAGAAACTTGATACTGTTCGTTTAAGTCATAAGACAAATTTAGATTATGGTAAGTAACCGCTTTGACTTTGTTATTAAACCAATCAGGAAAATATTCATCTTTTCTCTCTTTATCAAAAGTGCTCTCGCCAATGTAATTAACAGTCCAACCTATTCGAAGGTCATTAATATTATAGATTGTACTAAACAACGCCCTGAAATGTGGAAAACCTACTTCACCCGCTTGACTGTTAACATCATCTGGAAAGTTTTCATTTTGTTGTGTTAGTCTTTCATCCAAATAGGTTCCTTTAAAACTAAATCTTAATAAAGACGCATCGAGGTCCATACTATAGTTGACGTCCAAATCTGTACCATTTGCAGAGAACTTTGCCGCATTTATTTCTCTAAGAAAAATATTGGTGATTTGATGAGTGGCATCTCGTTCAACCAAACTTAAGAAATTTTCATCAACGATCGGAGCATCAACAATGTTTTCTAAAATATCGGTGGCATTGAAACGAGTGATTGCGTCTTCGATTTCTATATCCCAGTAATCAATTGCAATGTTTAAATCATCGATCGGCGTGTAAACGATTCCTGCAGTAAAGCTATCAGACACCTCAGGAAGCAAACCTACGTTTCCAGAAGTGGTTGTACGTCGAGTACCAAAAGACGCCTGAGAAATAAAGTCGCTGGGAATACCCAAAGCCGCACAGTTTGCAATTCGATTGACCGAATTATCGGGGCCTAAGAGCAAGTTATCGACATGACAAGGATCGGTCATAAAACCCAACATTAGTTTGGTGTTGCCATGTGAAAAATTGATCGGTATGAAAAGACTATCTAATCGGCCTCAAGCGAGTTAATTCATCCGCAGCATCATCGTTTTTCTTTTTCGCTGGTTTTTTAGCAGCTACAGACTCGGCATCCTCATTATCTAAACTCCAGCCTCTAAATTCTTTACGAATTTTAATGGCCGCTCTGCCCATGGTTTTATTGTTTAATTGCGCAAAGCCATTCATTAAAATGGTGAGTTGTTGGCCTTCTCGGTTATCCGTATAGGGCACTTCATTGATTTGATGGAGTAGATTCTCCAATTCTTCTGTCACCCACTTAGCCATTTTCTTGCTCCCGGATATTCATAATTTCACTCATTCTAATTTTAGACCTAAACTTATAAAAAAGCCAAAAATAGCCTAAATAGAGGGCTCTGATGCTATAAGTCACTAAATGCCCTGTTACAGGAGAAAAATGGAGGATTAATTGCTTGATTGCAACTGTCTTAAAGCGGCGTTGAGAACGGCATCTTGACGATTAATGATCTGTTGCTGAGTTCGCACATAAACCTTGTCCGGTGCAATAAAGCTATTACTTTCCTGCATAATAGCACTCCGCTCATGGATATCAGGATCGAGCAATAATTTGATAGTCGGCAAAGTAAACTTTAGCTGACTGTGAGCCAATGGGATCGTTAGCGGGTACCCGTATTGCACCCGGGCAATACTGCCAGTGATTTCACCAATGGTATCTGCCAACTGATAACGATTGACTGAAGCGACAAATGAGCTACATGCTGAATAACAAAAGCCATTGGTCAAAACCACAACATTGATCGGCCTGATTGGGCCTGCCGACTGCACGGCTTCAAAATCAACCTTTATTATTTCACCCGAATCACTCCAAGATATTTCGTATTGCAAAGAATCAATCCACTCCAAAGGCAGCCATTGCAGACCCCAAGCATATTTATTTATTCGTCGCTGCCTAGTTTTTTCTTGATGTAATTTTTTAAGTGGTGCGCTAATATTAATTTCACCAGATTTCGCCCAATAAATCGGTTTTGCTGTAATATGACTTAAAAGATTTTTGATATTTTGCGACAAACCGCCGTCATTGTAGCGAACGTCAATTATTAAATTAGTTAAACCCTGTGCAGCTAATTGTTCAAATTGGTTATCAAGAAATGTTTCAAAAACCTGGGGTTCTTCATTAAAATCATTAAACCACAAGAGTGCCGTTTGCGCAGTCAATTTGCTAAAACCATAAAAAGAAGTCGAAGACTTTGATTGACTGATCAGTGGGCTTTCATCAGGCTCAATATTTTTATCCCGTTTAAAATTATCGCTCTTTTCACTCTCTAATTGTTCTATATTCCCCGGTGGTGGTTCAATGCCTTTTATATTGACTGTTATATTTTGACCTTGCCAACGATAGGTAATGTTATAATCAGGTTTGGCATATCCCATAACGGTAAGCAACCAAGGAAAATCAACTTGAATTCTGCGCCGCTGACCGGCGGCGGTTTCTTTAGCCGTTAGTCGTTTCATAACTTGCAATAAAAAATCGACTGGTGCGTTATTGATCTCTTTAATAATTGCGCCCGTGGGTATCTGGGGAGTAAGGGATAAATCAGCCGCCACATATAAACCCTTGTTTTCATATAAAACAGCCAATGGAAAAAGCATGTTTTGGAGGTTTAAGATAGAGGCATTCTTATTTTGAGAATACTTGTTTTTGTCGGTTTTATTTTGCAGGTATTTGGGAAAAGCTAACCGAGTATGAACATCACCTAACTCAGCAACCAATGGAGCCACTCGAAGATAAAATTCATTTTTTGACAATGGGTAATGGATCGATTGTTTGATCCTTTGAGCTTTTAGCAGAAAATCCCGTTTTGAAATCAGTGCATAAGGTTCGGGGTGGATCTCTTCCAGCAAAGAAACCAATTGATCAATATCAACTCGTAAGATTTCAGCCGCAAACAACGTGTCTGGAGAATTGAAGGATCTCATGTCGAAAGATTTTTTGTGGGTATTTTCAGGAAATAATGAAACACAACCAGAAAGCAGAAAGATCATTCCGATGACAATCAGGTTGGGCTTAACTAATTTGAATTGAGTATTTTTCAAAAAAGCAGATCGTAAGAGATTTAGTCTACGTCCATTGTAACTTGCATCACAAAAAAATTCTAACTATTCTACATCTGCATTATTCCACATACTTCGATATCTAACTGAAAACAAGACACCGCAGATCGCTCTTTCTCCAGATTGTACCAAGGTTATCGATGGACATGTCATTAACGACACATGAGTTGCGCTAACCTCTACCTATTAATATTCATAAAGTGTAAAATAAAGGATATTACGTCATTTATCCTCGTATTTCTTTATTCAAGTAAGAAATATGGGACAGATATTCCCGTTTGGGATGAGCCAATCCTTGTATGAAGCAAGCCAAAACGACCGAAATTAAAACAGTTCAAGCAAAATTACCCACTAAATGGGGGAATTTCACTTTACATGCGCTCGAAAAAACATCAGATAATAAAGAACATGTCGCTCTGAGTATGGGTGATTTATCACTCAGTGAACCTTTATTAGTAAGGGTTCACTCCGAATGTTTAACGGGTGATGCATTTGCTAGCTTGCGCTGTGATTGCGGACCACAACTGGACGCTGCCTTAGAAAAAATCGCCCGCCAAGGTCGAGGCATGGTAGTCTATCTTCGCCAAGAAGGACGAGGTATTGGCCTAGTTAATAAAATTAGAGCTTATGCACTGCAAGATCAAGGGCAAGATACTGTTGAAGCCAACATAAATCTTGGCTTCAAAGCCGATCAGAGGAATTTTGACGTAGCGGCAGAGCTGTTAACAGCTCTCGGTATTAGTCAAATCCGATTGATGACCAACAACCCGATAAAAATGGAAGCTTTAAAAGCAGCAAAGATTGATGTTGTTGAAAGAGTACCCATGAAATTTGGTAAAAACCCTCACAATGAACATTATTTATCCACAAAACATGGAAAAATGGGGCATCTGTTGTGAAAGTAAAATGCTAGGTGCTAGGAATGAGTATCTTCCGAATTAACCTTTCAGGCAATAAACTTAGAACTTAGAACTTAGAACTTAGAACTTAGAACTTAGAACTTAGAACTTA
>CAYVSL010000031.1:27018-36072 GCA_964454125.1 uncultured Kangiella sp.
AACTTAGAACTTAGAACTTAGAACTTAGAACTTAGAACTTAGAACTTAGAACTTATTATTAAATCTAGGAAACATAAATGAATCAAGCTTTAACCGTCAAACTTAGCTATCAACCTTGCGCAAAAAAGTGGGGTGAAGATAATCTACTGAGTTATACCAGCGAAGGTGCGGTAATCCACCTTTCCAGCAAAGAAAATTGCCTATTCGAGCGGTTAAAAGTACAAAAAGCAGCGCGAAAACTGGTCTCTAACAAAGCCCCCGCATTTAAATTATGCGGCCATTGGGATCTCGAGGCACAGTGGCATTTCTGGCAAGGTATTGGTTCGCCGCAAAAGATGCCGATCATCGAATTTGCCCCTTTAGCCGAGCAACAAAAAAAGCAATTGGATAACCAGATCAAAGCCTTTAGCTGGGCTAAAAAAATAATCAACAGCACACCTGAAGAGCTTTCGCCAATACAATTAGCCACTCAAGCTGGTGAGTTTATTAGTCAGTTAGATGAGAGCCATGTTAGCTACAAAATTATCAGCGGAAACGATCTTGAAAAAGCAGGATTAGTGGGTATTTATAACGTAGGCCGAGGCAGTGTTCGTGAACCGGCATTACTGGAAATTGATTATTGTCCGGAAGGCTGTTTTGATCATCCTCCGGCAGTAGCATTGGTGGGTAAAGGTATCACTTTTGATAGTGGCGGCTATAGCTTAAAATCCACAATCGGTATGTTGCATATGAAAAGCGATATGGGAGGGGCCGCCACCGTCACAGGTGCATTAGCACTCGCGATAATAAATGGTCTGAACAAACGAGTAAAACTTTACCTTTGTTGTGCGGAAAACTTGGTGAGTGGTCACGCCTACAAATTAGCCGATATATTGAAATACAAAAATGGCGTCAGTGTCGAAGTTGTCAATACCGATGCAGAAGGTCGTCTGGTATTAGCCGATGGTTTAATTTTAGCGGATGAAAGTGAAGCACCCGTTATTATTAACGCTGCCACTCTAACTGGCGCAGCCTGCGTCGCATTAGGTGACCATTATAATGCGATATTTTGCATGAATGATGAGTTAGTCGAACGTTTTCAACAAATTGCAATACAAGAACACGATCCTTTGTGGCGATTGCCTCTTGAGCCTTTCCATCAAAATAACTGTCCTTCTGAATATGCCGCAACCGCTAATAGCAAGCCTCAACCAGGCGGCGGTGCCGGTGGTGCCAGCAATGCTGCTGGGTTTTTATCCCGCTTTGTTGATTATGAAAATAAGAAATGGGTACATTTTGATCTGTCTGCCTGTTTTCGAGACTCTTCTGGCAGCCTTTTTTCAGCAGGCGCAACGGGTCGCGGCATAAGAAATATTGCACGTTACTTGTGCGAACTATAAAAATAGTAACTATATGACTGGAATTTTCAAACGATTGTTTTCAAGTAAATCGAAAAAACAGCAATCAAAAAATAAAAAACAAACTGTTAATGGAAACAGTGGAAATAATTACACCGATAATGCACAAATTCTTAATCGGGATGCTCACTGCGTCTCCCGAAATAAAATTAGTCGTAACGCTTTAAAGGTTTTGTATCGATTAAATGATGCTGGCTATCAAGCATATCTGGTAGGTGGTGGGGTCAGAGATATTTTGTTGGGTTTGCAGCCAAAAGATTTTGACGTAGCGACTGATGCCACCCCGGAAGAAATCTATGATTTATTCCGCAACTGCCGATTGATAGGCCGGCGTTTTCGTCTGGCACATATTCTTTTTGGTCGAGAAGTGATAGAGGTCGCAACTTTTCGTGCCGGGCATGAAGGAGCGACGGGGCAGGATATTAGTCAGACCAGTAACCATAAAGGCAAGAACGACCACGCAAGAACCAGTGATCATGGCATGTTAGTCAGAGACAATGTTTACGGTACGATGTTAGATGATGCTTTCAGGCGCGATTTTACTGTTAATGCCTTGTACTACACGGTAAAAAATTTTTCCGTCATCGACTATACCAACGGGCTGCAAGATCTGGCGGAGCGAAAGCTTCGATTGATTGGTGATCCTGATGCTCGTTATCGAGAAGATCCGGTCAGAATTTTACGGGCAATCAGACTGTCATCTAAGTTAAACCTAACTATTGAAGCAAAAACGGCAGCACCGATCAAAGAATTAGCGGCGCTATTGACTCATGTGTCATCTGCCAGATTGTGGGATGAATGCAATAAAATGCTGCTCGCCGGACATGCCCAGGATACTTGGAATTCTCTTTGCAAAAGAAATGTGGCAAACTATTTATTTGAACAAACAGTCAGCAGCCTTAACCACCAAACAGGCACCGATGAAACGAGCAATATCGATAGTTCAGAATTTAACGCCTTTATTCAAGCGGCCCTACAAAGCACCGATAAACGGATCGCAAACCAGCAACCAGTTACTCCAGCTTTTCTTTTTGCCGTTTTCTTATGGAAGCCACTGCAGGACTTGACTCAAATATTAATAAACAAGGGCATGCCTGCCTATGAAGCCAATCAAAAAGCAGCCTCCACGGTGATGGATAAACAACGTCAGGCGATCGGCATTCCTAAACGTTTTTCAGCCATTGCTAAAGAAATGTGGTCTTTGCAGTTTCGACTAAACAACCAACGCAAAAAAAGCGTGAATAGCCTGATAGGTCACCCCCGATTTAGAGCCGCGTATGATTTTCTCTGTTTAAGAGCTGGTAGCGATCCCTGCCTACAGATCCTAGCAAAATGGTGGACTGATTATCAAGAAGCCAGCCCTGAAATCCGTAATGAAATGCTCAGCCAAATCGATCATCCAAAACGTAAAAAACGACGAAACTTTAAGAAAAAATATCCAGCGCAATCAAAGAATCAAAATCAGGCCTAACCCCCATGAAAGTAACGGTTTTTATAGGAATAGGCGCCAATTTAAATAACCCAAAGGCACAAGTCAACAGCGCACTTATCGCTCTTTCCAAGTTAAAAAAGTCCTGTTCTCTCGCACAATCAAGTTTATATCGTACCCCTCCTATGGGTCCACAAGATCAAGCCGACTTTGTCAATGCTGTTGCCAAATTAGAAACGAGTTTATTACCCATCGAGTTACTCAATGAATTACAAACGATTGAAAATTCCCACGGGCGAATCAGAAAAGAGGAACGATGGGGCCCTCGTACATTAGATCTCGATTTGCTACTATACGGCAATCAAGTCATCGAGGAAGAGCGATTAACGGTACCGCACTATGGCATAAAACAGCGAGCCTTTGTTTTAGTTCCGCTTGCAGAAATAGAACCCCAACTCACTCTACCAGATAACAGCCAAATAGCTGAACTAATGAAACAGACCAGCAACCAAGGGATCCAGCAACTGTGATCGATAGCAAATCATTAAACAACAAGACCTTTATTGCCGTTGAAGGTCCGATAGGTGTCGGCAAAACCACCCTAGCCCAAAAATTGGCCAAATCCTTTGACGCAGAATTATTATTAGAAGGTGCCGCCGAAAACCCGTTTTTAGAAAAATTTTATCAGAATGCAAAAACAGGCGCACTGCCAGCTCAACTGTATTTTCTTTTTCAGCGAACAAGGCAACTGCAAGAATTACGTCAAGGAGATATGTTTGCACCAAATCATGTGGCTGATTTTTTAATGGACAAAGATCGCCTGTTTGCCAGAGTTAATTTGGATGCCGATGAGCTAAACCTCTATGAGCAGGTTTATGACAACCTGACAATTGATGCCCCGCTTCCCGATCTAGTCATCTATTTGCAAGCACCAGCAGATGTCTTATTGAAACGGATCAGAAATAGAGGCATCAATATGGAATATTCGATTACCGATGAATACCTTAACCAACTATCCAGTGCTTACACTGATTTTTTTCATTACTATAATGCCTCTCCCCTACTGATAGTTAATGCATCCGGTATTGATTTGGTCAATAATAAGCAAGATTATCAACAACTGTTAAATAGAATAGAGACTATTAGCGGTGGACGGCATTATTTTAATCCCACGGTACTTTGAGCGGGCCCCAACACAGTGGGCGATCTTCTAATACATGACAGAGAATGACATATGAAAAAGCAAACTTTACATAGCATTCAAAAGCTAAAAGAGTGCGGTGAACCCATTGCGGCGCTGACCGCATACGATTCGAGTTTTGCGAAATTAATTTCCGAGCGAGGAGTTGAAATCATTCTGATCGGCGACTCCTTAGGAATGGTCATGCAAGGCCATCAATCAACCATCCCAGTCAGTATGGATAACATGGTCTATCACACCCAATGCGTCTCGAACACTAATCAAGGCTCTTGGCTGATTGCTGATATGCCTTATATGTCCTATGCGACCGAATCACAAACATTACAAAACGCCGCCAAACTAATGCAAGCCGGAGCCAATATGGTTAAAGTGGAAGGTGGTCAATGGCTTTGCTCCAGTATCAAAAAATTGTTCGAAAGAGGCGTTCCCGTTTGCGCTCATTTAGGCTTGACACCCCAATCAGTAGATGCACTAGGCGGCTTCAAAGTTCAAGGCAGAGACGAGAGCAATGCCAAACAAATTATCCGAGATGCCCTCGCAATCGAAAAAGCAGGAGCTAGCTTATTAGTTTTGGAATGTGTCCCAAAAGATTTGGCCACTAACATCACTCAACAACTCAACATTCCGACTATCGGGATAGGCGCTGGAAACCAGACCGATGGACAAGTATTAGTCATGCAGGATATGCTTGGTATCAATAATGATTTTAGACCTAAGTTCGTTAAAAATTTCTTCAAATATGAATATGTGAGTTCAATTGATGATGCTATTACGGCCTATATTTCTGCCGTTAAAGATCGCAGCTTTCCCGATGATGAGCATAGTTTTGTATAAAAAAATAAGTTCATTTAAAACTATTATTGCGAGCGTAGCGCGGCAATCTCCCAACGATAGAAACTAAACTCAAAGATTGCCGCGTCCTACGTCCTCGCAATGACAAATTATTGATATGAAAATAATTCAAAACCCACACGAAATACAAAATGACCTGATTGCGCTAAAAAAATCGGGCAAAAAAATAGGGTTGATCCCAACCATGGGAAATTTACATCACGGACACTTGTCGCTGTTTAAACTGGCGCAACAACATTGTGATATTCTTGTCGGTAGTATTTTTGTCAACCCGATGCAATTCGGTGCCAATGAAGATTTAGATAAATATCCTCGCACTCTAAAAGATGATATTGAAAAACTAAAGTCAATTAATGTTGATTACCTATTCACCCCCACCAACGAAATCATTTATCCACTTGGTACCAAGGTGAATACCAGTATCGAAGTCAATCGCTTAACCGAACGTCTATGCGGTGAAACCCGTCCCGAACATTTTCGTGGGGTGGCAACCGTTGTAAACATCCTGTTTAATATTTTACGCCCCGACGTCGTTGTATTTGGTAAAAAAGACTACCAACAATATATGATCTTGAGCGCCATGATAGAAGATCTGTTTATGCCAATTGAAATTATCGCAGGTGAAATAATTCGCGAAGAAAACGGTCTTGCAATGAGCTCGCGAAATAAATTTTTGTCGGTTCAAGAAAAAGAGAAAGCCGCCGAATTGCGTAAAACGATTTTAGCCACTGCCGAGCAAATTGAATCCGGTAGTCGAAATTATGGCAGCCTGCAAAAAGAAGCCATTCAGCGGCTAATCAATAAAGATTTTAAAGTCGATTATTTTGAAATCTGTAATGCTGTTGATCTGGAAAAAGCGACCGATACTGATAGTAAAATATTGATTGCTTGTGCGGCGTGGATGGGGCAGCCGAGGTTGTTGGATAATTTGGAGATCTGTCTGTCGATAATTAAGTGATACTCTCGGAGCTACCAATAAAATCCATACGACAGCCCAAATTCTACGTTTGCGTCATCCCTATAAAAAACTCTTAGTTCTTCATTAGTTGTAAGTTGATATCGCCCTACAAACGAATAGATATTTTGATTGATTCTATTAGAATCAACATACTCTCTGTATTCCAAATTCACTTTGAATCGAATAATGTCTCCAAAATCAAAATGTGTAGTTAAGAGACCGCGCAAAAAGACATTTCCATATCCCTTGATATTATCCTGAACTCCTCCTCCGAGATAGGCCGCTAATAACAAATTCCTCCCCAATCTAAAGCTATTGCCATAATCTCCCTGAATACCAAAAACAGGGTGATATACAGTTGAATGAATTTGACTAAAGCCCGCTCGGAGGTTCCAAGCGATACTGGTATCACCAGGTAATCCAGTTGTTTGACTATTGATACTCTCTACCTTGAATAAGTCCAGATAAGATAAATAAGATTTTTGTTTTCCTAAACGTAGCCCAAAACCTCCCATTGTTAACGCAGAATGATCTATATGACCAGCACCACTATCTAACGAATCGTAGTAGGCTGGACGGATTCTAATGGCCAATTGTGTTCCCATTCGTTCTTTATCTAGTAACGCTATATTGGTTAAACTTGGTAATCTACCATTGTGGGGAGCAATATAACTTTTGTAGTCAATTTTTTGTTTGCCTGTAGGCAAGGTAAATCTTAAAGCTAAAACTCTTTCATAATCTTTCTGTATTTGTCCATCTTCAGAACCATTCTTCTTGATGATGTATTGATAATAATCTAGAACCGTATCAATTATTCTTTTTTGTGATTGCTCAGGTAAAAGCGAAAAAGAATCGGACTCTACCCGCCCATTAGAATGTATTATTTTTTGAAAATGCTTTTTTTCTATGGCGGTTAACAAGTCGAAAAACTTATAAAACCGCGTTTGGCGAGAAGGGTGAAACTCAACACGTTTTACCAATGGCTGTCCGCTATGATAGGTCACCGCTAGTTTTTGTATTAGTGATTGCGGAATCAAATATATCGAGGTTTCAGGTTTAATATCAATACTGTCAATAATCTCAAAAAGCTCAGCCATTCGGTAGGCACAATTTTTTCTCAAAAAATAATAAGTATATTTCTTACCCAATAACTCCCATGCATGAGCTACAACAAATCGGGACTCTTGGGGAGTTAGAGATAACTCGTATTCCCACATATCTCTTAGTTCCTTTTCACCATAGTTATGATTATGAAAATAATAATCTATGTGACTAAATCCAGCATCGTAACCGCCGGATAATCCCTTAAAAATATACGTCACAGGATTCTCATTCTTTGGTATGATGGCACCATAATTCACACTAACATCTGCAAGCTTTGTCTTTCCTCTTATCTTGCTAGAATTAAATTTGAGCAACGTATGCCCATAGAAAGAAGCAGGATTTCCCAAATATCCCGTCACATATACAATGCTAATAGATTCCGTGGAATTCTCATAGGACCATTTTTTATATTCATTACAAATGATTTTTCTATCTATATTGAGAGCTTTGGGTAGGACTTTTTTCAACCAAATTAGTCTCGCGGGAAACCTACAGATGGCATGTTCGCTATTTTTTTCATTGCTAATAAATGGTGAATTGAATTCTATGATTGTTGCCAAAAGTTCATCATAAGGATTTTGCGCACCGTTTTCTGATATGAAAAAATCGGTACTATGAATGGAACTTATGTATTTAGCATTCCCCGTCGCTTCTCGCTCGTATAAACCAAGTTTTAACCAAGTTTTTTGATTGCTTAATTCGGTTAAATAGCGCTCGTCAAGCGAACGTTCTATCGAGCATGCAAAATCCGAAATACAGAATAATAATAATAACAAGGAACGTAACAAAGAAAATACCGAAATAAAAGAAAGGGTGAAAATGACTATTATTTAAATAGCCATTTTAATTTCTTATGAAGTTGAGCAAACATCAGCATCTTGTTTTTCTACTACTTGATTGACGTTATTATAGAAAAGCTCGGATTTTTCTAGTTGAGTCTTCTCATTATAGTTAGGGCTGCTAATACCTGCTGCAACTATACCTCGTAAATCACTAATCATCGCCGATTGAGACTTAGAATTACAACCATAAATATCAAAAACAGCCGTTACATATTCTCCTTCACCTTTTGCAGTGTCTTCTATTAGGTTATCGTAAGTTCTATTTATGAACTCTGCGATTTCTACAGATTTACCATTACAAGTTTCAGGACTCGCAGTAGCCGATACTACGGCGGTAGTACCAACATCCCAAATCACATTTGAACTGATGGCTGCCCAATGAGTATCTGGGAACAATGCGCCACCAATACCACAATCTACATATGGATTTGGACCGCTACCGGCTTCACCAGCCATCACATTCATTGCCCCAATTGAAAATACTAAAGCTGTAAAAGCCCCTATCTTATTTATTTTTTTCATATTTTTTCCTTTTAATTTGTATATTTTCTAATCTTATTCAAAGAGAAAACTAAAATCGTTGACAAAGTAATTCAAATACATAAACACTAGTCAAATATGACGACCGAAATGTATAATACCTAAGTTTACTATCAGACGTCAATTACTTCCTGAACTAGGGCTAGGGCAAACGGGTTATAAATAATCAACTGTTATCTTTTTAATAAAAACCAATAAAATATTTGACTCAGGTCGGTTAGCGTGATTTATTCTAACCTTTAAGAGTTAGAAATGAACACAGCTACTTTGTCTGAAATTTTTAAAGAATTTAAAGATCCTCGAATGATGCGAGTTCAACGTTATCCGTTGATCAATATCATTACCATTGCCATCGGTTCCGTTATTGGCGGAGCCGGTAATTTTGTCACGATGGCTGAATTTGGACGCTCAAAAAAAGAATTGGTTTGAAGCGTTTTTGGACATGCCAAATGGTGTACCGAGTCACGATACATTTAATGATGTGATTAATAGATTCAATCAATCCGCCTTTGTTCAATGCTTGACTCAATGGATAAAACAGCTCGCCGTCAAAGATGAAAATATCATTGCATTGGATGGAAAAATTTTACGCCGAACACGTGGAAAAATAAATGACAGTAAAGTAAATTTCTGTGTAGAATCCACCATCAGTTTTTAATTTATTTTTCCATCTTTCGTTAGAATCTACTCAGCTCTGGTGGAGGACGAGGTAAAGTGATCGCAAACAGACT
>CAYVSL010000032.1:0-35611 GCA_964454125.1 uncultured Kangiella sp.
AAAGCTGAAATTACAAAAAGAAATGATTAGCCTAAGAAGAAAATGTGGTGATGAAGATCAAACCGGTACTATCGAATTCGTAAACGATGAAATAACGATATTATGTATGTTCAGTGATGATGGAGAGTTCGATGGCTATGCTATATTTTATACAAAGCAAATCTATGAAGTACTCTGGGGAAATAGGAAACATAAAGCAATCGTGTCTCTATCGAAAGATTACGGGGATAAGAAAAAGCTAACAGTATCAGGCGAATCATTCCTCGAAATATTTGAAAAATAACGTTGGAAGAATTGATGTCGATTCCCCATACCAAAATAAAATCGTAGAGTTGCATGCGAGTGCTCTCTAACAAATCAATGTTATTAACATCGCACTTATTGCGCCTATCAGCCGCAATAACTACAACGCGTCAAATTGAAGCGTTAATGCTTGTATCCGCAATAAAGGAAATTGAATGAATAATAAAATAGCATTTTTGACAATTTTTGGTTTGCTATTTTTTGGGTTATAAATATATAAATGTTAATCCGATGATAGGTGAATGGAAATCTAATAAGGTTCTTACTATTAATGAATTTAAGAAAGAAAATGTGTTTGCTGGATGGTCAAAAAATAGTAAAAGAATATCGTGTAGTTTTTGGTGCTAATCCCAAAGGTCACAAACAACAAGAAGGTGATAAAAAGACACCTGAAGGAACATATACCCTAGATTATAAAAAAGAAAACTCTTCATTTTATAGAGCAATGCACATAAACTATCCTAATGAACAAGATAAAAAAAATGCCAAGAAAGAAGGTGTCTCACCAAGCGGTTTTATTATGGTTCATGGCCAAAAAAATGGGTTTGGTTGGTTATCATTAGCAACACAACAAATGAATTGGACTGATGGATGTATTGCGTTGAGCAATTCAGAAATGGATGAATTCATGGATTTAGTAAGTGTTGGAACTAAAATTCAAATTAAGTGGTAATCATGTACAAGGCTCGGTTAGACAATAACTTATTTTTTGTGCTTACCCTTGAAGAAACTTTATTAGGAGATATTGATGAAACGAATTTTACTGCGCGGATTTGAAATACTTGGACTATTCATATTTATTCCACTCTTTCTCTTTACGTTCCTAAAACTTATTCCTAAACTCACTTTAATAAACCTAACTTTTTCCTATGCTAAAACTTACTAATCAAACATTAATCAAACATTGCTCCTTTGTTGATGGTTGCTGGATAGATTCGGAACAAACTTTTGAAGTTTTCAATCCAGCTAATAACAAGGTCATATGTCAAATATATGAAATCACTGCCAGCCAGACAACGCAGGCTATTAATGCGGCAGACAGGGCGCTAATGATTTGGCAGGCTTTGTCCGAATCTGATAGAGCAACACGACTTGGCCGTTGGCAAGAATTAATGCGAGAGAATTTACAAGATCTCACTTATTTGTTGACACTTGAACAAGGCAAACCCCTCGAAGAAGCTAAAGATGAAATCAATCACGCGGCAAATTACGTCA
Source organism: uncultured Kangiella sp. (assembly GCA_964454125.1). GTDB lineage: Bacteria > Pseudomonadota > Gammaproteobacteria > Enterobacterales > Kangiellaceae. Next base: position 1,519 of record CAYVSL010000032.1, read on the forward strand.
AATTATATTCTGAACTTGCTGCCGCGCTCAAACAGCCAGAAAAAGTTGATGCTGAAATCCATCAAATTGCTCAGGTCTTTAGGCGCCCAATTGGCGTGGTAACCGCAATTACACCGTGGAATTTTCCATGCTCAATGGTGTTAAGAAAAGCCGCCGCCGCGCTCGCTGCCGGTTGCTGTGTAGTTTTAAAGCCCTCAGAACTTACCCCGCTTTCTGCCTTGGCGTTAGCACAACTGTCGATTGAAGCTGGCATTCCTGCTGGGGTGTTTAATGTGTTGGTCGGAAGTAATGCACAAGCCATTGGTGAGATATTCACTCAACACCCAAAGGTCGCTAAACTCAGCTTCACTGGCTCTACCAAAGTTGGTAAAAAACTGTTGCAACAATGTGCTGCTGGCGTTAAAAGAACGTCTATGGAATTAGGTGGAAACGCACCCTTTATCGTTTTTGAAGATGCGGACCTAGACGCTGCGGTTGACGGGGCAATCGCCAGTCGATTTAGAAATGCCGGACAAACCTGTGTAAGTGCCAATCGATTTTTGATCCATCAGAAAGTCGTCGAAAAGTTTAAAAAACGATTAATCGCTAAAACTGTAAAGTTGAAAGTTGGAGAAGGTTTTGACCCTGATTCTAAAATTGGACCACTAATCAATCTGGCCGCTATTGATAAAATGCAAACTCTAGTTAGAAAAGCTCTTGCTGAGGGCGGCAAACTATTGCTTGGTGGCAAACCATTTTCAACTGATTACTCTAAGTTAAAAGAGACTACAGGTTATTTTTTTGAACCTACCATAATAGAAAATATTACCCCGGATATGGATTTATTCAATCAGGAAATTTTTGGACCTGTGGTTTCGATCACCACATTTACAGACGAAGCCCAAGCAGTACAACAAGCCAATCAGTCGGAATTAGGTTTGTGTGGTTATCTTTATACAAAAAATCACCAGCGAATTAACCGGTTAGCATCTAAATTGCAGCTCGGCATTTTGGGCATTAATCAGACACGACTATCCAATCCTGCGGCACCCTTTGGAGGTATCAAACAATCTGGTATGGGAAGAGAGGGGGGTCACTACGGGATTGAAGAATATCTTGATTATCAGTACGTTTGCCAAATGAATTAAATATCAGCTCTAAGGAAAATACTTGAGAAACGGTTTAACTAGAACCTCAACCGATTTGTTTTGCAAAGTCATCATTATTCATTGGTGTTCCAAGGAAATATCCTTGACCAAAGTCGCAGTTGTGTTTTTTAAGATAGTCTAGTTGGGCCTCTGTTTCGATCCCTTCTGCAACCACTTTTATTTTTAGCCTTTCAGCCATGGCTAATATGGTTTCAATTAACGCTTCAGCGGACGAATCAATGCCAATTTCCTTAACAAAGCTTTGGTCGATTTTAATAATATCAACCGGATATTTAACCAAATAATTGAGCGAGGAATATCCTGTGCCAAAATCGTCAATGGCAATTTTTACACCATAGTTTTTTAACTGATTTAAGACAATAAGTGCTCTCTCTGAATCATCTGTCAATAGTCGCTCGGTAATTTCGACAGTGATCCGAGTATTTTGACTTATTTCCTTAATTGATGCAGTCCACTTTTCAAGGGCGTAGTCCTTTGTATGAAATAACCTAGGAGAAATATTAATGGACAACTCCATTTCTGGATCTATTTTTGTGAGTGACTTGGCAGATTCTTCTAACATAAACAAGTCGATTTTATTAATCAATCCTGATTCTTCTGACAGATTAATAAAATCGATAGGAGGAACAAATTCACCATCCATTTTTTGCCATCTGGCTAGTGCTTCACATTTTGTTATTCTATTTGTTTTGAGATTAACGATCGGCTGAAAGTAAACTTGTAACCTATTTTGATTAACAGCGCTAATAAGTTGATTAAGTAACTCATGGCGATACTCAGATTTAAGTTGCATTTCTGTAGTATAAAACTGACATCCATTTCGACCACTCGCCTTTACTTCATACATTGCCTGATCGGCTTTTCTCAAAAGAGAATCAGCATTGTCGGCATCATTTGGATAAAGAGCTATGCCGATACTGGCACTCAAATAAACGAAAATATCCCCTAGTTGATAGGGCTGTTGCATTTTATCGAGGATTTGTTCCGCCACTTTTAACGCATCACTATATTGAGGCGTATTATTGAGGATGACCGCAAATTCATCGCCGCTTAGTCTTGATACAGTATCAGACTCCCTGATTGACAGTTTGATCCGCAAAGCGGCTTCAATTAATAGTTTGTCTCCGGCCTGATGACCGTGGTTATCGTTGATTGGTTTAAAACGGTCGAGATCAATAAATAACACCGCTATTTTTTGTTTGTTTCGATGAGCATTGTCTATCGATTTGGCTAACCGGTCATGGTAGAGGACTCGGTTTGGCAATCCGGTTAGACTGTCATAAGTTGCTTGACGTTCGATAAGTCTGGTGCTTAATATTTTATCAGTAACATCCTGTATGGTTCCAGCGATGTATCGATTACTGTCTATTTTTTCTGCGTTTGACATAATTCTTAAACATTGAAGTCTTCCATCTTTTGAGAGTAGTTCTATTTCTATATCAAATGCTTTGCCTCTCTCAAATGCGTCCTTGGTTTTTGACTTCCATAATAAAAATTCTTGCTGAGAAAAATGAGACTCCAAATCTAAAAGACACTCCGGTAGATAGTTTCTCAATTCACCTAATAATAAAGACGATTGTTCAGACCAATTAACAAAACCTAATTGTTTATCTAACTTCCAGCCGCCGATTTTGGCAACACTTGCAACTGATTCTAATAAGCGTTTATCTTCATTAATTTTGTACTCAAGTTTCTTGTTGTCAAGATCTTGTTTAAATCGAAACCTAGCAAAAATACTAAAAAATAGCCCTGCAAATAAAAAATAAATTCTTAACGCAAATATATTGGTAGGCAGATTTTTATCGTTGACTAAAGGGACTGCTGCTATGTGCCATGAACCACCGCCAACATTGATGATTGACTGAAGATGGTTGGTTTTATCAAAGACCTCTTTTTTTCCGAAGAATACCGGACCTTGGTTGCCAAGAGCATCGTAGCTTCGAATGGCAAGTTTCATCTGTTGACTTGACTGGTTTATTTCAGAATATTGATACAATAATTCTGCATCGAGTGGTGCTGAAATGATGCCCCATAACTGTCCATTGCCGAGAAAAATAGGAGCTCTTCCAATGAATGCCATTTTACCTTGCGCTAAATTAATCGGGCCAATCATTTGAATTTGGCCAGATTTGACCACTTGCATAATATTATCTATTTGTTCGGGAATTTTGCGGTAGTTCATCCCAATGACTTTCTCATTGCCTTCTTTCGGATAAACGTAATTGATAATTAGATCTTTGGCCGATGCAAAGTTGATTAACATCGGCGATTTTCTTGATAATTCTTTTGCGTAACGGATGAAGTCCTGCTCTGTTAATTCCGGCATAGCGGAAATATAAGCGGCAAAACCGGTTAACTTGGAGAGATTTATTTGCAGATTTCCTTGCAACTTGGCGCTGACGGAATTAAGTCTTTGTGATATCTTCTCTTGTTCTAATTTTTCATGTTCTTTTTTTAAAGTTTGTTCTATTTGATTTTGAATAAAAAAGGTACCCATTAGTATCGCTGTTACGGTAAATAACAGTTTTCGGCGATACCATAAAATAAAAACCAATGGAAGAAAAATTGCCAGAGTTAAAAAAATGAGCAAACGTTCTCTTGAAATTTTTTCTTGCTTTGATGATTCAAAATGAGAATCATTACTTTCCAAATGAGAATGGGTCGAACTCGGAGAGCTGACCCTTTCCTCCGTGGAAACTAGCGTCAAGAATTCACCAATGACAAGAATATCGGCCTTATCTGCTAGTAGCAGTGAACTGGAGGTGATAATTAGGTAAAATAGACTAGCCAAAAGCCGTAGCATTGAATATGATCTTATTTTTAATTGGTCTTATCTAAATTGTAGTAAAGAGCAAGTGTTTTTGCAGATTAATATGCTCGTTATTTTAATTGGCCAGACTCATCCAGTGGATGGGATTAAGGCCTTTTTCTGTCAATATTTGATTGGTTTTTGAAAAGTGCTGGCAACCTAAAAATCCTCGGTGGGCCGATAATGGGGAGGGATGAGGCGCTTTCATTACAAAATGCCGATTTTCATCAATTTGAGCACCTTTGTTTTGCGCGTGCGCTCCCCACAAAAGAAACACCAAGTCTTCTCCAAATTCATTAAGCTGTTGGATGACTTTATCGGTGAATTTTTCCCAACCCAAATGTTTGTGCGAATGGGCTTGTCCTTGTTCCACAGTTAACACCGTATTCAATAGCAAAACACCTTGTTCAGCCCAACTTTGCAAATAGCCATGAGAGGGGATTTCAAATCCAGGAATATCCTGTTTCAGTTCTTTGTAGATATTAACTAGCGAAGGAGGTGTCTTAACACCCGGCATAACCGAAAAACATAAACCATGTGCCTGATTGGGGCCGTGATAGGGATCTTGACCTAATATAACCACTCTAACCTGTTCAAACGGGGTGGCTAAAAACGCATTGAAGACCTGTTCTTTTGGTGGATAAACTGTCACCTCTTCGGCACGCCGCTTGGCCACATATTCTAAGGTACGCTTAAAATAGTCTTGTTGTTTTTCGGCAGCGAGCAGATCGGTCCAGCAGGTCATTTATTGTTCCGGGATATTGTGAAAACGAAGTGATAGAGCTTAACACTTTTGAGCTTAAAAACAGCCCCCAAACCTACACTAATATCTCAAAATCATCATCTTGCATCAATGACAGTGTCTCACCAACAATCTCATCAGAATTAATTTTGTTAAGCAGATCAAAACCAATCTGTCGGGCAGCTTGATCTAACGGTACATAAGGCAATCGAAACACAGGTTCAACCGCACCGGTCATCGATAACGCGGTATTGATCGAAATCGGATTTGGCAGACAAAACAGCCAATCAAATAGCGACTGTAAAGATTGATTCAACATTGTCTGATTTTTATCATCGATTAATTTGCGCATTAATCCAGGAATAATATTGGAAGTGACCGAAATAACGCCATGAGAGCCATGTTGGTGGCGACCATCAAAACATTCATCATCATTACCCGACCAACAAGGGATCCCTTGTTTTTCATATTGGTTGATGCGATCGTTTCCGGCGCACTCTTTAACCCCGACAAAATTTTCATGTTTGGCAATATTAGCGATGATCGGTGGATCGATATCTTGGCCGGTTCGACTAGGAACGTTATAAATAAAAGCTGGACCAATATCTAAAGCGACGGTGAGGTGTTTTTCAACACCCAAAGGGCAAGTTTTTCCATAATAAGGATTGATTAGCAGGGCCGCATGCATGCCCATGGCAAATCCATTTTTGCTCGCTTTGACAGCCTCACGAGTATTATTACTGCCAGTATTACCGATCACTAACAGACGATCGCCGTATTGATTAGCGGTATGGGCTATCAACATCAAATGCTCTTCCCAATCGAGTAAATGTCCTTCACCGGTGGTGCCACCAATGATCAAGCCATCTACGCCAAATTCGATTTGTTTTTCGACCAACTTATCAAACGCCACTAGATCGATTTTCCCGTTACGATTAAATGGGGTTTTGATGGCGGTAATTAAGCTTTTTTGGCGAATTTGAGAGATGTTCATAGTCACGCTGTCTATGTTGATTGAATAATACCATTGTTATCCTGCTATTATATTGCTGACACAAGGAGCTAAGCTAATAACTAGGAGTTATTGTTAAAATAATTTGTATCCTTATTGTTCCTTCGGTAGAATCCGCGACCTTTCCAAGATAATCAAACTAATTTTCTATTAAATGCTATAAATAAACTACTTTAGCTGTTTTTTAATTTAGTCAAATCTTCATTAAGGTCAAATATGTTATTTCATTCTACAAAACAAGATTGGTTGGGCAATGTTCGAGGTGATGTTCTTGCCGGTCTAGTAGTCGCGTTGGCATTGATCCCTGAAGCGATTGCTTTTTCAATTATTGCCGGTGTCGATCCTAAAGTAGGATTGTATGCTTCTTTTTGTATTGCGGTGATAACAGCGTTGATTGGCGGTCGACCGGGAATGATCTCAGCGGCAACGGGGGCAATGGCGCTATTAATGGTCACTTTGGTGAAGCAACATGGACTGGAGTTTCTACTTGCAGCAACACTGTTAACCGGGGCCATTCAAGTCATGATGGGATATTTAAAGCTTGGTAGTTTGATGAGCTTTGTATCGCGCTCGGTGGTCACCGGATTTGTTAATGCACTGGCGATTTTAATTTTTATGGCTCAGTTACCTGAACTGACCAATGTGACCTGGCATGTCTATGCGATGACTGCGGGCGGTCTTGGGATTATTTATTGGTTTCCTTATCTTCCAGTGATTGGAAAAATGATCCCATCACCATTAATCTGTATTTTGTCATTAACCACATTAACCATGGTGGTGGGTATTGATATTCGTACGGTAGGCGATATGGGCGAACTACCTGATACTTTACCCATTTTTCTTTGGCCAAATGTTCCACTAAACTTTGAAACCTTGCAGATCATTTTTCCTTATTCAATGGCCTTAGCGGTGGTTGGGTTATTGGAGTCATTAATGACAGCAACCATCATTGATGATTTAACCGATACATCCAGTGATAAAAACCGTGAATGTAAAGGCCAAGGTATCGCGAATATTGGTGCAGGTTTATTAGGCGGCATGGCGGGCTGTGCCATGATTGGCCAATCGGTGATCAATATAAAATCGGGTGGTCGTGGACGGCTTTCAACATTAGTAGCTGGAGTGGTGCTACTCATTATGGTGGTTTTTTTGAATGACTGGGTGGCGCAAATTCCAATGGCCGCTTTAGTTTCTGTCATGATCATGGTTTCCATTGGTACGTTTGACTGGGGATCGATTAAAAACCTTCAAGCCCATCCGCTATCAACCAACACGGTTATGATTTCCACTGTAATTGTGGTAGTTTGGACGCACAACTTAGCCTATGGTGTATTTGTAGGCGTGTTACTCGGCTCGTTATTTTTCGCCAATAAAATAAGCCACTTTATGTATGCAGAAAGTCAGCTCGATGAAAAAAATAGCACTCGGACTTATGTTTTTCATGGCCAAATATTTTTCAATTCGGCGGCAAAATTTTTGGCCAATTTTAATTTTAAAGAAGCCGTCACTAAGGTAGTAATCGATTTAAGTCGAGCACATTTTTGGGATATTACCGCGGTCCATTCATTGGATATGGCGGTGATCAAATTTAGACGGGAAGGCGCGCAAGTGGAGATTATCGGGCTTAACAAAGCCAGCGAAACCATTGTTGATAGATTCGGTGTGCATGACAAACCGGAAGAATTAGAAAAAGTATTGGGGGGTCACTAATGTCAAAGCACTATCAACTCTATTCGGGAAAACATATTTTAGCTTGTATCGATGGCTCTTCAGTAAGCGAATCTGTATGCGATTATGCTTCATGGATTGCCAAAGTCGTCAAACGGCCTTTGAAGCTTGTTCACACTATTGAGCAAAATCATAACCCTGTAGTTTCAGATTTTTCTGGCGCGATAGGTTTGGGGAGTCAACAAAAGTTACTTAATGAGTTAACTGAATTAGAACAATGCCGTGAAAGTATACTGATCAAAAAAGGCCAACTAATGTTAAATGCGGCAAAAGAACGGACCGTTCAATCAGGAGTTGATGATGTGGCGACTTATCAGCATCATGGCAGTTTGGCTGAATCACTGGTTGAGCTAGAAGAAGAATGCCGATTGATGGTGATCGGCATCAGAGGTAAACTGCACGAAGATCAAAACAAAGGCATCGGTCATCAAATTGAATCTGTGATCCGCTCTATCCATAAACCAATTTTGGTGGTTAATAAAGAATTTAACCAGCCTCAAAATGCAATGTTGGCTTATGATGGTAGCGTAACTTGCAAAAAAGCCTTGGCGATGATTGTCTCAAGCAAAATGTTCAGCCATATGGCTTGTCATGTTGTACATGTCGGTAACGACGGCGATGAGTTGTTAGCAGAAGCATCAAACGTTTTGCAGTCCTCCGGTATAAAAGCCATTTGTGTACAGATCGATGGTTCGGTGGATGAAGTCCTTGCAAATTACCAAATAGAAAATAACATTGACCTGACTATAATGGGAGCTTTTAGCCATAACCGATTTAGAGACTTTCTATTAGGCAGTTTTACCGCTAAGATGTTACAAGCCACTAATCGCCCATTACTATTGTTGAGGTAGATTAGCTAGTTTTCAGAATAGACGCAGGTATTATTATTGGATAAAATTTTAGCTTTTTGCAGTGCCTCATCAGCATGCAATATAAGCTTGTTTAAGATGGTTCCGTTCCTTGGATATTGACTGGCGCCGATGCACACATCAATTTTTATTTCGAAACCGTTTTCGGAAGTAAACGGAGAATTAAAACTATCAACAATTGTTTGCATTATCCCCCGAAAATGATTTACTGATTGATTATTTGTCAGTAAAATTAAAAACTTATTTCCATCCATCTTGCTAAGTAAATCGTTGTCTGTCAGTGATCTCTTTATTCGGTTTTTAGTTTCAAGAAATACCTTCTCACCCATTTCGTAGCTATACTGATTGTTAATAGATCCGATGTCACAAACACTCAGAGCTAACAGAATACATTGATTTTGTTCGCGTAACGCAATATGCAAATACCGATTAACCAGATCAAAAAATAAAAGTCGATTAGGCAAACCTGTCAGCGGATCTTGATCGGAAAAATCGATCAGGTTTTGTTGGGCCGTTTTAAGTTGTCGGTTTATAGATGATATATAACGAAGGTTATAAAAAATTAGTGAGGTAATTAATAATCCGACTAAAATATTTTTCCAATGGTGAGTCGTATGTTCCAAAATAGAACGATCATTTAATGTCTGATAGTGACCAATACTTAACTGTTTAAAGGCGTGATCAACTTCTGTATAATTTTGGGGAATGGTCCATCCCATTATTTGAGCGTCAATAGCGGCTTTGGACTCCTCTGGCATCACAAGTAGCGCAGAGGACATTTTTTCAGTGAGTGATTTTGAAACATGGGCCAGACTAATGATCGGCCATTCGGGATAGAGCCGAGTAGAACGCATTAATGGAAAATCGGGATCACCCCCTGCTGATCTAAATTGTTCTTTAGGGAGCGGCAAAACTTTAAAAGTGCCAAGCTGTATCTTATGTTCCGCTGCCATTCGCTCAAGAGTATCGGTTTTCACGATCCCCACATCAACGGTTCGATTTTCGACCGCGTAAACAACAGCATCATGAGTGCCTAAAAAATCAAGTGAATTAACGGTCTTTAGTGAAAAGCCAATACTATCAAGTTCTCTTAAGGCAGCAATCCAACCACCAAGAGATTGTTTGTTGACGGCCGCGATATCAGTGGCGGCTAAATCCTTGAGTTGATCAATACCATCCCGTTCGATACGGGTGAAAATAACGCTTCCAAATTTAGTGTATGGTTGGCTAATAATTTTGCGTTTAAGAGTTGCAATAGCAAACAGCTCAAAACTAAAGGACAAATCAACATACATTCCTGAGTTGGTTAGCAAAAAATCAATTTGCTTATTTTGTACCGCTGGGCGAACGGCTTCAAAGCTTAGCGGAACAATGTCGAACTGATATTCCGGTATTTTTTGTTGCAGATAAACAGTCATTTCAGACCATCTTTGTTGCACCATCAACGGTCCGCGCTTGGACAGTATTCCGATCCGTAATACTTTTGCTTGGGCGGTATCATCCTCAACCGCACTGGTGTTTATAGGCAGGATTAGGCTGAGAGCCATCACTATCAATAGGTTAGCAACGTATCTAAACCTGTTTTTTGTCATTAAAACCGCCCAATATGAAACTTAATAAAACTCATTATTATTAAAATATAGCAGCTTTTTTATTCGTTTTTATGATTTTCAAGAATAAATTCGCAATCTGAGATAAATTCACAAACCTCTCAACTAAGCCTCGTTCCAGCCGAAAAAGGGGGAACTAACCCTCTATTCTTGCAGATAAACGGGCCACGGCGACTTCTACCCGTTTGACTTCCCGCATGATGGAGTTTCTATTGGTTTCCATGAATATCCATTGCTTGATAAAGCCCTGCATATTCAACGCAATGATAAAACATATTCCCCAAAATATCTGATCTTGTATTTCTGTGGAAATAAAAAATCGATAACCTGTCCAAAGAAAAAGAGTGCCCACGACTACGGCTACAATATAAATTAGAATAACCCAACGTTTCATACCTCCTTTAAAAGCTCCTGAAATGCGTTCGAATAATCCTTCTTTATCGACCAATATTTCATCTAATTGCAGGGAGTCACTTGCTAATTCACGTTTAATTTTTTCATCAATATTCATATCAATTCTCCAATTGCTGGTATTTTTGTTTAAGCATCTGTCTGGCCCTACTAAGACGAGACTTCACTGTTCCTGCAGGAATTTCTAAAACAAGTGAAATCTCCGCAATTTTCATTTCATCCAAATAAAACAAGTGAATAATTTGTTTTTCTATACTGGGTAGTCGGGATAAGGCGACAGATAATGTTTCATCATCATCCCGCTTATTTTCCACCAGATTAGAGGTTATTTTTTCATTCAGTTGTTTTAACTGATAACCTTCTCGACTCCGTTTTCTGAGTAAATCCGTTAGCTTCCATCTCACCAATCGATATATCCAACTTCTAAATGCTCTCGGATCTTTTAGTTGTCGAATATTTTTCGCGATGGTTATCCAAGCATCCTGAGCAGCATCATTCGAAAGCTCACTATCATTGCTTAGTTTGATGGCAAAGCTAACTAAAGGTTTATGGTAACGCTTAAACAATAGAGCGAAAGCTTGCTGGTTACCGCTTTGTGCGGTGAGTACCAGTAGGTCTTGTTCCGCTTGGTTCATTCAATGGGCTCTTTTTTGTCTTTTCTTTGTATTAAAGACGATTAGAACTTGGAAAAGGTTCATTTAGTTTGAATTGATCAGCTAATATGAGTTTTATTGCGATCATCTCCACAAACTTGAGCTCCTAATTCAACTTCATTTTTGATTGCTTGGATCGTTAAATCAGAAATTTTATTTCAACTCCATCTATCAATAAGCTTAATTGCACTTTTGTCAACTCCCGGTTATTCTCAGGTTAATATAGGTATTATTAATCAAAAAAATGGAAAATAATAATCCCAGAATAATAGATGTATAATTTATCAGGGAACTTGATTTTTTGCAAACCGTCCAATGTCTCCGTAAGATGGATGGCTTTTTTGATATAAAAAGCGCTACTGAACAAAAGTCGAACTGTATGCTATTACCTTACATCGGTGAGTGAACGATTTTCGAAAAAAACCTAGATAAGCCTGATCTAAATTTTTAGTCATTGGCATTGTTGGGTTCTTTTGCGTTTTGGCATGCTACAGTAAATAAAAACATTAATTAAGCACTGATATGACAGGAGCCAAGTTATGATAAATAGTCTGAAAGAAAGGGCTGAAAAATTTTACTCCATGCACACCACAGAAGGCTGTTTTTTAATGCCTAATGCATGGGATATTGGAAGCGCAAAAATGCTGGTCGCTGCCGGATTTGAAACCATAGGCACAACAAGTGCGGGAATAGCTTTTTCTTTAGGGCGTCCTGACAATGTTTTCTGTTCAGAGGACGCACGGCTAAATAGAGATGAAATGATTGCTGAAATCAGTTTAATCACTCACTCGGTCAGTGTTCCGGTCAATGCTGACCTTGAAGCTGGATTTGGCACCGAACCTGAAGATGTCTCGCAAACAATTAAGTTTGCAATGCAAGCAGGCGCTGTTGGAGGTAATATTGAAGATTATTCTGGCAACCCATCCAGCCCACTTTACAGCCTTGAACTTTCTATTGAGCGTTTAAAAGCAGCGCGTCGAGAAATCGATAGCTCGGGAGTGCCGTTTGTGCTCATAGGCCGTACTGATGAAATGAATGCTGGCCATTCTAACCTTAACCATGCGATTAAGCGCGCAAATTTATATCGTGAAGCCGGAGCTGACTGTCTGTTTGTTCCAGGGGTCAGTGATAGAACGACTGTAGCGACATTGGTCAAAGAAATTAGCGGCCCCATAAATGTTGTAATGGGTTTAAGTGGATCAGATGTATCGTTTAAAGAACTTGCGGGCTTAGGGGTTAGACGGGTCAGTATTGGTGGTAGCCTAGCTAGGTCAATTTACTACAATATTCGCCAAGCTGCAGAGGAAATGTACAATAGAGGCACATTTACATATGCCAGCAACCAGATACCTCAAAATGAGTTAAATGAAATATTTGAAAGAAAATTTTAGTCACATAATTGTGATCTCTATTATTCTAGGATTAAGGATTTTTTGAATTAGATCCAATCAAAGGTTTCCGATACTGTTGAGTAATTTCTTGTTTTTTTCTTCGATCCACTTCGACATATATTTGGTGCTTCGCAGGGTGTGGTGATTAAGCATTGAGCCGATAAAATTATTCGCCCGATGTTGCGCTATATTATTCAGCAAGCTTTCTATTCTAACCAATAGTGCCTTTGCGATAATTTTTTGATCATAAACGGTGGTTAGTAATTTAAGACAATTTTTATTTTTTTCCGTCCATAACTTTTCATCCTGATACAAAGTTACCGCTTGTTCAACAATAGCTTCGGTCGTGTTGGCAATTAGACCAGGCCATGAATTGCCAGCCGTCATACCTTCTGCACCAATGTTTGAAGTGACGCAAGGAGTTCCATTTTGCATCGCATCAATGAATTTTCCTTTTATGCCGGCGCCAAATCGAAGGGGAGATAAGCAAACTCGCGCCTTTCGCATAACTCGATGAACATCTTCAGCACGATCTTTGATCAAAAACCCAATCTTAGGACTATTAAGCGCAGTGGCTTTGGGCGGCGTGTAAGAACCGTAAATATGTAGCTCAGCATCAGGAAGCCGTTTTCTGATCAATGGCCAGATCTGCTGCAAATAAAGAACTGAATCCCAATTAGGTGCATGACGTAAATTACCGATGGTGACAAAATGCTGTCTTTCACAAAAGCTCTGAGAGTCTTGCGGTATTTTTTCTAAGTCCAACATAAATGGTATATAAATTAGTAGAGTCGAGTCGACTTTAAAATGCTCCGTAAGAAGCGAAACTTCAAAATCAGATATAATCAAAGATAAATCACAACGATAAATACTGGCAATTTCTCTTTTTGCCAGATCGGTATTGAGATCAGCCAAATTAAATTTTTTATTTTCTTTTAAAGCAGTTTGACGAGCACCTCTTAAACATTGCAGGTCTTCGGTATCCAAAATTCGTAGCGCGTTAGGGCTATTTTCTGCCACTCGCCAACCGAACTGTTCCTCCATCATAAATCGATCAAATAGTACTACGTCAGGTTGGATCTTTTTTATGTATTCATCAAAGCCAGAATCATTAATCTCAATGCTTTTAGTTTCTATTTGTTCTGAGGTTAAATCAAAATTATAATCGGTTTTTTGTGCCGGTGTGGCAAATATAACCCGCCATGATTCACGTTTAAACAATCGAATAATCGATAACATATGAGAGCCGGCCGCCGAAGATTTCGGCTCTGGCCATACGTAGCCGATAATGAGTAATGTTTGCATATAGTTATTGTCAATCATACCGTTAGTAATAGGTCATCATTCCGTTACACAAAAATTAAAGCGGTTAAAGAAAACTAAATAAAACCCGTTCTATCAATAAAATAGTGGTGGGTGCATTAACCATGATTAAAAATGATTTTCTTAATCTTTTTGATTGGAAAGCAGCACCAACATCATATGTTTATTGAAGGAATACTGCATTTGAATCACCGAAATCAACAAACCAACCCGACCATCCAAAAAACCCAACCTCAAAAAATAATGACGGATAAAAGCAAAAACGGCTGAAGATAGCGCCTTTAAAGAAGAAGCCGACTGACCTTTTTTAAATCGTTCCTCTGCCCAAATTTTGGCATAACCATTTCGTTTAGCTAAATATTTGTCCAGACCTTCAAAAGTGTAATGTTCTAATTTACTTTTAAGTTGGATCTGCGGGGCATTACCACAATTGACTGATTCATGAACTAAATTATGATTGAAATTATATTTTGTTTTATTGTAGATCCGTACAATAGGATCGGAATGCCAACCGCTATGGTAAACAAATTGACCGCAAAAATGAGTCAAACGATTTAGCACAACCACTTGATCAGGAGTGATTTTTTCTAATTGGGTCAAAATTTCATCTTTTAGGGATTCAGTAACAATTTCATCACAATCGATTGACAACACCCAATCATGGGTTGCTAGCTCTGCCGCGTGGCTTTTTTGTAGGCCAAACCCTTGCCAATCAAGCTTAGTGTATATTTTATCGGTATATTGAGCGGCAAGTTCTAAGGTTTTATCGGTACTACCGGAATCAAGTAAGACAATTTCATCCGCCCAACGGACCGAAGATAAACAGGCTTGAATTCGGCTTTGTTCGTTCTTGCAAATAATGCAAACTGAAAGCTTTGGCATAGATAATCCTGATTGAACTAAATGATTTTTCTAGGTTGAACGGTTAATCCGAGAATAATTTAGGATCATACAACATTTAGAAGAATTGCGCTCAACTAGGAAATTAATGACCTAGGTCAATCGCTGCAAAGTTTTGTGATTTAAAATGGGACAACTTAGCAAAAATTCTAAACGACCACGATTACAACCCCTATACCTTGAGAGCTAACCATGGAACTCGTCTGCCCGGCAGGAAATCATCAATCGCTGGTAAAAGCGGTCGACAATGGTGCTGATGCTGTTTATATAGGACTTAAGAACGAAACCAATGCTCGCCATTTTGCAGGGCTGAATTTTTCCGACAAACAAATCAGTAAAGCCATTGACTATGCTCACCAGTATAATTGTAAAGTTTATTGCGCCATCAATACCTATCCGCGAGAAAAATATTGGTCACGATGGACTCACTCGGTTGATCAAGCGATGGGGCTTGGGATTGACACATTAATTGTCGCCGATATTGGTGTGATGGATTATATTCGCAGTCGCAGTTGTGAATTTCCTATCCATTTATCGGTGCAAGCATCAGCAACCAATTTACAATCTCTTAATTTTTATCACCGAAACTTCGGTATTCGCCGGGCTGTTTTACCGCGGGTATTATCGCTCAAACAAGTCTCTAAGTTAGCTAAAATAGCACCCGTTGAAATTGAAGTGTTCGGCTTTGGCAGCCTCTGTATTATGGCTGAAGGCCGCTGTTACCTTTCTTCCTATATGACTGGAGAATCACCAAATACCAAAGGGGTTTGCTCCCCGGCAGCCTTTGTCGACTGGCAAGATAAGGGTGAAATTTTAGAGTCGCGACTAAACGGATTATTGATCGACCGTTTTGCTCAAGACGAGCACGCTGGTTATCCGACTTTGTGTAAGGGACGATTTGATGTTGAAGGTAAAACGGAACATGCCTTAGAAGAGCCCACCAGTTTAAATACCATGGATATTCTGCCCGATTTATATCAGGCAGGGGTCGCAGCCATTAAAATAGAGGGGCGTCAACGTAGTCCGGCCTACGTAGCAAAAGTGACAAAGGCATGGAGAAGAGCGATTGATAGAGCTGTGGCAACCGGTATACCTGCAACAAAAAATGAAATGGCAGAACTTGCCTGTTTGGCTGAAGGAAAACAAACAACTATTGGCGCTTATGAACGCAGCTGGCAGTAAAAATGATAGCGACTAACCAACCAACAATGAAAATTTCTGTCGCCGCGGTTCCCTACTTTTGGAACAGAGATGCCTATTTCCAGTTTTACCGGAATATCGCCAACTCGTCAGCGGATATTATCTATCTGGGCGAAACGATCTGCTCAAAACGTCGTACCATGACTTTTCTAGACTGGTTGGATATTGCTAAACAACTAACCGACGCTGGCAAACAAGTGGCGCTATCGACACTGACTCTACTAGAGGCTGAATCGGAGCTCAATTATTTAAGCAAAATAGCCAGCCAAAAAGAATATTTGGTTGAAGCCAATGACATGGCGGCCATTGAGGTAGCCAGTCAGCACAATAACAACTTTGTCGCAGGATGCACAATCAATATTTATAATAACCATAGTCTTCTTAGATTGATAAAGCTCGGTATGACTCGTTGGCAGGTTCCGGTTGAATTAGGTAAAGACGATTTAGCACCAATGGCCACTTACGCCAAAGACCATCACGTCGAAGTAGAGTATCAAATTTTCGGTAGAATTCCGTTGGCTTATTCTGCCCGTTGTTTTACCGCGCGCCACCACCGACTACCCAAAGATGGCTGTCAATTTAAATGCTTGCAAGATGAACAAGGACTTTTAATTAAAACTCAAGAGGGAGAAAGTTTTGCTCAAATTAATGGTATTCAAACTCAATCCGCCAAAGTGAGTCATTTGATCGACCATTGTCAATCGTTAGCTGATTACGGGGTGGACATTGTTCGGGTGGTACCCGTTTCAGCAACAGACACCTTGGAAGTTATTCAGCAAATAAGCACAATATTGCAACCGTCAGAACAAGCCCGATTCAATCCCGATCGACTGAAAAATCAATATCAATTTTGTAATGGTTACTGGTTACAGATTGAAGGAATGAAGTACGTATATTAAGAAAAAATGGTTTCTAGTGAACCGTTAAAACATACTGCTTATAAAAACCGATCAACTTAACTAAAAATTTAGGCACAACATCCGGATCTAGTGTATCGATAGTATTTTTTACATGATGGGCTAGTTCCGTATCACCTCGTATTTTTAGTTTGCGCTGAAAAAACAAGGTATCCGGATCAACCTGTTGCTCCGCTAGCAAAATAGCATCAAAAGAATTAATTGAAAGCGTCGCATCAGCGTTAATACTTTCTGCGCTAAAATGATGACAGCCTATTTTTCCGTTGTTAAAACTCAGTCCTACAAATAATTTGGCATCAATCACTTCAACCTGCAATTGGCGCTGACTGAGAAAGTCGAAATCGCCATCTTGTATCTGTTCAAAAAATAATTGATTGAGTAATTTATCGATCACTCGTTGGTTAACGATTAGCGGCATTTTAGTCGCTATTTTTACCAACCTTGCCGGTGAAATTAATTTTGATATTAAAAGTGTGAGCTTAGATTCAAAAGCCGGTATGTTTGCCAAAAAATTCATTTGATTGCCATTTAATAAATTATTCTAGGATTATCTTAATTATTCAGCAAGTCATTATGCCCGAACTCTGCTAATAAGTTCCTGATCTAGGTCAGCAATTGGCAGAGCTATCAAACTGGAGGTATCACTCAGGTATTCTAACCGTCGATAAGGCCTGCACGATAGATGGGTGATGCAGTGGCGATAAACTCTTCCAGATACTGATCGCTTTGTTGATGAAATTGTTCGAAACGACAACCAATTTTACAGAGATCAATCGAAGCTTTTTTAATATAAACAATCCCGCAAGAAATTTTTATTTTTTTCTTGCTCTCTGGTAAATTGAAAAGCAATTCAATTTTTACAGGTGTTAGACTATTCGTTTGTGAATGGTTGGGGATAATGCAAGGTAACTCGGCCTGAGCAACAGTCAGTTGTAAACCAGAAGAAGAAATATTAGACACTTCAATTGCGCTAACATGATCATCAACTGTGGTAATCGTTCCTTTGAGTGATGCTGCAAAACGCGGTGCACTTCGGCGATCTTCTATAGTCATGATAATAAAACGATGATACCTAGTTCAGGAATAAATAAATCTTAGTCGATGAAAGGCAAAAAAACTATCCCTGATTTTGAAAAACTATTATTTTGAGATGATTTAGTGGTTTTCAGAGGATTTAACTAGAAAAATCGATTGAGGTAAAAGAGGGTGCAGTACACAAACTGCATAGCGACACCCTGTTGGAGGAGGTAGTGGTTAATTTTGCGCTACAGCATCATGAGTTTTAGTAAAAAAATTCATGCTGACCCTTCTATCCATCGCATAACCATCATTGCTTCCGATTTTAGCTTGGGCTTCACCATGAGCTTGAATGGATAACCGTGAACGATCGATCCCCAATGATTCAAACGTGAGTTCCACCGCCTGAGTGCGTTTAAGTGACAACTCAAAGTTATCTTGCTCACTACCGCGGGGATCGGCGTAGCCATCCAGCTTTACCTGCAGTTCTGGATATTTTGCTAATATTTTCGATAATCGTTGGATCATCAATTGGTCCGTTTTTGATAGCTCAGTGGAGTTAGTGGTGAACATTAGGTTAAGCGTTAACCCCTGAGTAAACCAATCAGTTTTGGCGTCATTAACAGAACGATGCTGATCTAAGCTATCGTGTATCTCAGCGATTTCTGATTCTAGAGCCTGTCTATCAAATTTAGATTGATTAAGCTCTGCGGTAACTTCATCAAGATGACCGGCTTTTTCAACCTGTTCACCAACTAAAACGCCTGCGACCGCGCCGATAAAAAATCCAATGGGACCACCAACAGCAGCGCCGGTTAATGCGCCAGAAACAAAACCAACATTTTCTTCGGTACTTGGATCAGCTTGTACGGTAGTGGTATTAATGGCTAAAGCAGCAATAAGTGATGATACGATAATTAATTTTTTCATGAGGGTTTCTCCAGTTTGTCTTTATTGTATTCAGTTAAGTTTTAGTTTAATGGGTGATTGAAAAAGTCTTCATCAGACGCTCTCCTTCAGTGCAGAATCATTAAAACTCAATTTTCAGTCATTCAAAGGGAGAAAAAAGGGTTAATCGCTGGCACAATGTGGCGAAAAAGTGGCAATCCATTCAACCTAAAAAATCAGACTCAACCCAAAACAAACAAAATAGGGTAGAATCAATCCACAAAATAATAATCCTTTTTCAACCAATATTTTTGGGACAATCTATGACTTCTAATTCTAATCCTGCCCTTGTTGGCGGTTTCCCTAAGACCTTTTGGATCGCAAATGGCGTGGAACTTCTGGAAAGAGCGGCTTATTATGGGGTGTTTATCGTTATTACCCTGTATCTTTCCAGAATTTTGGGCTTTAACGATGTACAAGCCGCTTGGCTTGCAGGTTCCTTTTCGGCCGGGCTATATTTTCTACCAACCTTTACTGGTGCGCTAGCTGATAAAATTGGTTTTAGAAAATCGCTGATGCTAGCGTTTGGTTTGCTGACCATTGGATATACCGGTTTAGCGATTTTTCCAAACATACTGGAAATGCAAGGATTGGTGGAATATGGTCGAACCGTAACATTTACAGGCTTACTAGAAACTGATATTCGCTGGGCAATTATTCCCATTATGGTAGTCATTATGATTGGTGGCTCCTTTATCAAGGCCGTTATCACAGGAACGGTAGCTAAATCGACTACCACTGAAACTCGAGCCAGAGGTTTCTCCATTTTTTATATGATGGTGAATATTGGTGCATTTTCAGGCAAAACCATTGTTAAACCGCTGCGAGAATCCATGGGCGACTTAGGCATGATCAACCTAAATTATTTTGCAGCAAGCATGACTTTATTGGCCTTTATTAGTATCTTTTTCTTTTTTAAGAACCTCGACGATAAACATGATGGTAAAAGTATCGCAGAAGTTTGGGCTGCCTTAGTTAAGGTCTTGAGTAACGGTCGTTTACTAACTCTAATCATTATCATTACCGGATTTTGGATGGTACAACACCAGCTTTACGCCACCATGCCAAAATATGTTTTAAGAATGGCCGGCGAAGGCGCATCCCCCTCTTGGTATGCTAACGTTAATCCTTTTGTGGTGGCGTTAACCGTAGGGTTTGTTACCAAAATAATGCACGGCAAAAGCCCATTACAGTCAATGACTGTAGGAATGTTTATCATGCCACTATCGGCACTATTAATGGCGGGCGGAAATATGTTACAAGGCACTGTCGATTTAGGGATCATTCAACTTCATCCAATCGCATTTATGATGATACTAGGAATTGTTTTTCAAGGATTAGCAGAATCTTTTATATCACCCCGTTTTTTAGAATATTTTTCCTTACAAGCGCCAAAAGGTGAAGAAGCTCTTTATCTTGGCTTTTCACATTTACATTCTTTTCTAGCCTCGATTTTGGGATTCGGATTATCAGGGTATTTATTAACGGCTTATTGTCCTGATCCACGACTATTTGAAACTCATGAAGCTTGGAAAACGGCTGCCACTGATGCTCATTATATTTGGTTTTACTTTGCAGGAATTGCAGCGGTTTCTGCGGTTTCTTTGATCGTTTATGGCAAAGTGATCAACCGGTTAGATGCCAAAAAGAGCTAGATTTATTGGTTTTTAAGACAAGATCCTTTTGAACAGGAAACCTATAAAATGAATCATGAATCAAATTATTTTCATCACGAAACTAAAAGACTGATTCTTCGTCGGCTGGAAGATTGCTTCCTCGTAACCCATAGCCTCAAAGGTATTTTGCAATAGAATTGACCTAGATCGATACAACATTCAATATTGTAGCTAAAATGAGATAATTTGCTAACGAGCATCCAAATTTTTATGAACCAACAACGACCCAGTCAAACCGCCGAGCAGATCCAAAATTGGACTATGGTTTTCCCTAACCAAGCTAATCCCAACGGTAATATGTTTGGCGGTGACTTACTGGCAATTATGGATACCACCGCAGCAATGGCGGCAAAACGATATAGTCAAATGGATGTTTCAACTATCACTGTAGAAGCAGTTCATTTTGCCAAGCCTTTTATGGTCGGTGACAATATAAAAACAACGGCCAAAGTAGTTGCCGTTGGCAATTCTTCCATGACAGTCAAAACAGAAGCCTATCGAGACATTGGCAATAACCAATTAGAGAAATGTGTGAGCGCTTATTTTAATCTGGTGGCGTTTGACCAAAATCGTCAACCTGCACAAGTTCCATTACTACAAATCTCTCAGAAAAATAAACAGGAAAATGAAATTGCGCTATTTATCAGGGGATCCGCTAAGCAGCGGGAGATGAAGTTAAAGCAATTGCCACTATCCGGCTAAAACCAGTTGATTGAGAACGTAATAGGGCAAATATGCTATACCGTTAGCTCCACAATCTGCCAAACACTGGGTATATATAAGCCTGACCTGCTTGAGCTTTAATTAGCGCAAACACCCCAAACAAAATCAACATCGAATGGATGCAGGTAAAATACAAGATTAACCACATCCAAGTATAAACTGAATCAAAACGACCAAAACCCAAGATCAAAGCACTGACTGCAAAAAGCAAAATTCCAGCAACTATATTCGCCAAAATTGACTGACGATAATGTTGCACCAAAATGGAATGCGGCTTAGTATTGATTTTTTTGTATAAAAAGATCAAGATTACAAAGGACAAAACAGGTAATAGAGTAATATTAGTTAAAAATAAAACCTGAGCTAGGACCGCTGATTTTTTCTCTTTACCAATATCTATTTTATAGGGTTCCATTGGTTAATTTACCAGTAATTAATGCCTTTGATCCAGAACAAATGCGTGACTTATATGTCGGTAACGATATGATACGTTATCTTGTTGAGAGTAAAAAGTTCATAGCCTGAGAGTTTAGCACAACAAAGAGAATGAGAAAAATTTATAACAAAAATAGGCGGGACGATGCTAAGTCGAATGGGGCAATGTAAATTAATTTCTAGTTCTTTTAATTTACAACAGAAAAAATACCTCCCAAACCATAGGATCACGCCTTTAGGATTGTTATAATCGCGCATTGAAAAAATTATGTTCGGAGACAATGTTTTGTCTAAATCAGAAGAAAACTCACATCCAGCGAGTCGTAAACCTCAAGGGATCAGTGGTGCACCTCAGACTTTTCAAGGTCTGATCATGAAGCTACAAGAATATTGGTCTAATTATGGCTGCGTCATCATCCAACCGCTTGATCTAGAGGTGGGCGCTGGCACCTTTCATCCGGCCACTTTTTTACGCTCAATTGGTCCAGAGCCTTGGAACGCGGCATTTGTTCAGCCTTGCCGTCGTCCGACTGATGGTCGGTACGGTGAAAACCCTAATCGGCTTCAACATTATTATCAGTATCAGGTCGTTCTAAAGCCATCACCCAACAATATTCAAGAACTATATTTAAACTCGCTGAAGATGTTGGGTATCGATCCTTTAGAACACGACATTCGTTTTGTCGAAGATAATTGGGAATCTCCCACTCTTGGGGCTTGGGGCTTGGGTTGGGAAATCTGGTTAAATGGTATGGAAGTGACACAATTTACTTATTTTCAACAGGTGGGCGGTTTAGAGTGCAAGCCCGTTACCGGCGAATTAACCTACGGTTTAGAGCGGATTGCTATGTATTTGCAAGGCGTCGACAGTATTTTTGATCTCATCTGGACCGAAGGGCCTCAAGGCATAGTAACCTATCGGGACGTTTTTCATCAAAACGAAGTTGAACAATCAACTTATAATTTTGAACACGCCGATGTTGATTATCTATTTAAACATTTTGATTACTGCGAAATGCAAAGCCAACAACTGATCGAAAAAAGCCTACCGTTACCAGCCTATGAAATGGTTTTAAGGGCCTCGCACGCGTTTAACCTTTTAGACGCTAGGCATGCGATATCGGTGACTGAAAGGCAAAGATTTATTTTACGAGTTCGCGCACTATCGCGAGATGTGGCTAAGGCCTACTATGATTCACGTGAAGCTTTAGGTTTTCCTATTTGCAAACAGGAGAACTCCCAATGATTGATCTTTCAACCACAAAACCTTTAAAAACTAAACAAGATTTCCTTTTTGAGTTAGGTTGCGAGGAATTGCCACCCAAAGCATTAACCAAACTGGCGTCATCATTACATGATCATCTCAAAGCCTCTTTTGAATCTTTAGCTTTAGATTTTGTTGATAGTGAATGGTTTGCGACACCACGGCGTTTAGCAGTTCGATTTGTTCAATTAGATTGCGCCCAAGCAGATAAACAAATTGAAAAACTAGGACCGGCAGTTACCGCTGCATTTGATAATGAAGGCAATGCTAAACCAGCCGCTATCGGATTTGCAAAATCAAATGGTGTTAAGGTTGCTGATTTATCTCGTAAGCAAACCGACAAAGGTGAACGACTTGCCTATGTTGCGGATATAAAAGGTCAAAAAACCTGCGATTTAATGCAAGAATTAATACAAAAAGCGGTTTCACAATTACCGGTTCCTAAGGCCATGCGCTGGGGAAATTCAAACATTCCATTTAGTCGCCCGGTCCATTGGTTGCTAGCAATGATGGGAGAAAATGTTTTACCTGTAAAACTTTTCAATTTAAAGGCCACCAATCAATCTTTTGGCCATCGATTTCACTCACCGGGTGCAATCTCTATTAATAACGCCAATGAGTATGAAGCAAAACTAGCAGCCGCAAAAGTGATAGCCTGTTTTGAAGAGCGAAAAGCGAAAATACGAATTCAAGTTGAAAAAATGGCTGCTGACGCTAATGCGAATGCCGTTATTTCTGAAGAATTGTTAGAAGAAGTCACCGCTCTGGTTGAGTGGCCTGTTGCGTTATTAGGTCATTTTGAAAAAGAATTTTTACAGGTTCCAGCAGAAGCTTTAATTTCTTCAATGGCTGAACATCAAAAATATTTTCATCTGGTGAATGAATGTGGTGAATTACTCCCACATTTTATCACCATCTCAAATATTGAAAGTAGAAACCCTCATTCGGTTATTAGTGGTAACGAAAAAGTAATACGTCCTCGATTAGCAGATGCCAAATTCTTTTACGATTCGGATTGTAAAAATAGCTTGGAAAGTTACATTAAAAAACTAAAAAAGATCGTTTTCCAACATAAGCTTGGCAGCCTTTACGACAAATCACAACGTGTAAAATTTTTGGCTAAATTTATTGCAAAAGAACTTAAAGCTAATATAACTTTAGTCGATCGAGCTGCTGAACTTTGTAAATGTGATTTGATGACTGATATGGTGGGCGAGTTCAGTGACTTGCAAGGTATTATGGGTCGTTATTATGCAACCAAAGATAACGAAGAGACAGAAGTTGCTAACGCGATGGATGAAATTTATATGCCTCGTTTTGCAGGTGATCGACTACCACAAACAATGACCGGTTTAATTTTAGCTCTCGCGGAAAGAGTTGATACTTTAGTTGGTATCTTTGGTATAGGACAGATACCAACCGGGGCAAAAGATCCCTTTGCACTTCGCCGAGCGGCGTTAGGTGTTTTAAGATTAATTTCTGAAAAAGAGCTTCGTTTAGATTTATCCGATTTAATCGATCAATCAATAAGTACTTTTGTTGATATTGCTATCGATACCAATACAAAGTCCGAACTACTAAAATTCTTTACTGCTCGCAGCAATGCTCTGTATCAGGATCTAGGATTTTCTTCCCAGGTTATTAAATCGGTACAGGTTCTTAATATTAGTCGACCAACGGATTTTGTTAACCGAATTAGGGCTGTTCGATCATTCGATGCTCAAGCAGAAAGCAATGATCTTGCCGAAGCCAATAAGCGGGTTAAAAATATTCTAGCAAAATCTAGTTTTTATCAGACTGATATAAAAATAGATCAAAGTTTATTCGAACAAGATGAAAAAATACTTTTCGAAACAATAGAGCATGTTAAAGACTTTGTTAAAGATCAAATCGATAACGCACAATATGGTAAGGCCTTAGAAAAACTGGCAAGCTTAAAGGATGTTGTTAATCAGTTTTTTGATAAAGTCATGATTAATGTTGAGGATACCGCGATCAAAAATAATCGCCTAGCTTTGATCAATGAGTTAAGAAATTTATTTATCGGAATTGCTGATATTTCTTTGTTGCAGAAATAAAATCGAAGATTTGGTTGAAGGAGTCTCTTTAAGGTAGGAGCGCAAATCCCTACCGTAAACAATTAGAAAATATGAAACAAATAATTCACGATTTAATTTGAACTCGATGAAATCATCAACCCTTACTTCGACGACGCTTCAACTGATTATTCTAGGTTCAATCCTTTAACATCTTCTTTTTGGAAGGGAATATACTCCAAATGACCAACAATTTAATCATTCTCGACAGAGACGGTGTTATCAATCTCGATTCCGATCATTATATCAAATCTCCTGGCGAATGGATCCCAATCAAATCGAGCTTAAGAGCTATTGCTAAACTTAATCGAGCCGGTTATAAAGTCGCCGTTGCCACCAACCAATCAGGAATTGCTCGTGGAATGTTCGACACAGTTACATTGGCAATGATGCACAAGAAAATGAAAATGGAAATGGCCAAAGTCGGTGCCCATATTGATGCACTTGAATATTGCCCTGATCATCCAGATAATCCTGGCCCTGATAGAAAACCCAACCCTGGTATGGTGAATAAATTATTATTATTGTTCGAAGCTACACCGGAAAAAACCTGGTTTGTAGGCGATTCAATTTCTGATATTCAATGTGCGTTAAACGCCAAATGTAAACCCGCTTTGGTTTTATCAGGAAAAGGACAACAAACTTCAATAAATGAAAATTTTCCTTTATCAACTCCGGTGTTTAATAATTTGCAACACTTTGTTGATTTTTTGTTGTAACTTCAACTGATTTTTCTGAAGAGGCCTAATTATAAACCACTGGTTTGTCAGCTATAACAAAATCCAATGGCTTTTATTTTGTCTATTTCAAGCTTTCGTAATAAGCCGCTAAGTTATCGATATCAGCATCGGTTAATCCTGCTGACATTCCAGCCATCACAGGGTCAACTCGAGTTTTATCACGAAAGGCTTTAAGCTGCTTGACGGTATAGGCTGACTTTTGACCCTTTAGATTAGGATACATTGGGATCATACTAATACCCTCCACACCATGACAACCAGCACAAACACCGGCTTTTGCTTTACCTGCCGCAACATCACCAGCAATAGTCACACCAGCGCCACAAAGTGAAATAATAACACCTGAAACCAAAGCTATTTTTTTTAACATTTTATTCTCCAATATTTCCAATTTAGTTTATTAAAAGATCGGCTCGACTGACGATCTCTTTAGTTTTTGATTGTTTTAAACCATAAGATTAAAGCTCATAAACTTAAGTCCTTTAACCGCACTTCTATTATAGAGGGTAATTTGTCCGATCAAAAGTTTAAAGCGGTATATATTAAAAGGTATTATTCTTGATCTGTTATTAATATTTACTGAAAAGAGTAGGAGTTTTATCCGGTATACTTAATTTATTAGAAAATTAAATTCTGCTTTCAGCCAAATGCGGACATTTATAATGTAGAGTATAATAATCCCATCCCCCCAAACGGTGCTTCATTCTAAATACCATTCGGCACTTCCAGCGGGAGCCTTATACCGTTCCTTAAAGATAAATCATCATAATAGAGTCGTTTAAATCTTCTGAATACAGCGACTGAAACTTGATCTTCTTTTCTAACGGCTGAAGTCACCTCCATCCCTGCTTTTCTAAATATGCCTGCGATTTCATCTACACTAGTTTTGACTTCTTCAATTTTTCCATCGAATGCTGGACTCAATAATCCTAATAGGTTTACAGAATAATTTTCATTTTCTTCGATTTCTACGTCTGGTGTTATTTCTACATATAAACCAGAAAGATGTTTATTCAAACTTTTAGCTTTCTTTTTTCTCTTGTCCTTTTTATCGGCCGCATTCACTCTATTATTAAATTCGGTTGGTAAAGCTGATCTTGTATACCTAGCGCTCAACCAGTTCTTCAAATGGTTTAGTTGCTCCTCTTCCATCATTATATCTTCGTCTGGTATCTTACCAACAAAAAAAGCCTTGGGCACTAATATTTTTCTAAACGCAAGACTCTCTACAAATTGCGAGGAAAAAACATCGCCGTCGCTAGTTCTAAGTAACAGCTCGGTATGAATTTTCCTAGGATTTTTATTGAAGGTAAAGTTTCCGTTTGAGCTATCAATTGATTTACAAACCAACACCTCTACAAACGGTTCCTCTTTAATATTATTGTTAGCTATATCGCATGATTGTGATATCAATATCACTACCGTTTCATCGATATTATCAAGTTTTGTGAGTGCTGGCAGGTCCAGTTTTCTAATTACCGAACCTTGTCGCCATCCTGCCTCCTCTAGTTTGCTTTCAGACAAAAGATACTCTCCAATTATTAAGCAAACGGATCGGAAATTGTCATAGGAGATTCGACAAAGTTATTTAAACGAGAGCCCGCAAATAATACTTGCTCTCGATTGAGATTATCTTGGCTGAGCAAATCAAGAACACTTTTATTTTGTATTACCGGTTGTCTTAGGTTGTCTTTGTTAGCTATTAGCCCAGATGATTTCCAATCTCTAGCAATAACTAATAGCTCGAAAATTCGATTCATTGCAGATTTCCTAGGCCTTGTCTCACCATCAATCCAGTTATAGAGAGTTTTTCTAGAGTTTACTTGGAATACTCTTAACTGTTCATTCTTGGTCAAATCAAAAGTACACATGATCTCTTTCACCACACATTCTAGCGTTTCCTGCTTGGTGGCCTGAATTTCTGTTTTTGAACCAGTTTGTGATACCAAGGTAATATGACTAACCGCTCCTCCAGAACCTTGGAATAAATTG
Organism: uncultured Kangiella sp.; assembly: GCA_964454125.1. GTDB lineage: Bacteria > Pseudomonadota > Gammaproteobacteria > Enterobacterales > Kangiellaceae. The sequence goes on from CAYVSL010000032.1 coordinate 29,123, forward strand.
AAAGACTTCAGTTCTCCCTTGTTAAGCACCTTATTGAAGGGAATAGGGTTTAGTCTTTTACCAAAATCGCCGGTTGCCGAGTAGATATCGACAGTTGAATCTAAAACTATTGAGACCATTTATCATTCCTTGCAAAATCAGTAGTTATTTTCCAAAAAGCTTCTCTAGATATTTCATGTAGTTTATCAAGTTCTTCTAGAACTTTACTAGCTTCAAATTTTACAGATACTTCCTTTGGCTCCCAAATATGATCGAAGTCCAAAATAATTCTTTCTGATGTAATATCAGTACTCTCAATTATGATCGGTAGATTTTGCATATCTGGCATACAAACAAGATTGTTATTACCATACAGCGTCCTAATGCTAAGTAAGCCAGAATCGGTAGATAAAGAGATTTCGTTTCTTGCAAATTGCGGTACTCCAAGACCATTAATAGATCCGGGAAAGCTAAAGTTACTATCTACAATATCAGATATTTTTTGCCCATTTTCTATCTCATCCATATCGCAATAACGTAAGCCAATTCTATGAATTAGGCTTGGTTCGACAATGGCTTCTAGTGCTTCAATAGCTTGCTTACATTTGTCTGAAAAACCATCGAATCTTTGGTATTCGGCAGTAAAAAACACTAGCCTATCTTGCGAAATATCAACAGCACTCTTCTTATTTGCGGAAACAAAGGCCCACCTATCCATAGACTGAACCTGTATTCCTCCAAGTTGTACCTGCACGGCCTGCTCTTTTCGTTTCTCTGGTATAGGATAGGTTTTCCTAAGAGTTTCCTGTAGTTTTGGAATGAATTTATTTATCTGAAGGACTTGCGAAAAGCGAAACTCCGCCAATACTACTCTAAGTGGTTGTTTTTCGAGCTTATTATATTTTTCCACTTTGCATGTCCTTTGTCATAAATTAACGAATACATTTATAATTATACACTAAATTACACACTTTACTGTAACATGTATCATGCACAACATGTTGAAAAATTTCAATTTTGTATTTGTAAATAGATAATTGAGATGCTGATTTAATATTTATCTCATATAATCAAATAGTTAGGTTTTAACCGCGTAGCGTAAATCAATAAGCAATTTTACAGCTACCATCTCAATTTCTTATACTAATACGCAGGTATCCAAATTGGCTCGCGAATCTCCTTTAGGTCCAATAAGATACGAACATAGAACCGCTAAATTGTGCGTAGATACACATGATTTTCCGATTCAGAGTTACCGCATCGCTATAGCAATAAATATATGTGATGAGACAGGGTGACAAAAGAGCTTAGATTTAAAATCTTCGTGTAGGCGGTTACATGACTCCTGAAAAATATATAGACTTCAACACGGAACTCGAAATCATCGATCAAAGATTGGCTGATTTGGAGCGCGAACAAATCCGTTTGACTGCAAAACGAGAAACTCTAGTACAGAAAACCTCGAACCAGCAAGACAGAATATCAAATATCCCTCTTACTTTATCGGTTAACCAAAAAGTAGCCCTTTTCAAACAGCTATTTAAAGGGCGCCCAGACGTATTTGCCAACAGATGGCAAAATGCAAAAGGCCGAAATGGGTATTCTATAGCTTGCCATAACGAGTGGATACCAAGAATCTGCAATAAACCAAAAATAAAATGTAGTGAATGTCCTAATCAGAAGTACAAAGCACTAGATGACCCAACAATTTATGACCACCTTGCCGGTAAATTGGTTGTCGGTTTATATCCTCTACTTACAGATAACACTTGTCATTTGATCGCAGCAGATTTTGACAAAGACGGTTGGCAAGGTGAAGTAACAGCAATGAGCAGTGCTTGTCGTCAATTTAATATCTCACATGTTGTTGAAGTCTCACGCTCAGGGAATGGTGCCCATCTTTGGATATTTTTTTCCGAACCAGTAATCGCGAAAGATGCTAGGCTGCTTGGATTTGGTTTGCTCGACAAAGCAATGGAAATCCATCCGAACTTATCGTTTGATTCTTATGATCGCTTATTTCCCAATCAAGATTTAATGCCTGAGGGGGGATTCGGTAACCTCATCGCCCTTCCGTTGCAATATCAAGCAAGAAAACAAGGCAATAGTCAATTTGTCGATATCAACTTGGTACCATACACCGATCAATGGTTATTCTTATCTCAAGTAAAAACGCTCTCTTCAAATCAATTGAGTAATTTACTGATCCAACTGGCACCTCAAAGTCAGCGAGCAATTGATGCTCGTCCACCATGGGAGCAAGGTGTAAAGGTTAATCCTACAAAAATCGAAAATTGTCCAGAGCAGGTCACTCTCACACTAGCTAATCATCTTTATATAAAGCTCAATGAGCTTCCGCCTCCACTCATCGCGAGGCTAAAACGTTTGGCTAGCTTTTCCAACCCTGTATTTTTTAAAACTCAAGCGTTGAGATTCTCGACTCATGGAATTCCGAGATACATCACCTGTGCTCGTATTGAACAAGGTTATTTATCTCTGCCTAGAGGTTGTTTTGATGAAGCGATGGCAATATTGAAAGAGCAAGAAATCAACGCGATGATTGATGATAAGCGAGAAACTGGAAATAAACTACAGTCGATAAAGTTTTTCGGTAAGCTAAGAAAAGACCAATCAAGAGCTGTAAAAGCGATTACCAAACACGACACAGGCGTATTACACGCTCCAACGGCTTTTGGGAAAACGATTGCTGCGATAGGAATTATTAGTAAACGCAAAGTTAATACTTTAATTCTCACTCATAGTCGCCAACTACTTGAACAATGGCAGGAACGTTTAAAATCATTTTTAAGTGGTACGGAAATTGGTGTTATTGGTGGGGGCAAGAAAAAACCCAGTCACCAAATAGATGTTGCCACATATCAAAGTCTGGTTAATAAGAAAGACAACTCTGTTGACCCACTAGTTCAGGAATACGGCCAGATAATCATTGACGAATGCCATCATATATCAGCGCCACGCTTTGAAATGGTGCTGAATGAAATACGTGCGAAATATGTTCTAGGCTTAACGGCAACACCTGACAGACAAGACGGCCACCAGAAGATTATCTTTATGGTCGCAGGTCCAATTCGACATAGGGTAAAATCGAATCATTCGAAAAAATTTGAACAAGAGGTTGTGGTGACTTCGCTCTCCCAGCAGCCGACAAACAAACTGACAGATCCTGAAAAAAGACCTCGCATTTCCGATGTATATCAATGGCTAACAGAAGACAGTCTGAGAACTCAAAAAATAGTTGATGATATCTCTGAACAAATAGCTAAAGGAAAACACCCCTTGGTGCTGACAGAGCGACGTGAACATGCAGAGCGAATCAATCAGATCCTTATGAAAAATAAATTTCAGACAGTCATCCTCAGAGGTGCGATGCGAGCAAAGGAACGTAAAGAAGCAGATGAACAGTTAGCCGAAGCCCAAGTAATTGTAGCAACTGGAAAATATATCGGAGAAGGTTTTGACCTACCAAGGCTGGATACACTCTTTCTAGCGATGCCAATCGCTTGGAAAGGCACACTTGCTCAATATGCTGGCAGAATACATCGTGAATCAGAAGGTAAAGATCGCGTTACCATATTTGACTATGTTGATTCTTCACTTCCTATGCTGGAAAGGATGTTTCGGAAACGGGAAAAAGGTTACAAAGCAATGGGATACAAAATTGCTTATGCTGGCAGTGACAAATAAACAAACGAAAAAGCTTCTTATTACACAAAATCGACCAAAACAATCTCTGTTTGTCTTCAATTCAAAGATTGTATCATGATTTTTTTGAGACTGAAATTTTACCCTTCAAATGGCGTTTTAAACAACCATTATTATTAGCTCTTGGCCGGCCACGCTGGGTCAATATTTAGATCACTACGGCTCAAACCTTAAAAATTCCCACCCACTGGGCTAAAGAACAAGCGAATGACATTTATGAACTCCTTGGTGATATACGAGCCGCTATTGGGGGGTAATATGTCGGTGAAATTGATCGACTCTATGTTCTGCGATAAATATCTACGGATTTAGAGTGACGTTAACAATAATCCCGTCGAATCACTCACTTCTTTGAGTGTCTTTAGAAAGTCTTCAAAATAGCTTTTATGGTGAAAAATGGCTTATCCATTCCGACCACAATTCATCACATGATGAAAACAAAGGAACCGTTCCTTCTTTTATCAAACTGTATGCACTGTACACTGTTAACTTGTTGATAATTAAAATATATTTGTAACAAGTCAAACATCTATAAATTAAAGCATTTCCAGAAAACAAAGGAATGATTACTCGTTTGATTTTTTACAAACCTAAGCATTCGACTGAAAAGATAGATATTTAGTCATTTTTTACGTATATTGCACATTCAAATGAAAAAAAACTAAGGAAAGTGTATCTAAGGAACGCTTACTTAGAATCAACTGTTAAAGCGCTACAATGATTTAAAAGTGGCACAAACAAAAAGTTTAAGGAATCAATGAAACATCGGATGTTAATTTTAGTTAATCATCCAAAAATATCCGTTTCATTCCTTTGGCAAAAGAATTAATATTAAACAAAGTTAGTTTTGTGGTTATTTGAAATCCTGAGGTAAACTAACATAAATAAATCAAATAGCGTGCGGTAGCCTGTCCGCTATTTTAACAAGGCCCGGTTAGCGAAAACTAGCTCGCTACGCGAGCCACTTTCGCCAACGGGCAACGTTAAGTGCCACGAGACATGGAGTCATATCATATGTTCAATAAAACTATTGTCATTTTAGCAAATTCAGTAAAGCATCATCAGCACTGTGTTGCTGGTAAATGTCTTTCCAGTGGTCAGTGGGTAAGACCTGTGTCTACTGCTGAAGGTGCGGAATTAACACATGACCAATCCACCTATACTAACCCTCATGGCAACTATATTGTTAAACCAAAACAAAAAATTGAAATGGTTTTAACATCATCTGTTCCACTAATAAATCAACCTGAAAATTTTTTAATCAGTGATCAACGATGGGTGCAACGATATAAAATTGATGACAATGAGTTAACTGGATTTCTTGATAACCCAGTTAACCTTTGGGGTGAAAGTAATAACGTGAATTATTTAGATATTAACCAAAACCGTATTATAATTGACCAGTCACTCTATCTTGTTCAGACAGATAGTCTTCGGCTTTACAAAAATCAATATGATAAGCGTAGAGCAAGTTTTATCTACAATGGTACTTCTTATGATTTGCCTGTAACAGATCCAAATTTTGATCAAAAACTAAACGAAATTGATTGTGTCTTGGGTATTTTATGTGTAAGCCTTGGGGAAGAATACCAAGGCTCATGTTACAAGTTAGTAGCTACAATTTTTTAGGAAAAATAATGGATATTTATACAATTGGCTTTACCAAGAAAAATGCTGAAACGTTTTTTAATTTCATCAAATCATCAAATATATCAACATTGTTGGATGTGCGTTTAAATAATGTGTCTCAACTGGCGGGCTTTGCCAAAAGAGATGATCTTAAGTTCTTCTTAAAGGAGTTGTGTGGCACAGAATACATACATACACCAGAACTTGCTCCAACTAAAGAAATGTTAAATTCTTATAAGAAAGGCGATATGCCGTGGGATATATACGAAGATAAATTTATGAATTTAATGTCTCAAAGAAATATTGAAAAATCAGTTAAGCCAAATCTATTAGAGCATGGCTGTTTATTATGTAGTGAGCATGAGCCGCATTTATGCCACAGGCGTTTAGTTGTTGAATATCTAAATGAAAACTCAGATTTAGATTTAAAAGTTAAGCACTTATTTTAATGAATAAAATTCTTATTTTGTATCCAGAACTTTTTAATTGCCATGAAAAATTCTGTAGAAAGGTCTCAAGGATAATTAGTAATATTGATAATATTGCTATTTTTTGTCCTGCTGACAAAAACAATCTTATAAGGGGGTATTTAAAAGAAAAATTACCAGATGTGCCTTTTTTAGAGGTGTCAAATTGGGAGTTGGAAGAATTTACTCATGCCATCATCTTTGATGATGGGGAGGAGTTTGCTAAAGAAATAGATTTACTAAAATCAAAAAATATCCCACTACGAATTATTAATATCAAGATAACTCGTGTAGTAAACATTAAAAGAGAAGAAAAATATAAGTTTGATAAAAGTACGCCTGACTATGAGTATATTGGTAGAGGATCGTATTGGGGTAACCCATACTCTATGTATGAAGAAGGTGATGACAGGGATGAAGTTATCAGAAAGTATAAATATGACTTTGATTATGAAAAATTTCCAAATAAAGAAAAATCAGAAGTTTATAAGTTAGCGGGAAAGCGATTGGGATGTTTTTGCAAACCACAAACTTGTCACGGTGATATTTTAGCGGGTTATCTAAATTCATGGGATGACGGAAAATAGCACTTAACAAAAACCGGCAATCGAAGCCAAACTGCCGGCTCGCTTGCGGTTAACGTTAAATCGCTACAAAATTAAGAGTGTTGTAAACTTAAAGTGCACGGATA
>CAYVSL010000033.1:0-34468 GCA_964454125.1 uncultured Kangiella sp.
CGATAGTGAAGTTTCGCGTCCAGCGAAAGGGCTTGCCCCGGGGATGCTTTATTTTTTTCGACATCTTTGGTTACAATTAGCGAAAACTAAATTTACCGATAACGATTGAACTTATTGACACTTATCCCCACTAATGAGCTGTATTCAACTGATTATTTTAGGTTAACGGATTTTTCCAAGATCAAGCTTGAATATGCCACTAACTTTTTTGGCAGAAACAGGATTTAACTGCTAAAATGATCGACAGGTCAATGAAAAAACTTTCGGTAATGCAGCGGAAGTTCATTTGTCCTCATTTATAGGAGCTATAAAACGGGTTATTTATACCGGTAACCGCTCTAGTGCACGAAATACATGGAAAGTGTTTAACGAAGTTTGCTAATCAGTCTGCAGGCTTTCCTTAAACCCTGAAACTTCATTTGTGACGTTAAAATTAATGTGACGATGATGTAACAGGTAAAAACAACAACAAATGTGAGTTTAGCGATACCTGATGGTCCGGTGTTTTAAGTAACGAATGGATTTTTTGGGAAATAATGTCAGCTAACAAAAAAAAGAATAAGGAGACTATTATGTCAAAAGGGCAATCATTACAAGACCCTTACTTGAATGCACTGCGCCGTGATCATATCCCGGTGTCAATCTTTCTTGTCAACGGGATTAAATTACAAGGCCAAATCGAATCATTTGATCAGTTTGTCGTGTTATTAAAAAATACGGTCAGTCAGATGGTTTATAAACATGCTATATCGACGGTTGTTCCGGCAAAAAACGTGAAGTTACCGCATGCAGATGCCGAGCCAAACGACACAACAAACGATAATACCGGCAATTACTAATCGCTATCTTTGATTATTGTGATGCAACGTGTTTAGTGAGATCCATTAAACGCGTTTCCGCATGCCTGTCGATTCGTATATAATCCAATCTATAAAATAGCAGATGAGTACAAATCCTTTTGTTTGATCGCCATTCCGGCGGCGAAAATGCCGTACTAGTCCATATTGAACTACCTGACTCCCACAATAAAGAAGACAAAGATGAATTTGTTGACTTGGTGGTATCCGCCGGTCTTTCCATAAAAGCCATGGTTGGAGGGTCTCGCCAACGGCCCGACCCTCGGTATTTTATTGGTACGGGTAAAGCGGACGAAATTAAACAAATTGTAGAGGATCTTGAAGCCGATGTGGTGTTGTTTAATCATCGATTAAGCCCTGCACAAGAAAGAAACCTAGAAGGACTGGTTTGTTGTCGAGTGATTGATAGAACGGGTTTAATCCTTGATATATTCGCCCAAAGAGCTCAAACCCATGAAGGTAAGTTGCAGGTTGAATTAGCCCAATTACGTCATTTATCCACTCGTTTGGTTCGAGGTTGGACCCATCTGGAAAGGCAAAAAGGTGGGATTGGTCTACGCGGTCCCGGCGAAACTCAGCTGGAAACGGATCGACGGTTATTAGGCGACCGAATTAAGAATATCCGCAAACGATTAGATAAAGTTGAAAAACAACGGGAGCAAAGTCGTCGCGCTCGAAAACGAGGCAATATTCAAACGGTTGCCTTAGTGGGGTACACCAATGCCGGTAAATCAACCATCTTCAACCGGTTGACCGATGCAAAGGTTTATGCAGCCGATCAATTATTTGCAACATTAGACCCGACTCATCGTCAGGTAGAGTTAGTGCCGGGTCAAAGAGTGATATTATCCGACACGGTTGGTTTTATTCGTCATTTGCCCCACGATCTGGTGGCTGCCTTTAAAGCCACTTTGCAAGAAAGTCGTCAGGCTGATGTTTTGTTACACATCATCGATGCATCCGACATTAGAAAAGAGGACAATATTGAACAAGTTTATCAAGTTCTCGAATCTATTGGCGCTGGTGACGTACCAGTGATTGAAGTGTATAACAAGATCGACTTGATAGAGCCGTTAAAACCTAAAATTGAAGCTGAAATTGATGGTGTTAGCATGTCCAATAAAGGGACAAACGATGTGATCAGCAAAGTATGGTGTTCCGGCAAAAGTGGCGATGGGTTGGAGTTAGTGCTTCAAACTATCAGTCAGCAACTTGAAATCGAATGGTTAGACTTGAATTTATTGATTTTACCCCAAGATTTAGATATTCGGAGTGAACTTTATAATTTACATGTTATCAATGGAGAATGGGTCACTAAAAATGGTGAGATTGATCTGCAAATCAGGATTGACGCTGCTGATTGGCGAAGATTAAACCGTCAAAGTGGTAAAAGGTTAGAACAATGTTGTACTGGAGAGATCCCCGATTTTTCCATTGTTGAAGATTAGCCTTTACTGGCTATTTTGAATAGAATGAAGATAAAATTAAATTTTAATTAAATCCCTAAACTGGAGAAACCTATGCCTTGGAACCAGCCAGGTAATAATAATGATAAAGACCCATGGGGCGATCGTAAAAAACAAGACGGCCCACCTGATTTAGATGAATTGGTCAAAAAAATAACCGGTTTTTTTGGCGGCGGCAATGGACGGGGTCGTCAAAGTTCTAATGCAGGGAGTAAAGGCTTTTTAGTCACGGGTCTGATAGTCGCAGGCTTGGTTTGGGGGGGGGCAGGTGTTTATACTATTGATGAAGCGGAGCAGGGAGTTGTGTTGCATTTTGGCCAGTATAATCGCACTGTCGGTGCTGGTCTTGGCTGGGTTCCAAGAGGCATCGAGAAAGTCATTAAAGTGAATACTGATCAAATGCGCAATGCCGCCGTCAGTGGTGTGATGTTGACCAAAGACATTAATATTATTGAGGTGGATGTGGGGATTCAATATCAGGTTTTATCTCCAGAAGATTATTTGTTCAAGCTTGGTGATGTTGAAGGGACTTTAGAGCAAGCGTCAGAAAGTGCTCTTCGTCAAGTGGTGGGTGCTTCAAATGTTGATGCGATATTGACCACTGATAAAGAAAGAATTCAAGATGAACTAAAAATAGAAATTATGCAAGTGCTAGCACAGTATAAAAGTGGTTTAAGTGTGAAAACCGTTACCCTTAAGCGAGTAAGGCCACCAAGAGAAGTGAACGAAGCTTTCGAAGAAGTTAACCGAGCCGCGCAGGATGCTAAACGAGAAATTCAAGATGCTGAGGCTTACGAAAATGAGAAGTTGCCTTTGGCTAAAGCCGATGCAGAAAAAGCCAAGCAACAAGCTGATGCTTACCGGGCAACGGTATTAGCGAAAGCGAACGGTGAAGTGGCGAGATTTAAACAACTACTGCCCCAATATATAGCCGCACCTGAAGTGACTCGTACTCGTCTTTACTTAGAAACGGTTGAAGCCGTCATGTCTCAATCCAGTAAAATCATGATCGATTCTGAAGGGGGTAATAATATGATTTATTTACCACTTGACCAAATAATGAAAAAAAACCGGGAGAATAGCAATGTCAAATAAAGGCTTATTTAGCATCATTGTTCTGTTGTTTGTTCTTATTGGAGCTTCCAAGTCAATCTATATCGTTGAAGAAACTGAAAAAGGTTTGATCTTGCGGTTCGGAAAAGTGGTCAGAGATGCAGAAAAAATACCCATTGTTTATTCTCCGGGGCTACATTTTAAGATGCCTTTTGTTGATTCCGTCGTCTTATTGGATACCCGGGTGCAATTAATGGATGGAAGTCCTGATGTATTTACCACTCAAAATAAAGAGTTCCTAGATGTTGACACCTACGTTCAATGGAAAGTTAATGATTTCGCCAAGTTTTACATTCGAACCAATGGAAATTTCCACAAAGCGGAAGGTTTTATTGAAGATTTTGTCGATAATGGATTAAGAAACCAATTTGGTAAGCGGACTCTTGAACAGGCTATTTCTGGAGAGCGTGAGGCGTTAATGGGAGGTATTAAAACCTTTGTTAATTCTAAAGTGCCGGAATACGGTTTAGAAGTGGTCGATATTCGAGTGAAGAAAGTTAATTATACATCAAGAGTATTAAAAAATGTTTACGAGCAAATTATCTCTGAGCGCCGCGCACAAGCTGTCTTGATTCGAAGTGATGGTAAGCAACAAGGTAATATTGTTAAAGCTAAAACTGATGCAAACGTTTTAAGAACCTTGGCAGAAGCCGATGAATACGCCCGAACCATACGTGGTAAGGCAGATGCCGATGCAGCAAAAATCTATGCGAATACTTACAATAAAGATCCCGAGTTTTATGCTTTTTTAAGAAGTATGGATGCTTATAAAGCATCATTTAGTAATAAAGGGGATATTATGGTGGTGAGTCCCGATAGCGATTTTTTTAAATATTTAAAAAATGCCAAAGGAAAAGTTAAGTAAAACCTTTCGTTATTGCGAGAAGGATATCTTCTCGCAATGACCCTTTTCCAAATCCAGAACCATTCGCTAAAAAACCTCAAAAAAAACGGAAATTCTTACTCGATGAGAGTACAATTCGCGGTTTCCTGCCAAATGACGAAATCCTATTAATATGGCTAATTCCAGTAATTCAAAAAACATTGTTATTTTGGGTACCCAATGGGGTGACGAAGGCAAAGGTAAAATTGTTGACTTGTTAACCGACCGCGTTAGCGCCGTTGTTCGCTTTCAAGGTGGACACAATGCGGGTCATACTCTTGTTATTGATGGTAAAAAAACCGTTCTCCATTTGATCCCATCGGGTATATTAAGAGAAGGCGTTAGATGCCTGATTGGTAATGGTGTAGTTCTTTCACCGGCAGCGTTGGCCGACGAAATAAAAATGCTGCAAAAAAATGGTGTTCCGGTGACTGAAAGGTTAAGAATTAGTCCTGCATGTACGCTGATTTTGCCTTACCATATTGCTCTCGATCAAGCTCGTGAAGCGGCTAAAAGCGACAGTAAAAAAATTGGTACCACTGGTCGAGGCATTGGCCCGGCTTACGAAGATAAAGTCGCACGACGTGGTTTAAGAGTCGAAGATCTATTTTATCCTGAGCGTTTAAAAGAAAAATTAACTGAAATTCTGGAATATCATAACTTTATTTTGGTGAACTACTTTAAACAGTCAGAAATATCGGTTGAGTCTGTTTATCAAGAATGCTTGGGTTATGCGGTATTACTTAAAAATCTAGTGGAAGATATTCCCTATACTCTGCATAAAGCGAGAGAAAATGGTGAGTCATTATTATTTGAAGGCGCTCAGGGAACATTACTCGATATTGATCATGGTACATTTCCTTTTGTGACTTCCTCGAATACTACTGCAGGTGGAACGGCAACGGGGTCTGGTTTTGGCCCTTTGTATCTTGATTATGTATTGGGTATTACCAAAGCTTATGCTACAAGAGTTGGTGGCGGACCTTTCCCGACAGAATTATTGGATGATATTGGTCAGCGTCTTGGCGAAAAAGGTCATGAATTTGGCGCGACTACTGGTCGACCTCGACGTTGTGGTTGGTTAGATGCCGTGGCACTTAGTCGAGCCATTCAGGTTAACAGTGTGACCGGTATTTGCCTGACCAAATTAGATGTTTTAGATGGACTGAAAACGGTCAAAATATGCACCTCTTATCAATGTCCTGAACAAGGTATATTAATGACCACTCCGGTGGGGGCAGAAGGTTATGCCAGAGTTGAACCGCGATATATGGAAATGCCGGGCTGGAGCGAAAATACCTTTGGTGTGCAAAACTGGGATGAGTTGCCGCAAGCTGCAAAAGACTACATCTCCAAAATTGAAGAAATTGTTGGAGTGCCGGTGGATATTGTTTCTACGGGGCCTGATCGTGTTGAGACCATTGTTCGTCGCGATCCGTTTGAGGTTTAGCGCCTTATGTCGAGGTGCTAGTCCGGCCTAGGGATTTTGCTCGGGTGTTAACGGAATCTCGAATTAAATAATGTACACTAATCATTTGTTGATCATCCTGCCAGGATTTCACGCATTTTAGTTGGGCTTTAGACGCCATATTCAAAAAACTTTCGATTGAATATTTGTGAGAATTTTCGGTGTGAATTGACTCCCCCGCAGTGAAGCTAAACGGCAGGCCATTGATTTTAACCATTTGTGTTTGTTGGCTGATGAGGTGCATTTCAATCCTTTGATATTGAGGATTAAAAATGGCCTTATGGCTGAATTGGTTTAAATCGAAATCCGCATTTAATTGTTGATTGATACGGGTTAGCAGATTTTTGTTAAATGCTGCCGTTATGCCTTGACTATCATTATAGGCAGACTCCAAAATTGACGTTTTTTTTATTAGATCGACGCCAATAATTAGCGCGCCTTCATTTCCAATCAAGCGATGCATATTAGATAAAAAACAAACCGCTTCTTCCGGCTCAAAATTTCCGATGGTCGAACCTGGAAAAAAGACTACGCGATTATTATTTTTCTGTTGATCAAGCCATTTTACTGGTTGGGTGAAGTCGCCTTGGATAGGATCAATGTCGATCTGTGGGAACTCTCTTTGAATGACTTGTGCACTGTAGAATAAAAAATCCTTAGAAATATCCAAAGGTACATAAGTCTTCGGCGACTCTAGCGTTTTTAGTAAAGTGCGGATCTTGATACCAGCACCTGCCCCTGGCTCAATAATGGTGGCATTTTTACCAATCAATCCTGCTAATTCTTTTTTGATCTGTTCTAATAAAAGCAACTCAGTTCGGGTGATGTAATATTCTTTTAATTGACAAATTTTTTCAAACAGATGAGATCCGTACTCATCATAAAAATATTTACAGGGCAAGGTTTTTGGGATTTGGCTAAGCCCCATAATCACTTCATCTAAAAAACACTGATTTTCCATGCTTAAGTTTTTATGGGTGTTGCAACGATCGGAAGATAAAGATTTATTTTTTTGACGGGGCTTAGTTATCATTTCTTGGTTTAAAATAACGCGATCATCCATTATAAACTCTCTGCTAATCGAATTCCGGTAAACTGCCAGCAGGCATCAGGATAAAAGAAATTGCGATAGGAAGGGCGTATATGGTTTCGGGGGGTGGCAATAGAACCACCTCGTAATACGTACTGATTGACCATAAATTTGCCATTGTATTCACCGATGGCACCTTCGGCCACTTTAAATCCCGGATACGCATTGTAGCTACTCGAAGTCCACTGCCATAATTCGCCAAACATTTGTTCTAGTTCAACTCCGCAGGCTGAACTTGGCTGCATTATTAGTTGATTAAAAAAGGTGCCTGTTAAAGGAGCACCTCTGGATGCTACTTCCCATTCCTGTTCAGTCGGAAGCCGTTTATTTTGGCTGTTGGCAAAAGCGCTAGCTTCAAAATAATTGAGGTGCATAACCGGCGAATCTAACGCTAAAGGTTGAAGGCCCGACAAGGTGTATTGATGCCAATTGCCTTGTTTTTTTACCCAGTAAAAGGGTGCTTGAATATTGTGTTGGGTCATTTTAGACCAAGCTTCAGACAACCAGAAGGAGGCTTGTTGATAACCGCCATTTTGTACAAATTGTAAATACTCCCCGCAAGTAATCAAACGTGAAGCCAGTTGAAACGGCTGCAAATAAACTTGATGGGAGGGGCCTTCATTGTCAAAATAAAAAGGCTCGTTTTGGTGCCCTATGGTGTATAGACCAGCGGTATATTGTTTCCACTCCAGAGGGGTTTTTAGGTATTTTATTGGTTTACAGATCTGATAAATTGGATATTCAGGATTAATAAATAGGCCATGTTTTAAGTCAGTTAACATCAATTCTTGATGCTGTTGTTCGTGATTGATGACCAATTGCATTAAATGGAAGAATTGGGTTGTTTGTTTAGAATGGCCATTGACGGCCATATTATCTAGCAAATGCAATATTTCAGTGTCAATATGATTGCGATATCGCAAAATCTGTTTGTATCCAGGGCGGCTTAATAATCCCCTTTGAGCACGAGGAAATTGCCGACCGATGGCATTGTAATAGGAGTTAAATAGATACTCAAAATGAGTATCAAAAGCGACATAATTTTTTATGTAGGGCTTAAGAATAAAAGCTTCAAAAGCCCAACTAGTATGGGCGAGATGCCATTTAACAGGAGATGCTTCTGGCATTGATTGGATTTGAATATCGGCTTCAGATAATGGCGCGGCGATTGCGAGACTCGCTTGCCTTATTTTAATAAATTGTGCAGACAACAGTTGAAATTCTGCTCCGCTATCGGAATGCAGCATTGATCACCTTGAATGATGAAGTCTTGATTGTATGCTTTTAACGAGTTTTTTGTCTTGTACGGTTTCGCCGTAGTTCGAAAGGATCAAAAGAAATTCTTCCACCGGGATCTCACTTACTGAGTAGTTTAGCCGTTTGGTAAAAGTCATTGTATTGCTTTCCTTTATCATTTTGAAGTTTCCTTCTTTTTTGGGGTGTACTAAGCCCAGATTATCACGATTTAATGGTCCTTGACAATTAGCTATGACGCAAATTAATGGCTAATTAAAGAGACTGATTCGATTTCTTATTATCTTAATCTCAACTTGGGATAATAGTGGTCAGTAATCCTCGGAATAGTTGATTATTCTAGGGTAATGGGTTAAAAACTATACCATTATGACCACATCTTTAAACTCAATCACAATCAGGCAGATCTTAGAGATAATTTGGACTAGTTGTTGATCAATTTGGCAACTTGCTCGTTTAGTTACCAGAACTTTTTGAATTTGAAGGGCCGATCTGCTACCTTTAGGGGGAATTTTTTATCGGCAAAGGTTGATTTCTCAAAATGCCTCTGGAACTAAGCAAAAACGATATCAAGCTAATCAATTGGGTGCAAAAGAGTTTTCCGCTCTGCAAGGATCCGTTTGGTCAAATTGCAGAAGAGCTTGATTTGGAAAGGGATTGGGTGATTACCCGGCTTAATGAGTTAAAGGAAAAGGATTTCATTAGTCGTTTTGGTGCAGTGGTAAACCGAAAAAAAAATCGCTACAGTACCCTTGCAGCTCTCAAAATACCTAGCGAAAGGGTGAATGACGTTGCTCATTTGGTCAGCTCTTATGATGAAGTCACTCACAATTATTTGCGCGAACATGAGTATAATTTGTGGTTTGTTATTCAAGCAAAAACGGAATCAAGGTTAATCATTCTATTGGCCGATTTGCGTCAGCATATGGATTTTCCCATGTTAAATCTTCCAATTCTGGAATCTTATCATAGCGACTTGGTAATTACCCTGTAATGGATATTAACCAGCAACGAAATGTCATGAAGCATTTATCCCGGGGATTACCCATTTGTGACGAGCCCTATAAAGAACTGGCCGAAGCTTCCGGTATTTCTGAAGAATCGCTTTTGGAGTTTATTCAGGAGTTAGTGGATTCTAACGTTGTTAGCCGATTTGGTATGGTGGTTAATCATGAGTCGGCTGGATTTGATGCTAACGCCATTGTTGTTTGGGATGTGCCAGATGATGAAGTTGACCAGCTCGGCGCGCTTTTGGGGCTTCAAGAGAAAATTAGTCTTTGTTACAAACGACCTCGGCAAATGCCAGATTGGCCTTATAATCTTTTCACCATGATCCATGGTAAAAGTGAACACGAAGTGATATCTGAATTAAATAGAATAGTGAGCGAAAATAATATTGAAAATTATGCCAGTGATGTTTTGATCAGTACCAAGACATTTAAGCATACAGGTTCTCGTTATGATTGGTGAATAATGAAGGAGACCTTATACGGGTATAGGTCAAAACGAGATTGGTGAAATTTTTTACTTTCGTCTTGCTCTTTTGGATGTTTGAGAGAGGTTCTTTGAGCGATGTCTTTTTTGTTTTACCTCGGCAGGGATCAATTGATTAGATCCATCGCCAATTAATTCGGCGCGACCCATTTCTATTAGTGCTTTTCTTAGCATTGGCCAATTTTTTTCATCGTGATATCTCAAAAAACCTTTATGCAATCGTCGTCGATCCAGATTTTTTTCGGTATATACACCTTCGCTCTTGTAAGTAACTTTGTGCAATGGGTTTTTCTCCGAGTGATACATTGCGGTGGCTAAAGACATCGGCGATGGGTAAAAATTTTGTACTTGGTCTAGACGAAATTTTTTTTGTTTAAGCCAGAGCGCCAAATTCAGCATGTCAGTATCATCACAGCCTGGATGGGCGGCAATAAAATAGGGGATCAAATATTGCTTTTTCCCAGCCTCTTTTGAAAATCGTTCAAACATTTCTTTGAATTCATCATAGCGGTCCATTTCTGGTTTCATCATTTTGTCGAGGGTATTTTTCTCGCTATGTTCTGGGGCAATTTTTAAGTAGCCACCTACATGATGGGTCACCAGCTCTTTTACATATTCGGGATCAACCACTGCTAGGTCATAACGAAGGCCTGATGCAATTGCGACACGTTTAACCCCTTTTACTGCGCGTGCTTTACGATATAGCTGGGTCGTTTGGCTGTGATCGGTGATCAGGTTCTTGCAGATGACCGGATAAATACAGGAAAGTTTGCGACAATTTTTTTGTATTTCATCATCCTTACAATTTAGGTGATACATGTTTGACGTTGGTCCACCTAGATCGGAAACGGTTCCAGTAAATCCCGGTACTTTATCACGCATATCCTCGATTTCTTTGATAATCGATTGTTGAGATCGACTCTGAATGACTCGACCTTCATGCTCAGTAATTGAACAAAAAGTGCAACCACCAAAACATCCGCGCATAATATTGACTGAGAAACGGATCATTTCGTAAGCGGGAATATTAGCATCCGTTGGAGTATTACCGTAAGCCGGATGTGGGACTCGTTCATATTCCAAATCAAAAACACCGTCGATTTCGTTCGTTTCCAACGGGATCGGCGGGGTGTTCACCCAGACTTCTTTGCCGCCATGTTTTTGGACTAGCACACGGGCATTGTGGGGATTAGATTCCAAGTGCAAAATTCGGGAGGCATGGGCATATAATGCAGGGTCACCTTTTATTTTCTCGAAAGAAGGTAATCGAATAACGGTTGTGCTGTTATTTAATCCGGCCTTACCCATTAATGGCATAGGTACGATTTTTATTGGAATACTTTCAGATGGTTTATTGGGCTGTTTTGTTTGGCAGCTTTTAGATACAGAGTCCTTGCTTTCATAGGGATCGGTATATTCGTAGGGATTGCTGCTTCCCATTTCTTGCATTAATGTTTTGTCAGAGGGCCAGTCAATTCGAGTCGAATCCACTTCGGTCCAGCCTTGTGGAATTTCGCTGCGAAGAATGGCAGTACCTGGAATATCCGTTAACTCTTTCACTGGCCGACCAAGGGATATTTGATGAGCGATTTCTGCCATGGCTCTTTCTGCGTTGCCGTAAAGCAGCATATCAGCCGCCGAATCCACTAAAACTGAACGCCTGACTTCATCACTCCAATAGTCGTATTGGGCAATTCGTCGTAAACTGGCTTCTATTCCACCAATAATGGTAGGAATTTTCGGATAGGCTTCTCGACATTTTTGAGTGTATACAATGACTGCACGGTCTGGTCTTTTACCGGCGACGCCTTGTGGAGTATAGGCGTCGTCATTACGGATTTTTTTATCGGCCGTATATCGATTGATCATTGAATCCATATTGCCAGCAGTAATACCAAAAAATAGATTAGGCTCACCTAGTACCTTAAATGCTTCGGGGTTATTCCAATCGGGTTGAGCAATAATGCCAACTCGAAATCCCTGAGATTCAAGAAAGCGGCCAATGACGGCCATTCCAAAGCTGGGGTGATCGACATAAGCATCACCGGAAATGATAATAATGTCGCAACTATCCCAGCCCAGTTGATCCATTTCCGCCCGGCACATCGGCAGGAATTTCGCTCTTCCATAACATTCCGCCCAATATTTTGGATAAGCGAATAGATTATTGGAATATTGGGACATGGCAAATTGATACAGAGACTTGAGGGCGCGTATTCTCTCAGGAAAAGAGGAGAATGACACCTATTTTGATTAAAAATCGTTCATATCCAGCGCAATCGATTGCCCGTTTGTCGATATTAGAGAAAACAACAGCCTGTTTATCATCAATATGTTATTATGCTGGCCGTTTTAGCAGGGTAACGAGGTTATATTCCTCGGCTGTACCCGCAACTGTACGGAAAGTTCGTTCTTTCTAAGCCAGAAAACCTGCCATACGATTGTTATAAGATATTTGTTCCGGGCGGGTTACTCGGCGGCTGAGTGAATAAGGCCTGTTTCATCAAACTAGCGCTTTCACCACCCTCCTTTTGATCCATTTAAGAGCTCCGATATTGGATCAATTTTGTCATTTTTGAAATCTACACAACAACCGTCAACCACTTTGGATAAGTCTGAAGGGATTAACCATGTCCATTCTATTTTCGAAGCCAGACAATTATGTTGGCGTGTGGGTGAAATAGAAATCCTCAGGGATCTTAATTTCACCATTCAGCCTAATCAATTTATTGGCGTTATTGGCCCAAATGGCGCAGGTAAGTCCTCACTATTGAGATGCCTGTTTGGAAAAAATAAAATTTCCAGCGGTGCTCTCACCTTTAATCAAAAAGAAGTTTCCAGTTATTCCAGAAAATCTCTGGCACAGGAAATTGCGGTGGTATTGCAGGAGCCACCGACTCATTTTGATATGAGTGTTTTTGAGCTGGTGAGCATGGGGCTGATCCCACGACAATCATTGCTGAGTTTTTCGACTCAAACCGATCGTGATTCAGTAGAACAAGCGATCGTCAATGTTGGTTTGTGGTCAAAAACTCAACGGCCGTTTAATACTTTGTCCGGTGGTGAAAAACAACGGGTCATGTTGGCCCGAGCGATCGTGCAAAAGACTCAGGTGCTTATTTTGGATGAGCCGACTAATCACCTCGATATACAGCACCAAATTGAAGTACTTCATTTAGTCAAAGCAATGAATATTACGGTGTTGCTAAGTATCCATGATCTCAACATGGCGGCAGCGTTTTGCGACCAGATTATCCTGATGGACAAAGGCAAGATTGTTCAGCAGGGCGGTTGTGAAACCGTTTTGACTACAACCAATCTTAAGCGAGTTTTTAAAGTAAATGCCAATATCGACCGTCATCCTTTTCATTCCGGGCAACGCATTTCCTATGATTTTAGCCATCCAGTTGAATCAGAAATTATTGAACTTGAAGAGCTAAAACGGCAAAGGGTCTCTAATTCTGGTATTGAGCATGATTAGTCGCTTCTCATTGATCGCCATCTTATCGATCATTTTATTATTATTCAGCCTGATTTTTGCGACAGGCGTAGGCAGTGTGGCGCTATCGCCCGGGCAAGTATTTGATTCTTTGCTGGTTTGTTCAACGAGTCGTGACAGTTGTTCAGTTGATCCGGTTTACCAGCGGATCGTTTGGGAAATTCGTTTACCTCGAATATTAATGGCATTGTTAACCGGCGCAGGTCTTTCAATTACCGGTGCCATTTTGCAATCAGTTACTCGTAACCCGCTAGCCGATCCTTATTTATTTGGAATTTCCTCTGGCGCGGCATTAGGTGCAGTCTTGGTCATTGCAGCAGTGTCTGGTGCGGGAGTATCGATTACTTTCGGCGCATTGGCCGGTGGAATATTTTCAGTTATTTTAATGCTAACACTTGCCGGTAGCGCAGCCGTTCAAGTGGAGCGATTATTATTGTCTGGTGTTGCAGTGTCGTTTATGCTCAGCTCTTTTACCGGTTTAATTATTTATTATTCTGAACCAGATACAGCAAGCCGTTTGTTATTTTGGATGATGGGCAGTTTTTCAAACAGTCAATGGCAAGAATTACTATTGCCTCTTTTAACCACCAGTATCGGATTATTTTTGTTTATGGTTTATCGCAAATGGATTACCGCCATTCAAGCGGGTGATGAAGGAGCGTTTACGCTTGGAGTGCCGGTGAGTCAATTAAGACTCAGTATGTTAATTATTGGATCAATCATTACTGCAGTGCTGGTTGCGCAGGTAGGTGGTATTGGATTTGTGGGTTTAATGATCCCGCATATTTGCCGTTATTTGGTTGGTTCTCAGCTGCATCATGTTCTTTTTATGTGTGTGATGATCGGTGGTAGCTTTATGATTTGGGTCGACGTGTTAGCTCGTTCGATTTTGAATGAACATATTTTGCCAGTCGGTATTGTCACGTCGGCAATCGGTAGTTTGTTCTTTTTTATTGTGCTTAAGGCCAATCGAACTCGATAGCGGCTTATTATCGACAATAATAGCTTTAGGAAAGTTAATATATTCATGTTTACCATTAAAAAATTAGATCGTTCTTACCAAGAGCCGATCATCAATAAAATCAATCAAAAAACCAAACCAAAAGGTGCATTAGGCATGTTAGAAGAGTTGGCTCTTCAATTGGTATTGGTGTTGGGAAAAATACCGCAAATTGAACTTCAAGATCGAATAAGCTTGGCTGATCCTATTCAAATCAAAAAACCAGTCATGCTGATTTTTGCCGGTGATCATGGTATTGCAGAAGAAAATATTAGCATCGCTCCGTCAGCAGTGACTCAACAAATGGTGGTTAATTTCTTAGAAGGAGGGGCGGCGATAAATTGTTTTTGTCATTGTAATGATATTGAAATGGAGGTAATTGATGCCGGTATTTTATTACCTGTCGATAACAAAAATTTGACACAACACTCGCTTGGAAATGGCACCAAAAAATTTGTGAATGATACTGCGATGTCTAGCCAGCACGTTGAGCAAGGGTTGCAGTTAGGCAAAAAGGTGGTGCAAAAACATCTTCAAAAAGGGTGCAATGTTTTTGGTTTTGGAGAAATGGGGATCGGCAATACGTCGGCCGCAGCCGCTATTTTTAGTGCGCTTACTCATGTACCTGTCGCAGAATGTGTTGGTAGGGGGACGGGGGTCGATGATAAAACGCTTGCGAAAAAGACTCAGCTATTACACCAAGCAATTGAGTTCCACCAACATAGATTGGGCGATAAATATTCTGAGCCGATGGAAGTTATGGCAAGTTTCGGTGGATTTGAAATCGTGCAAATGGTGGGAGCGATGTTAGCGACAGCGGAGAGCCATAAAATTATTTTAGTCGATGGATTTATCGCCACAGCGGCAGCAATGTTAGCGACTAAACTCTATCCCGATAGTCGAGATTATATGATTTTTTGCCATCAATCAGAAGAACAAGGTCATCAATTAATGTTAAAACATTTGCAAGCTGAACCTTTACTTAATTTGGGACTCAGATTAGGAGAAGGGACTGGCGCCGCATTGGCGGTGCCACTCATTCGTGCATCAGCCCGTTTTTATAATGATATGGCCAGTTTTGATAGTGCGGGTGTGACCACTGTTTAGTGGTATTAGAAATGCGTATAGATATTCTAAAAAAAGAATCTAATCTATTTTTGATTGCGCTCGGATTTTTTACCCGTATCCCTATCGTAAAGGAGTTAGACTTTAGTCAGCAAAACCTTAATCAGGCCAGTCGATATTTTTCATTGGTGGGATGGTTGATTGGTTTTTTGTGTGCTTCGAGTTTTTATTTAATGAGCTTGTTGTTGCCGGTAGCCATTTCGATTTTAGTTTCAATGATTGTTGGCTTCTTGTTAACCGGAGGATTTCATGAAGATGGATTGGCCGATAGCTGCGATGGCTTAGGTGGAGGTTGGACTGCTAAAGACAAACTTAGAATAATGAAAGATTCTAGGATCGGTAGCTACGGAGCCTTGGCGTTGTGGAGCGTATTAAGTCTAAAATATTTTTTATTATTGGAAATAATCAGTGCCAATTCTGTTTTGGGTCTGCTAAATGTTTATGTTATTTTTTTAATTGGCCATCCTATCAGCCGTAGTTTATCAACCGCTTTGATTTACGCATTACCTTATGTATCGGACACTGAAACTGCAAAAGTAAAACCCCTAGCTCAATCAAACCGAACAATCGATTTAGTCATAAACCTGATCATCGGTAGTAGTGCCTTATTCCTTTTGAGTGGTATTGCCTGGAAAATTCTACTGTCACAGTTGATGTTGTTTTTTATATTGAAATGGTATTTTGACCGACAAGTGAAAGGGGTTACTGGTGATTTGTTGGGGGCGGCTCAACAGCTATCGGAAATTTTGATTTATGCGGTTATTTTATCTTCTCTGTTTGTTAACCTTGGAGGAGTCGTGTGATTCATTTGGTGATCGGAGGTGCCCGCTCGGGTAAAAGTCAGTTTGCAGAGTCGTTGGCTAAGTCGATTAAAGTGGAGCAGCAAGCTTCCAATGTAATCTATATTGCGACCGCTACAGCGGATGATGGCGAAATGGCATCCCGGATCAGCCATCATCAAAAAAACAGACCGAACTCTTGGAGGCTCATTGAAGAGTCCCTTTATTTAGCTTCGTGGATAGAAGAACTGAATCAACCCCAAAAGATCATTCTGATTGATTGTATGACATTATGGATCAGCAATTGGTTATGTGATGCTAATCGAAAAATGACAGAGTGGCAAAAACAAAGCCAAAATTTCTTGCTCGCTTTAAATCATTCTCAAGCGAATATCATCATTGTTAGCAATGAAGTAGGAAGTGGCATTGTCCCGATGGGCAGTTTATCACGAGAATTTGTTGATCAAGCAGGATGGTTAAATCAAAAGTTAACTGAAAGCGCCCATGATGTCACTTTGGTAATAAGTGGTATTCCCATGGCAATGAAAACGGGTGGACAATATGAAAAAAATATTAGAGTAATAGCATGAATACTGAGCTCTATTTACTACGTCATGGCGAACCTGAAATACGAAATACCTTGCTGGGAGTGACTGATTCTGAATTGACGTCACTTGGTTGGCGGCAACTTTGTACCGCGGCTGAATCTTTAAAGGCAATGACTAAATTGATTACCAGTCCATTGGTAAGATGTTCAAAATTTGCCGAATATTGGGCGAGCAAAATGGGTCTACCCATAGAAATCAATCATGCTTTTCAGGAATATGATTTTGGTCAATGGGATGGTCAGTCTTTGGAAGATATTCAAATAAAACATTCAGTCGATTTATCGCTATTTTTGAATGACCCAGCAAGTTTCCCCCCAAAGGATGGAGAAACGCTGACTGATTTTCAAAAACGGGTTCGTACAGCCTTGGATCATTTATTGAATGAAAATGCTGGTAATCGATTGCTGTTAATAACTCATGCCGGAGTGATCCGTTGTTTGATATCTTGGTGCTTGAAAATCGATCCCTTATCTCCAATCCCTTTTCAAAATATTGCGATTGATTATGGTTCAATCACTCACATCAGTATTTATCATGGAGAAGCATTATTTCCGCAGTTAAAGTCGATGAATATCACTAGGAATGATGAATAGTGAATGCTCCATTTAATCAAATTAAAGGAAGCTTGATGGTGCAAGGGACCACCTCCGATGCCGGTAAAAGTATTTTAGTTGCTGGTTTGTGTCGACTTTTTAAGAGAAATGGCGTTTTGGTTGCTCCATTTAAACCGCAAAATATGGCATTAAATAGTGCTGTAACAGCCAGTGGAGGAGAGATCGGACGAGCGCAGGCATTACAGGCCACGGCTTGCGGATTGGCGCCTCATATTGATTTTAATCCGGTTTTGCTTAAACCCTCCAGCGATCAACAATCGCAGGTGATTATACATGGTAAAGCAGTCTCTCAATTAGAGGCTAGGTCCTTTGGCAATATAAAAGCATTGGCTTTTAATAAAGTATTAGAATCATACCGTCGATTACAGCAACAATTTGATGTGATTTTGATTGAAGGGGCTGGTAGTCCTGCGGAAGTGAATTTACGGAAAAATGATATTGCTAATATGGGGTTTGCCGAAGTAGTAAACTGCCCGGTTATTTTAATCAGTGATATTGATCGTGGCGGAGTATTTGCCCATTTAACCGGCACATTGAATCTTTTATCGGCTAGTGAGCAAGCTTTAGTAAAAGGTTTTGTGATTAATAAATTTCGAGGCGAACTTTCGTTACTTCAAAATGGGCTAGATTGGTTAGAAGATTATAGTCAAAAAAAAGTTCTAGGTGTTTTGCCTTATTTGCAGGATTTAAAACTGGATGCAGAGGATACGATAAAACTAGACTCACAAGCCCAAACGGGTGAAATTAGTATCAAAGTTATTGTATTGCCAAGAATAAGCAATCATACCGATTTTGAACCATTAGCCGCTAATGATCATGTTTGTTTGTCTTATGTGCGAGAACCAGCGGAAATAATCGGTACCGATTTAGTGATTATTCCTGGTAGTAAAAACGTGCGTGAGGATCTTGTTTTTTTAGCACAGAATGGTTGGGATAGAGCTGTCAAACGTCATCTAAGATATGGCGGTAAATTACTTGGAATTTGTGGTGGTTATCAAATGTTGGGAGATAAAATATCTGACCCAAATGGAGTAGAAGGGAAAGCTGGTGAAAGTAATGGTCTAGGATTATTTCCCATTGAAACGGAATTAAAAACTCAAAAAATATTAACGCAGGTTTCTGGATATTTTGAATTAGGTGAGCATAAAGGTTATATCAGTGGTTATGAAATTCATTGCGGTGTAACTCAAAGCAATACAAACTGTAAATCTTTTTGTAAAATCACTGATCAAAATGGTCACTGTTATTCCGATGGTTTAATTTCAAATGATGGACTCATTCTTGGAACTTATCTACATGGACTATTTGAAAGTAAGGAGGTTATCCAAGCGATTTTAGTTTGGGTGAGCGGTAAAAATCATTCGGCAGTGGATTGGAAACAAGTGAGAGAAAAAGAATTAGAACGGCTTGCAGATATGTTAGAAGAGAGTTTGGATATATCGATGATAATCAAAGCCATTGGATATTCGACGAGAGGCCAGTAGAGGTCTATTTTTTTTAGTTTTATAAAATGACAATGAGGTGAAAAAATGAAGCAACAAGAGCAACATAAAAAAAAGTCGCAAAAACTAAAGGAAAAAGTAGATGCAAGTATTGCCAAAGCCACCGAAGAACGTGGTGTGATTTTGCTGATTACCGGTAATGGCAAAGGAAAGTCCACCGCAGGTTTTGGTGTGGTAACCCGCTGTGTGGGTCATGGATACAAAGCGGCCGTCGCACAATTTATCAAAGGCACTTGGGAATGTGGTGAACGCAACTTATTGGAACAAAATGGTGTTCCTTTTTCGGTCATGGCAACCGGGTTTACTTGGAATACGCAGGATAGAGAAGCTGATATTGTTGCGGCGGCTAAGGTTTGGAAACAGGCAAAGGAATATCTGGCGGATCCAGCATATCACGTTGTGCTATTAGATGAATTAACCTATATGCTGGGTTATAAATATTTGGATCAAGATGAAGTGTTGGAGGTTATCGCTAATCGACCTCCTGAACAATCTGTGATTATTACCGGGCGTGGTGCGGTTGCTGCTTTGAGAAGCGTAGCGGATACCGTGAGTGAAATTAAAGATATAAAACATGCTTATACTTCAGGAGTGAAAGCGAGGAAAGGGATCGACTGGTGATGAACTTAAAAATATTGATAGCGTTGCAGCAATCTGCACTATCCAGAGTATTGCCTTGTTATGCAAAAAATATTCTTATTGCCGTTCGGGAAACGGCTAAATTCATTTTTTTAGTTGCAATTTATCTAGGCGCTAGTTCGGCTGCTTATACAAAGAATGCGCAGCGTATTATAGCGCTATCGCCCCACGCAGTTGAAATGTTGTATGCCATTGGTGCTGGTGACAAAATAGTCGGCACGGTAGAGTATGCGGACTATCCCAAGGAAGCATTAAATATTCTTAGAATTGGAAATTATACAGGTATTCAAATTGAACAGGTCCTCAAATTAAAGCCGGACTTAATCGTCGCATGGAAAGGCGGTAACAAGGGGAGTGATTTGAATAAGATTGAATCCTTGGGATTTAATATTGTTTATAGCCAGCCTAAAAAAATTTCAGAAATCAGTCTCGATTTACGAAAACTGGGTCAGTTAACGGGTCAGCAAAAACAAGCTGAAGCGGTGATTACACAATTTGATAAACGCTACAAAAAAATTCGTGACCAATACAGAAAGCTTGCTAAAATCGATGTATTTTATCAACTCTGGCATGATCCTCTCCAAAGTATCGGTCCAGAGAGTTGGATTGAATCATTGATTAAAGATTGTGGTGGAAAAAATATTTTTCAGGCTGCTAATGTGCCTTATCCTATGGTATCGATTGAATCAGTGCTTGTAAAAAATCCAAAAGTGATTATTATACCGCACCATTCAGGGAGCGATATTGCCAAGAACGAATTAGAAAAGAAAGAAATTTGGTCAAAATGGCCAGAAATTTCAGCGGTAAAAAATAATTTTATTTTTGCATTGAATGGTGATCTTTTACATAGAACTACACCGAGATCGTTAGATGGTCTTGAAAAACTCTGTGAAAGGATTGATCAGGGAAGGTGATTTTGGTACGGACGCTCCTACCGGAGAAAAGATTCAGGAAGTATGCTGATAAGGATATCAAAGCAATCGAGTGATCCGAGTTTGAATCGGATATTCGGGAAGTTGGTGAAATTCCAGCACTGCCCCCGCAACGGTGAAGCTGAAGGTTGAGGCTAGATTTATCTAGCTCAATCAACTAATCAGATAAGTCCGGAGACCGGCTTGATTGACAATTAGGTGAGCAACGAATCTGCATTTTGCGGAGATTGTTCAAAATTATAGAACCGACGCGGCGGGCGTCAAATATTAATCTGGAATTCTCCGGATTAGAGGTATTAACATGTACAACCGAACGATTTTTAAAACTTTCGCGACTCTCTTCGCGATTACATCTTCTCCACTAACGATTGCTGATGAATCTGTCAAGGATGACAAAACCATCGTGATTACGGCTAACCGGACTGCGCAAGATATAAACGACACTTTGGCGGCGGTGGAAGTGATCACTCGGCAAGATATCGAAAGAATTCAGCCAACATCCATTACTGATTTATTAGAAAATATTGCCGGGCTTGATATCGTGCATAACGGCGGAGCAGGTCAGTCGTCTTCGCTTTTTACTCGTGGGACTAATTCTGATCATACACTGATATTGATTGATGGCGTTCGTGTGGGCTCTGCTACAAGTGGAACAAAGTCGTTTTCAACTATTCCTGTAGCACAGATCGAGCGTATAGAAGTGGTCAAAGGACCAAGAGCGGCGCTTTGGGGGAGTGATGCAATTGGGGGAGTCATTCAAATTTTTACTCGTCGTTTAGCCGCAGACGAAATGTCTGTTGAATTAACGGGAGGCTCCAAACAGTCGTTGGGCGGCAATTTTGTACTTGGTTTTGGTAGTGATTCGCTAAATAACACCTTAACCATCAGCCATGAAAATAGTCATGGATTTGATGTACTTAATGATTCTGAGTCTGATAAGGATGGTTACCGTAAATTATCATTGGCTATTAGAGGTGAATATCAATTATCGGATCAATTAGTGCTAGATTGGGTAGCACAGGTCGATCAAGGTAATAATGAATTTGATAGTAGTTATGGTGGAAATGAAAGCGATTTTGATAATAATTTTTTGAATATTCGTTATACTTATCATGAGGATGACTGGTTAACCCAATTCAGACTAAGCCGTAGTCGAGATGAGTCTTTAACTTACGGACGACATTTTGATTACTTACAAAATGAATTTATATATATTCCAAAAGAAAATGGGGGTGTTTTTGCAACGACTAGAGAACAAATCAATTTGTTGGGGCAATACAGCTTTAGTGATGCAATAAGCATTACTGGCGGTATAGAAAGATATGATGATAATGTTGAAGACAGTACTCGTTTTGTCATAGACGACTTCGATTCATCTTTTGAATTTGGCGACCCAGATACGTCATTCAAAAAACAGAAGCAGACAACGAAATCCGCTTTTATATCTTCGTCATTTAATTCCCAATCTTTCCTTGGGGATGTTGCTATTCGTTATGATGATGTTGATTTTTTTGAAAGTAACGAAACTTTTAATCTAAGTGTTGGTTACAGGATTTCGGATAATTTCATCATTTCTGCTAACAGAGCTAAGGGATTTAAGGCTCCGACATTTAATGATTTATACTATCCTGACACCCCGTTTTTTCACGGTAACCCTGATTTAGCCGCAGAAATTTCTTATAATAATGAGTTACTTTTAAAAGGTCATTGGGGAAAACAAGCGATAAGTATCGCAAGTTATCAAAATAATGTTAGTAACTTAATTTCATATGATTTCTCTCAGTTGCAGTCGATTAATGTCGATAAAGCACAGATCAAAGGATACGAGATTGTCTATCAGTTTAGACAAGGCAAATTATCTCATAAATTGAATGCAAGCTATGTTGATGCACTTGATAAGGGAACCAATACACAGCTGGTTAGACGTGCTAAAGAACACTATGGATATGAATTGGTTGCTGCTCTAGGTGATTTTTCCTTCTTTAGTCAATTTAATTACATAGGCCGTCGAAAAGATTCAGGTTTTTCGGACGTATATTTAAAAAGCCATATTACTGTTAGTTTAGGAGCCAGCTATCAAGCGACCGAGCAATTAAGCTTTAAGTTAAAAGTGAGTGATTATACCGATGCAGCGGAACCGACGGTTGCAAATTATAATGCCCCCGGTCAAGAAATTTTCTTGACCGTTCAGTATAGAAACTTCTAAAGACTATTTGCATGGTCTAAGCTGGATGTTAGCTGCTTTAGGCCATGGATTTAGATTATCATTTTTACGACCTAGGATTTATCTAAGGCGGCAAAAAAATGAGAAAGATATTTTCAGCTGATGAGGCGGCCAATAAATTTTTTCTATCGATATGCCAAAATAAACTAATCAACAAGCAACAAAACTTTAACGGAGTCATTAACTTTTTCTTTGGAAATGAAACTAATTGAATCTATGTGGCTAGCTACATATTCAAGTACTTTATCGTCATTTCCAACAACTTGTAGCTTTACACCTTTGCCAGACATTACTTTTTTAGTCCAATAGAGCTTTAATTTTACGGGGTCTTTCCGTGTCACTTTTTTATAAAATAACTCTTTTAAATTGGACTCTTTTTGGTCAACTGCGACAATGGTCACGCCTGTGTCTGTTTGACTGCTTTTACCTAAAAATATTTTCCTGACGGTTTTGATATTGATTTGTGAATCCTTGCTAGCAGGGTTAACAATTACCGCAATGCCTTCTGCGTAACACATGGAAAAACATGGAAGTAAGAATGCTGATGCTAGTAACACCCGTAAAGAGATCAACACTAGTGTTTTAGATGGTGTATAGAAAAACTGAGTTAACATTATTAATATTAGATTAATTTTCATCATTTCCTCCTTAAAAAACAAATTCAACAGCAATAGAAATCACTTTAATGTTATCCACATTCCCCTCAATGAATCCAAAAATATTTGAATCATGTTCATCTCCTCCTCCTTCCTCCTCTTCCTCGTGAGGGGCGGTAGCATCTACTAGGCTAAAGCCAAGCTTTATAACCGCCGAATCATTTATTTTTCGACGGAAGCCAAGCGAAATCGAATCTTGCGTTCTTCCGGTCTGTTGTTCGAAACTCGCAGCAGTTACATGGATCAACCAATTGCTATTAATATTATGACCCAAAGTCAGATAACGGGTTTCTGTTTCAATATCATCGAAACCATCAAACTCAGTTTTTGTCCATTCTGTTAAACCAATCCATGAGCCTAATTCAATTGAAGCGGATAAATTTAAAGTGCCTATATCTGGTTTTGCTCCATCAAACTCAGCTAGTTCAAAACCTTCCTCCTCCTCTTCTCCGCCATGTCCACCTGCACCAGGATCAAAGACACCACTATTGTATCCAACTTTAAACTCATACCATTCATCTGAAAGGCTTGCCACCATTCCAAACATTTCATCAACGGTTCCTACCTCCATACCACCAGCACCAAAATATCCCTGTAAGCTGATTTCTGTATCTTCATCGCCAATGCCTTTGGAATATAATACGCTGACTCCTTCAATTGATTCATATAATGCATTTGATCCGGCAGGTGATCTCAGTAAATAAACTTCTTGAGGAACTCTTTCCCAAGGGTATAAAACGCCTACGTCATAGACTTCAGAAAAAAGTAAATTTGGATACTTCATTTTTCCGAATAGAATAGAGGTGTTTTGAGTTGCTATATAACGCACAAATAGCCAGTCCATATGGGCGTTAAATTCAGCTTCTGTTCCAGCCATTAATATTTGACCTGCTAGGAAAAGATCGTTTTGAATTTTTGAGCTGACATTTAATCCCAATCGAGTATCTGAAAAAGAAAATCCATCGTCAATATGACCTGCGTATATGGTATCTTCTTCATTCATGTATGTAGCGGCAACGGTTGCAAAACCTGACCATTTTAAACTAGCCTCTTCAGCCATTGTATTTGAAACTAATAAAACGGTCATAGAGAATAGTCTAAATACCAAGTAAAAAATCTGTTTGATTTTTATTTTTAACATATCCTTTTTCTCCATATTTTGAATTATAGAAATATCATATTCGGTTGAATCTTTACGTTTTTTCTATGTATAGTATTAGGCTCTTTCTTATCAAGGTTACTGTAAAATTTCAGTATAGGAATAAGCGAAATGATAGAGTTCCCTATATGAATAGTCGATTACTATAAAAAAATCAAGAATAAATATTATGACTAGGTTTTAAATTGATCAACTAATTCACTTAAGCACTTCACTTGGTTGGTTTGTGTATTACATGCAGTACTTGTCTCGGAAACAGCATTCGATATCTCATAGGATAATTGACTCATTTTTTTTATCGTTTTATCAATATGATCTGCAACTTGACCTTGCTGCTCGCTGGCGACACTAATATTACGGTTAGTGTTATTAATGGTATGTACTGAAGAATTTATCTCCGCTAAGGCGTTACTCGCAAGCTCTACCTGTTTCTCCGACTTGTTTACCCATTCAATACTTGATACCATAATTTCAGTGATGTTACCTGTATCTTCGTGTAGAGACTCGGTCATTTTTTGAATTTCTTCAGTCGCATTTTGACTATGTTGCGCTAAAGAACGTACTTCATCGGCAACTACAGCAAAACCTCGTCCAGCTTCTCCTGCACGAGCAGCTTCAATGGCGGCATTTAATGCTAATAAATTGGTTTGCTCAGAAATCCCCCGGATGACATCTAACACACCATTTATTCTTTTACTATTATTTCTTAATGAGTCAATTGCTGATTTTATTTCAGATATTTTGGAGATTACGGTATTAATAATTTCAGAGGTTAGATTAACTTCTGTTTGACCACGTTCAGATGCTCTATCGGCTTGTTCTGCTAGGGAAGATGTTTCGATCGCTAATTTTGAAATTTCTTCAACTGTTTTGGACAGCTGTTCAATAGCGCTTGCAGCTTGACTTGTTGCGTGTTCTTGCTCAAGAACAACAGATTGAGTCTTATCCATTACTACTAATGTATCATTATTGGCAGAATTGAGCGTTATCGCCGTTTTTTTCACACTATCAATTATTGGGTATAGGTTATCCAAAAAATAATTAAATTGTTGGATTAATTCACCAATTTCATCCTTGGATGTAACGTCCAGCCGGGCTTTCAGATTGCCTTTGCCCTCAGAAAGACGACAAAGGCTCTGAGATACATTAGTAATTGCATTGGTAATAACCATGGAAATAAACCAACTTAAAACGAGTAATATGACAAAAGTAATACCGAATACACTCAAGCTAAACGAGTAGAGGTTTTGGTTTTCGATTCGAGCAAATTCAATACTTTCTTCGAAAGACTCTATTGTAGAAGTTCGGGTTGCGCGGATCACTATTTTTAATTCTTGTAAACGTTTACCTATTAAAGCACTTGTTCGTGCGGCTTCTTCCTCGTCAATTTTTTTATTGATCATTTTGGGAACAAATTCATAAGTGATGGGAAAATAAGCGCTAAAAGCCGATGATATTTGCTGTAAATTTTGATCCGCCAGAAACACGCTCAATTCTTGATACTTTTTTTCAAACGCCTTTTTTAGTTCTTCAATATCTTCTAATTCATCTTCATCTTCAAAAGCAATGGCATCACTAAACTGAGTCGAGATATTATCTACAATTAAAGTTATTTCCTGGAATAATGCTATTGAAGGATAGTGTTTTTCTGCGATCAATAGAAGTATATTGGATGAGGTTCTTTCGGTTTGATTCAATACCCAAAGATTAATTGCTGAACTTATAACGGCAATAAATGAAATGATTAAAATCTTAAATTTTACTGAAAAAGAGCTTAATATCTTCATATCAACTAGTTACCCTCTTGCCAAAATAGAGTGAGAGCTTCGTACAACGCTATAGAAACCACTGTTAGGCATCAGTAAACCATATTCGCTTAATCAGAATTTTCACACTAAAATTATAGAGTACTAAATTTAGTACTGCCTCAAACTATAGACCATAATTACAACAATATCTAACTAAGGGTTTTATTAGTATAAATTAGCTTAAATTAACCAAACCCAAAATTTACTAGGTCAAAAATCAACCACAAACCAACTAAACAGCCAAATTGTTGAAAAGTGTGTCGACGGCAAAGTTGCTCTTTAGCCGTCGATCAATAACGGTCTTATATTTTGACAGGGCTGTTTAGATATCGTTAACTAGGATGTCGCTAACCAGAGAAGAGAGATTGCGCGCACAGGGTTAAGCCAGTATCATTGCAATATCTGAATTCATCGATTTAAATCTGAGTCGAGCCTAAATTAGTTCTTCATTCTTAAGGTGGTATTTATGTCCAAGTTTTTTTATGATGGTAAAGCGAATAACAACAATGAGCGTGGAAGCGGCTCTATTGGTGGTGACAAAGCGATCCGTCTTGGTACAAAAAAAGCGCCTGCACAAATTAGTGTGAAGACAGAAGCACGAAAACAAGAACTGGCTACAATCTTTGTCGAAAACAAATGGGTTGGCGATATAACGGTCGATGCAGAGCAAGATGAAAATATTCGGGATTTAGAGTTTCTGCAAAATAAAAATGTAAAAACACATACTACCAGCAAAGCGGGTCGAAATGATCCTTGCCCTTGTGACAGCGGGAAAAAGTATAAAAAATGTTGTGGGGCTTAATCTGGCAAAATCTGTAACACTCGTCATTGCATACAAAGCTGTTTGGTCGATGCTTTGGCTGGAGGCGAGTTGGGCTTAAACCGTTGTATATCTTACCGAACGGCCTGATTCGATCTGTAAAGATCGCTATGTGGCGCGTATGGCATGCCCAGTAGCGAAATCTCACCATTATAGTCTGGAACAAATTCAATATCACTATGGTCGCTCCATGCAAACAATTGATCGCTACCACTGTAAAAACCTACAAAAACCGGTTAAATGATAAATTGCAAAACTTCTAGTCCCCAATAAGTCTTGGTAAAACGGTGTATTTCTGGTATTTTCTTTGCTGCTATTTTAATTATTGACTAGATTGTTAAGTA
Organism: uncultured Kangiella sp.; assembly: GCA_964454125.1. Taxonomy (GTDB): domain Bacteria; phylum Pseudomonadota; class Gammaproteobacteria; order Enterobacterales; family Kangiellaceae. Next base: position 27,335 of record CAYVSL010000033.1, read on the forward strand.
TCGACTGATTTATTCAGCATAAAGAGGAACCAATGCCAAAAGCAAGTGAGCTAAAACGTGGAATTGCGGTTGAATACAACGGTAAATTACTATTAGTGAAACATATTGATGTACATAGTCCTAGCGCTAGAGGGGCCGCTACCTTGTATAAAACACGATTCGCAGAAATCGGTAGTGGTAGTAAAGTTGAACATACCTTTAAAGGCGATGATATGTTAACTCAGGTAGATTTAAATCGTCGCGACGTCAGTTTTTCGTATATTGACGGTGACGATTATATTTTTATGGATAATGAAGATTATAGCCAGCATCCATTCAAACTAGCTGACATTGAAGATGAGCTCCTATTTATCAATGAAGATACTAAAGGTCTGGTGGTTTTGGAAGTTGATGATCGAAGTATTGGCATCGAATTACCTCAATCGGTTGAAATGGTAATTATTGAAACCGATCCCTCTATTAAGGGGGCTTCTGCTGCATCTCGCACCAAGCCAGCTCGTTTTGAAACGGGATTAACCATTCAAGTGCCAGAATATATTTCTAATGGCGAAAAAGTTAAAATAAATACTGGCGACAAAAAGTTTATGGGGCGAGCAGATTGAACATGCTTTTAAGAGCAAAAAGAAAATTATTTTTTGATTCTCTGGAAACGATTAATATTTCGCAGGATGATTTAACTATTATCGATAATACCAATGATTATCGAGAAAAACTTTTTGAGCTGATTCAATCCGCTCAAAATAGAATCTATATTACTGCGCTTTACTTGCAAGATGATGAAGCCGGTCAAGCGGTACTTAACGCGTTGTATGAAGCCAAGCAGAATAACCCAAAACTAGAGGTTAAGATATTTATTGATTTTTTAAGAGCTCAACGTGGCTTAATGGGGCATGCTAAAAGTGTCGGTAACGTGCGGTTATATCGTGAGTTAAATAAAAAATATGAGCATAAAATTGATATTTTAGGTGTGCCAGTAAAAAGCAAAGAGTTTCTGGGGGTTTTGCATCTAAAAGGGTTTGTGTTTGATGATACCTTATTCTATAGCGGAGCGAGTATTAATAATATTTACTTGCAACAACAAAAACGATATCGATACGATCGTTATCAACTGATTAATAGTAAAAGCTTAACTAATTCATTTGTAAACTTTCTTAACGATAATTTTAGCAAAAATGATGCGGTTAGAAATTTAACTTCTGAGGTTATTCCAACTGCAAAAGCACTTAAGAATTCCATCCGAAGACTCAAAATAAGATTAAGAAGAGCAGACTATTTTTTTAAGGCAGATCAAGAAAAAGAAAAAAATAAATCAATTCGAATTACGCCATTACTGGGGTTTGGTGGCCGCAACAATAAACTTAATAATACCATATATGAATTAGTTCGATTAACAGAAAATGAAATCGTTATTTTCACACCATACTTTAATTTCCCTGCAAAAATTCATAAAGCCGTACGAAAACGACTAAAACAAAATACCAAAGTGACCATTATTGTCGGTGATAAAACGGCGAATGACTTCTACATTGGCGAAGATAAACCATTTAACAAAATAGGTATTTTGCCTTATATTTATGAAACAAGCCTAAGACGGTTTGTTAAATCGAATCAAAAATTTATTGATGAAAATCTACTAAATGTTTGCTTGTGGTTGGACAAGGGGAACAGTTTTCACTTAAAAGGAATTAATTCCGACGAAAGCAATTATTTGATTACGGGACATAATATTAATCCGAGAGCTTGGCGACTCGATATCGAAAATGGTGTTCTTATTCAGGACCCGGCTAAGCAATTGAAAAATAAATTTGATAGTGAGTTACAGCAAGTAATGAAACATTGTACCCGGATTAACCATTTTGATGAAATTGAAAAACCAGAATGCTATCGAAAGGAAGCTCAAAAATTACTTAAGTTAACTAAAAGAGCAAAGTTGGATAGTATTCTTAATCGTTTACTTTAATGACATCCAAGTTGGCATATTTTCGAATAGGGAAATGGAACAATAAGATGAATAACAATTCACAAGATAATTCACAAGATATTTCAGTCACTTCTCAATCGATCATGCTGACAGCGGCGTCATTTGTAATTGTAGTTGCAGGTTTGAAAGTTGCAGCTCCAATACTCGCCGAATTCTTACTTGCTTTGTTCATATCAGTTGTTTGTATTCCGCCGATAAAATGGTTGGTTAATAAAAAAATCCCGCAAGGGTTTTCTATTTTTATTGTATTAATTATCATGTTATCGTTTCTTGGTTTTGTTGGATATTTAGTGGGTGATTCGATCCAGTCTTTTAGCTCTAACAAAGAGCTGTATTCCGATAAACTACAGCAAAGCTTTGGTGGACTTTTTTCTTGGTTAGAAACCAAAGGGCTGCCTATAGAAGGGCTTCAGCTTGCTAGCTTGGTGGACGAGTATGGGTTGGCATTGGTCAGTCGTATTGTTGGTGGTTTAAATTATATTTTTCAGGAATTTTTTATTATCTTTTTAAGTGTGATTTTTATTTTGGCAGAAATGTCGAGTTTTCCCGTCAAGTTTTCCAGAGCTTTTTCAGATAGCCATGACAAAATGGTTCATATTAATAAAATATTGGGAAAAATAAGGCATTATCTGGCGATCAAAACAGCGGCGAGTTTGTTAACCGGTTTTATTGTTTCAATTTCGCTCTATTTTGTTGGGGTCGATTATCCTTTTTTATGGGGGATGTTAGCTTTTTTGTTGAATTATATTCCGAATATTGGTTCGATTATTGCCGCTATTCCACCGTTAATATTAGCATTTATTCAAATTGGTCCAGCAGCAGTATTGTGGACTGGCTTAACTTTTTTATTTGCCAATATGTTCGTTGGCAATTTTCTTGAACCAAAATTTATGGGAAAAATGCTAGGCTTGTCTACCTTTATTGTTTTTCTTTCGTTGATATTTTGGGGGTGGATTTTTGGCTCAGTTGGCATGTTTTTGTCAGTTCCTTTGACCATGACAATAAAAATTGCCCTAGAAACCAACCCTAAGACTCTCTGGCTTGCAATTATGTTAGGACCAGAAGAATAAGTGACAAATTGATTAATCTAGGCTGAATCTGTATTTTGAGATAGCACGGGTACATATTAACTCTTGAGATTATTTACACGTGACTCATTTGTTCACCATCTTTAATCCACCGAGTACATAAGGCATCAACTAATTCCGGATGGAATTTTGCGATTATTTCAGCATTTTGATGAACTTGCGGCAAGAGTTTTCTATCTCGTAATAAATCTGCAAAGCGAAATAAAACTTCGCCGGTTTGTCGGGTACCTAAAACTTCTCCGGCACCTCGAATTTCCAAATCCTTTTCGGCAATTTTAAATCCATCATTAGTGTCCCGCATCACATTTAATCGTTGTTTGGCATTTTGTGATAGCGGTGCATGGTACATCAAAATACAATAACTTTGTTTTTCGCCACGTCCTACTCGCCCTCGCAATTGGTGCAATTGAGATAAGCCCAATCGCTCAGGATTTTCGATAATCATCAAACTGGCATTCGGTACATCGACACCGACTTCAATTACCGTGGTAGCCACTAAAATATCCAGTTCACCGGCTTTGAATTTTGCCATAATCTCATGTTTTTCTTTTGATTTAAGCCTACCGTGAACTAAGCCTACGCGCAAATCGGATAGTTGCTCCGATAGCTCCTGATAGGTGACCTCTGCGGCCTGACATTCCAACTCTTCCGATTCATCAATTAAAGTACACACCCAATAAACTTGACGCTGATGTTGTTGACAGGCATGAAGAATACGTTGAATGACTTGAGGTTTTTGTAAGTCATTTATGACTGAAGTTCCCACTAATTTTCGTCCCGGTGGCATTTCATCGATAATCGATAAATCCAGATCAGCATAAGCGGTTTGCGCTAATGTGCGGGGGATTGGCGTGGCGGTCATGATGAGTTGATGTGGGTGGTGATTAGATTTTTTGAGAGTGGAACTTGCCCCCTTTTCTAGTAAACTCTTTCTTTGTTCTACCCCAAAACGGTGTTGCTCGTCGATTACGACCAGTGCCAAATTAGCAAATGTAACTTGTTGTTGGAAAACGGCGTGCGTGCCAATAATCACTTTAGCCGTGCCGGTTTCAATATTTTCCAGAGATTCCTTTTTTAATTGGCTGCTCATCTTGCTCGTCAGCAATGTGACTTGAATTCCCAAAGATTGAAACCAGGCTTGAAAAGAAACAAAATGTTGTTCGGCTAGTAATTCTGTCGGTGCCATCAGTACGGATTGAAAATGATCCGCTACAACATCCAACATAGCAAAGGCGGCGACTAATGTTTTACCACAACCTACATCGCCTTGTACTAAACGCATCATTGGAAATTTTTTATTTAGATCGCCACGAATTTCTTTGATCACATTTTGTTGTGCTTTGGTTAGATTAAAGGACAATTTTTTTTCAAGTTGGTTAATTAGTGTCGGATGGTTTTTAATGGGATAACTTTGATGTGCCTGATGTTTTTGTTTTAATTTTTTCAGCGCTAGGTGTTGAGCCATTAGTTCTTCAAAGGCCAGCCTTTGGATCAATGGATGTTCCCCGCTTTGGATATCCGCTAGCGATATATCCAGCGGTGGTCGATGTAACAATTTTAACGCGTCCGCCAACGGGGGGAAGGTGAGTTTGGCGAGTAAAGCTTGCGGTAATAGCTCTTTGATACTCGCGGTATTAAGATATGTCATCGCTTGTTTGATTAAGGTTTGAAAGGTCCTTTGTTGCAGCCCTTGAGTGGTAGGGTAAACCGCTTGAAGACCTTCTTGTAGTTCGGGTGTTTGTTGGGATTTTAAGAATTTTATTTCCGGGTGGATCATCGCAAATGAACGGCCGGAATGAGAAACTTGTCCATAACATTGCACATATTCTCCTCGCTTGAATTGTTTTTTTTGTGCCATGGAAAAATAAAATAATCGAATATCTAAAATGCCGCTGGCGTCAGAAATTTTGCAAACAAGCGAACGGCGTTTACCAAAAATAATATCAGTTGCTTCGATGATGCCAAACACTTGCGCTGTTTGACCATGCCGTAGACTTCCTATTGGATGAATTCGGCTTCGATCTTGATATCGGTAAGGGAGATGAAAAAGTAAATCCTCTAGACTTTCGATGGACAAGATCGCTAATTTTTCAGCGACTTTACTGCCCACACCTTTGAGGGTTTCAACAGATATTTGTGATAATTTCAGGCTCAAATCCGATCAACCTTTTCGCTTATTTTCTATTTGTTAGCGGTTTATCGATTGGTAGAAGATCTACCTGATCTCTTAGTGCTTTTTGTAGGCATTTTGCGATGACCATAACGGCTTCTTTTCTTGGAAAGCTGGCACGCCAGGCTAATACGATACGCCTTTGTGGGGCGGGTGACGCGAACGGCCTAGAATCTAATCCGGGATAGTCCGTTTGCTTGGCCAGTGCCGTGATTGGTAAAACGGTGATGCCTAATTTCATTGCGACCATATGTCGGATAGTCTCCAGTGAACTTCCAACCATCCAGTCTTCACTTCGAGATTTTGGTGAGAGACATTGTGGGCAGGCTGCGATCACTTGATCTCTAAAACAATTGCCCCGACCAAGCATTAATAATTCGTCAGGGGATATATCTTCAACGGCTATTTTTGATTGTTTTGCGAACTGGTGGCTGTCATAAAACAAAGGAATAAAGTCTTCGGTATAGATTTCCAGAGTTTCTAGTGCCGGATCAGAAAAAGGTAGTGCTAAAACAGCGATATCAATTTCTGCCTGCAATAATTTTTTGCGCAAATTTTCTGTATAGTCTTCGTCAATATGTAGAGGCATTTGTGGATGATTTTTTCTTATCTGTGGGATCAGCGCAGGGAATAAATAGGGGCCAATAGTAAATATGGCACCCAAGCGGATAACCCCTTCTAGTGGTCTTTTTTGCTTATTTTTTAAATAATTGAGTTTATCGGCTTCCTCGATTACTTTCTGTGCTTGCTGCACTACAGCCATTCCCATTGCGGTGATGTCGATCTTTCGTTTGCCACGTTGAAAGATAGTAATCCCCAGCTCATCTTCCAATTTTTTAATGGCGATACTCAAGCTGGGCTGGCTGATATTACAAAGATCAGCCGCTCTACTAAAATGCTGAGTTTGTGCAACGGCCACCACATACTTGAGCTCGTTAAGAGTCATAGTTAATACCATCAACTTATAATTTCTCATATGATATATCTATGATTTTGATAAATCAATCCACTTCTGATGAATGGTTGGATTATTTTTCGGTGATTCGTCGCTCTATTAGTAATATAACCGTGTCGTATTCGTCCGCAATCTGCGGTAAACTACCGTTTCGCTCTAGGTTTTTTTGAACTATTCTAGGATAATCCTTGGGTCGAGGTGCTAACTATTCTGCAACGGTTGCGCCTTCAAAAAACAAAAAGAGCAGTCCTTTTTATGGTGAAAAATATCGTTCAACACAAAGTCAACCGTTTGGGGTTAAATCTACTGATGCTAGGTGTGATAGGCACATTGTCTGTCAATGTTGCCGCTGCTCAAGTTGCCGATGGCTCAGAGCAAATTTCAGATAAAAACAAAGTCGTTGTAACCGGTTCTCGGATCAAAAATATTGATATTAGAAACTTGTCGCCAGTATTGTCGATCAGCCGTGAGGAAATGGATAAATTGGGTTATGCCAATGTAAAGGATGTTATTGATAACCTGACCCAAAATTCAGGAGGAACCTTCGATAACAGCTCTACCTTTGGATTTACCCCCGGCGCTTTTGCGGTTAACTTACGAGGGATCGGGTTTGGTCAAACACTTACTCTGATTGATGGTCGCCGTTTACCTATTTATCCAATTGGATTCAGTGGTACTACCCACTTTGTCGATCTGTCATCGATTCCGGTGGCATTTGTTGAACGCATCGTTTAACTCGGCAGCTTATTGCGCCGCAAGAGCGAGTTTTTTTGATGACGCGAATTTTTTATGAAATTAATTTCTTCAGTCGAGTTGGTTTGTCACGGCTGGATATCAGCAGTCAGGTAGAAGTCAGTTTTTATGGTGGTGCGGTATTTTCTAGAATCAGTTTAGGATTCAATAACCTGACTAATCAAGAACCACCGGAAGATCCTACTCA
>CAYVSL010000034.1:0-33902 GCA_964454125.1 uncultured Kangiella sp.
AACAAAAATGGAATTTTATTGCAATAACCGCTTTCTCGGTCTGGCACTAGTTACGGTTTACCGATTGAATTTATCATTACAGGCGGTGATGTTCATGACAGTAAAGTAGCGAATGAGTTGATTGATTTGCTGCCTCGAGGGGATTTTGTCATAGCAGATAAGGGCTATGATAGCGAAGCTATCAGGGACAAAATACGAGAGCGAAACTCAATCCCAGTGATACCACGAAAGAAAAATTCTAAAGTCGGTCATGCTGATATTGATTGGTGTTTGTACAAATATAGGCATTTAGTGGAAAATGCTTTTGCAAGGTTGAAACATTTTCGTGCGATAGCGACAAGATATGATAAATTAAAAATCAATTTTGAAAGTATGCTTGCATTAGCCTGTGCATTGATCTGGCTACCGATGTGAAAGATCAACAGCCCCTAATGTTCTTATTGACTGAAAAAAAGAGTTAACAATGCTCTCAGTTACATTTATTTACATCTTCTGAGAAAATATTTGCAACTAAATTGCCTGCGCGACGTCTTAATCGTTAGACGCTAGATGCGTCTCCCGCTACCCCCCTCCTAATTGAAGCGGGATTGGGAATTGGTTTCCCCAAATCAATTCCTGTATCGACCCCAAGATTTGTGTCTTGGGGTCTTTTTTTACGCCCTTTTGGTCCGCCGATAAATAAGCTGGACTAATCAAAATCCCTTATTGGGCTACTAGTTTGGCATAAGCAAGCGCTAACTCTTTAAATCCTAATTCTTCAAAATTAATTTCTACCGTGGCATGGGGCCCATCACCTTTAATATTAAGTATTATACCGATCCCGAATTTGGCATGTTTGACCATTTGCCCCAACTTGAAGCCCGTGTTGTTGCCCAATGTATTGGAAACATGAGATTTCTTGATTTTTGGTTGATAACTTGGCCGGGTTATTTGAGTGTTTAAACGAACTTCTTCTTTTAGTTCCGCAGGTATTTCCTTAATAAATCGTGAAATTGCCGGATAGGTTTCCTTGCCATAAAGTCGCCTTTTTTCGGTGTAGATCAAATAGAGTTTTTTCATCGCGCGAGTAATACCGACATAGGCTAAACGGCGTTCTTCCTCTAATTTTTCAGGTTCTTCCATGCTCATCATATGGGGAAAAAGCTTTTCTTCCATACCTGAGATAAAAACCAGTGGGAATTCTAGTCCTTTCGCCGAATGCAAAGTCATTAACTGAACACAATCTTCATATTGTTCGGCCTGATTATCGCCAGCTTCTAATGATGCGTGTGCGAGGAATGCGGTCATCGGCAATAGATCGGGATATTCATCATGGTTAAATTCTCGTGCCGCATTAGCCAGTTCTGCCAGATTCTCTTTTCTGGCTAATGCCCTTTCACCTTTTTCCTTGGCGTAAAGCACATCTAATCCTGCCGTTTCAATGGTTAACTGGATTTGCTCCGATAGTGACAGTTTATGAAATTCCTCAAAACTTTGTTTAATCAGCTCGATAAAGTCGGCTAGCGATGCGGTTGCTTTAGGTGACAAAGATGACTGTTCGACGATTTGTTTGGCTGCCTGCCAAAGAGTGCTGTCATTCTCTTTGGCGCGTTGTCGAATTTGCTCAACACTTTTAGGACCGATGGCTCTGGCTGGTACATTGACGATCCGCTCAAAAGCAGCATCATCCTGATGGTTATACATTAACCTTAGGTAGGCCAGAGTGGTTTTTACCTCGGCTCTCTCAAAGAACTTGAGGCCACCATAGATCCGATAAGGAATTTGCCGTTGTAACAAAAATTCTTCTAAAACACGAGATTGCGCATTAGAGCGGTATAAAATTGCACACTCTTTGTATGCATAACCTTGTTCATACCAATCGGTAATACGACTGGCAATAAATCGTGCTTCTTCCTGTTCATTAAAAGCGGCATAAATAGAAATTGGCTCACCGGCGTCACCGGCGGTCCATAGATTCTTACCCATTCTTTCCATATTAAAGGCGATCACCGCGTTAGCCGCTTTTAATATATTACCGGTTGAGCGATAATTTTGTTCCAGCTTAATGATTTTATTATGACTAAATTCTTTTTCAAAACGTTGGATATTTTCAATTTTAGCACCGCGCCATCCATAAATAGATTGATCATCGTCTCCAACAATCGAAATACGGCAATCTTTAGAGGTTAACAGCCTAATCCAAGCATATTGGATACCATTAGTATCTTGAAACTCATCGACTAATAAATGTTTAAATCGTTCTTGATAATGTTCGCGTAAATGCTGTTTATCGCGGATCAGTTCAAAAGCTTTAAACAACAATTCGGCAAAATCAACCAATCCGCCAGTGTGACAGGCTTTTTGATATTGAAAATAGACTTTGGTATGGATGCTGTTAAACCGATCGCTACGATGATGAATATCCTCTGGGCGTTTACCTTCGTCTTTTTGATGATTGATAAACCATTGCGCCTGCTTAGCAGGCCATTCATTTTCATCCAGATTCATTTCTTTCATGACCCGTTTAATCACCCGCAGTTGATCATCCGAGTCTAAAATTTGAAAGGTATCTGGTAGCTCGGCATCTCTTGCATGAGTGCGCAATAATCGATGAGCCAAACCGTGAAAGGTGCCTATCCACATATTGGTGCTAGAGCGACCCAACAGATTTTCAACTCTTGAGCGCATTTCATGAGCGGCTTTATTGGTAAAAGTCACCGCCATAATGGCATGGGGAGCAAGTCCTTTATTGGTGATTAACCAAGCGATCCGATGAACTAATACTCGAGTTTTACCAGAACCTGCGCCAGCGAGTACTAATAATGCCGGTACATCAGCGGTCACCGCTTCTCGTTGTGCTTGATTTAAATGGTCTAAAATTGGTGTGACATCCATAGGGGCTTTGTGTATCTTTAGTGAATGGGTTTAGGAAAATTAATCATGACAAAACAAATAACAATCGCGATAGTTTACCTGCTTTTGTTGGTTCCCACAGTAAATGCAGAAAAAAAAATTCAGTCCAATGGCAGACTTTGTAAAAAAATATTACCGATCAAGATATCGCCGCATCTAATGAGATGACCATTCGGCATTGACTTAGTAAAATGATCCCGGCGTAAGTTAATGTTTATCAAGTCGATTTTGGCCCATTAGGGCAATTTCACTTTACTGTAATAGAATAAGAGAAACGGTTATGCAAAAGCAAACGGCGAGTGTCAATCAGATCAACATCCATGATGTTACTCAACTATTAGAAAAACAAAAAGCGGCTTATTGGTCGGAACCTTTTCCAACGGAAACATTGCGTAAACAACAATTACGCGCTCTAAAAAATGCCTTGCTGAAACATAAAGAGAAACTGGTTAAGGCGGTTTCAGCTGATTTTGGCTGGCGCTCAGATGATGAATCGTTGCTGGCTGATATTATGCCTACCGTGATGTCGATTGATCATGCAATCAAACATTTACGAGATTGGATGAAGCCAGAAAAACGACACGTTTCGATGATGTTTCAACCTGCTAGCAATCGCATTATGTACCAACCTCTAGGGGTAATTGGTATTATGTCACCATGGAATTACCCCATTTTCCTGTCATTAGGGCCTTTAGTAGCCGCAATTGCCGCCGGTAATCGAGCGATCATCAAACCCAGTGAATTTACCCCCTATGCTAATCGAGTGCTCAGCGAAATTTTGGCAGAGGCTTTTTCTAGTGATGAAGTTGCCATGGTTGAAGGCGATGCATCACTGGCGGTTGGATTTTCCGGACTGCCTTTCGACCATCTGATTTTTACTGGCTCAACCGCAGTCGGCAAGCTAGTCATGGCCTCTGCTGCAAAAAACTTGACCCCGGTAACGCTGGAATTGGGCGGTAAATCACCAGCGCTGATTGGTCCCGATGTGTCAGCCGATTTTGCCGTGACCAGAATGCTCTATGGCAAATGCTTAAATGCTGGTCAAACGTGTGTGGCACCGGATTATGTGATGTGTCCTGATAATATGGAGTCAGAACTGATCGCCCGCTTTAAAAAACAGTTTAACCAGTTGTACCCGGATATTAGCGCTGGCGACTATAGCTCTGTGATCAACGATTCTCAATATGATCGTTTACAATCCTGGTTAAAAGATGCGGTAGATAAAGGGGCGGAAATTATCACCCTTTGTGATAAAAGCGAACGACTACCCCGCTCAATGCCATTGCAATTACTGCTTAAAACCAATTCCACCATGACCATTATGCAACAGGAAATTTTTGGTCCGCTATTGCCTATTATTACTTACAAGAGTGTTGACGAAGCAATAAAATTTATCAATTCCAAACCAAGACCACTGGCACTTTACCTATTTACTAATCAGAAAAAACTAGAAAATCAAGTGCTTAGCCAAACTCATGCTGGTGGTGTTTGTATTAACGACACCGTTAATCATGTTGCCCAAGAAGACTTACCTTTTGGCGGGATCGGTCCATCAGGCATGGGAAAATATCATGCTAAAGAAGGATTTCAAACCTTTAGTGCTGTCAAGTCCGTGTTTAAAAGAGGTCGATTTTATTCCGCCAAAACAGCCTTTCCGCCCTATGGTAAATTAATCCATAAATTGATATATCGCTTTTTATTGAATTAACAGCCTTTCTTACAATAAGCCTATCGGAATTTGGCAATATCAACAATCCCTGTCTATACTCATAAAGCTATAAATCTTGCAGGGATGTACGCCTCTTCTTTATATTTCCCAAGTTCAAGACGCTACATTCTGCATAGTCCACAAGATTGAGTTTTTATGATTAACGTTTTGTTGTTGGAAAAAAGCAAACAACATTTTGCTTCACTCGAAAAAATGCTAGCGCAACAGACTAACCGGCAATATCAAATTCGCTGGTGTGGCTCTTTTTGCGAAGACATTTTTGCCAATCGCTATTTTGACGTTATTTTGGTTGTTGAAAACCAAAATAATGATACCAGCCTGACAATAATTAAACAGATTGTTAATCTGGAGTTACCGATCCCCATTATTCTTATAAGCTCTCTGGAAGATACCGCATTTGATGATCGAGCGATGCAAGCTGGGGCAACCGATAGTATCCCCTTTTCAGAATTGTCATCAGCATTGTTAGATCGATCCATCCGTCACGCAATAGGCCGCCGCAATACCGAAGCCAAGTTAAGCTTTTTAGCAACCCATGATCAGTTAACCGGGCTAGCTAATCGTTATTTGTTTTACGAACATTTAACCCGATCTATCAGTATCGCCAAACGACAACAGTCAACCTTTGGTCTGCTATTTATGGATTTGGACAAATTCAAAGATATTAACGATTCCCTAGGTCATGATATTGGCGATATGTTGTTAATTGAAGTAGCTAACCGTATTCGTGAGGCGGTAAGAGTCACCGATGTAGTTGCGAGGATCGGCGGTGATGAATTTACCCTCTTGCTCGATGATACCAAAAACAAAAAAGAGCTGGCTTTGATTGCAAAGAAAATTCAAAATGCGATTGAACCAATGATCAAAATCAGGCAACACGAACTTTTTGTTACCACCAGTATTGGAATTGCTTACTTTCCAGAATGTGGACTGGAGCCCCAAACGTTAATGAAAAGCGCCGATATCGCTTTATATAAAGCCAAAGAGTTTGGCAGAAATAAATTTCATTTTTATACCAACGATCTAAACGAACAAGCACGGCTTAAATTAGAACTGGAAAGAAGTTTGAGACGGGCGATGATTAAAGGGGAGTTTGAAGTTTACTTTCAACCTCAGGTCAACGCTAGCGATCATCGTATTTCCGGTGTCGAGGCTTTATTAAGATGGAATCATCCAACCATTGGCTTGGTAGCTCCTTCTGATTTTATTCCCATACTGGAAGAGCTTGGTTTAATGGTCGTAGTAGAACAATGGGTCATTTCTGAGGTTTGCAATATTGCTAAAAAGCTAACAGATAAATTTGGTCGAATTCGTTTTGCCATCAATATCTCCGGCTCCCATTTTAAACTTGGTAACTTAAAACAAAGTATTTATATGGCACTTCAAGATAGCTCATTAAATGCCAATTATTTGGAATTAGAACTTACCGAAGATATCATGATCGAACATGTTGAAAAAAATAATCATATTCTTAATGAATTGTCAGATATTGGTATTTCCATTGCTTTAGATGATTTTGGTAAGGGCTACTCAAGCTTGAGTTATTTAAAGAATTTTCCTGCTAACATCTTAAAAATCGATAAATCATTTATCGATAATATACTAACCGATGGCAAGGAATCAGCTATTGTTGAGGCGATGATAGATCTATCTCATAAACTCGGAATTCAAGTGGTTGCTGAAGGTGTAGAAGATATTAAACAAGCAAATTTTTTAACCGAAAAAAACTGTGATTTTATTCAAGGCTATTATTTTGCAAAGCCAATGTCCGTTAACCATTTACAAAAATACTTAGATAAAAATTTGAGCCACTTTAAGCAAAAGGCTAAGCGGAAGAAATACACCACTGAACCCAGCCGGATCGTCATTAATCACCATTAATTATTAGTCATTTGATGGATGGTTTTTTCTAAAGCATCTATTTTATCTCGCGTTCTGGCAAGTACTTTTTTTTGTACATCAAATTCTTCGCGAGTGACCAAATCCATTCTACTAATTAAAGACTGGAGGGCCTGTTTGAAATTGTTTTCAATATCTTGCTGAAAGGCTTTGGCACTTGGCGGAATACTTTGACTGAATTTACCGGCTAGTTCTTCAATTTTTTTAGCATCTAACATGATCTGTTCTCCGTTATCCGATGATTTTAAGTATTACGAGTATTTTGCCGCTGGATTGTATCATAGCTATCGTAGCATTCGCTTTTCAAGGTATAATCTACTCTTTCTTGGCCCTTTCTCGTGATTTATCAATGTTATTTAAAATTCTGCCACGATCCTTGATTGGTTCTTTATCTTTTTTGTTGCATGTTATCAATACCTTTTTTTGGGTGATACCCATTTTTGTGTTGGCATTCTTCAAAGTGTTCTTGCCACTTCCGCCGTTAAGGAAAATTTTGGATCGCCTATTAAATGCGAGCGCATCCAATTGGATATCGTTTAATGCTTTCATCCTCAAAATCACTAAACCCATTGAATGGCAAATTGATTTGCCGAAAAATATTTCCGTTCATGATTGGTATCTGGTTATGGCCAACCATCAGAGTTGGGTCGATATATTAGTTTTACAAAACACCTTTAATCGTAAAATACCCTTCTTAAAATTTTTTTTGAAACAACCACTAATTTGGGTACCTATTCTTGGTATGGCTTGGTGGGCATTGGATTTTCCTTTTATGAAACGTTACTCTAAATCTTATATCAAAAAAAACCCGCACAAAAAAGGCCAGGATTTTAAAACGACAAAAAAAGCTTGCGAAAAATTTAAGACTATTCCAATCTCGATCATGAATTTTGCAGAAGGGACTCGCTTTACTGATGCCAAACACGAACAACAAAAGTCTCCCTATACAAACCTGCTTAAACCGAAGGCAGGTGGTATAGGTTATGTTTTGACCTTAATGGGTGAAGAAATCACTAAAATTCTCGACGTAACAATTGATTACCCTAATCACCACTCTCCCAGTTTTTGGGATCTAATGACAGGCAGATTGGATAAAATAATCGTGACCGCCAAACTGATTGATATTCCAGAAGAAGTTAAGGGTAGTTATATCGAAAATTCCCAGCAACGTAAAAAGGTGCAAAAGTGGGTCAATCAATTATGGCAAGAGAAAGACAAACAGTTGAGTTTGATCCGAGAAAAAGAAGAATAAACGTAATGCTTCAATTTGGAGAGCCGTTGATTGTTCTAGGCTAAAAGAATGGTTTATATATTGCCAAACAAAAAATCATTGAAATACAGAGCAGCGCAACTATAAAAGCAATCAGTCTTGATTGCTTCGTTTTACCCCGTTTTAGAGCAAAAATTCCAGCCACAATGTAACCAATCAACAAAATAACTTTTGCCCCCAACCAAACGTCAACAAAAGGGTCAAAACCACTCATCAGCGAAAGAAAAATAGCGCTAGTTAATAACAAGGTATCATTCACATGTGGCAAAATTCTCACTAATTTATGTTGTAGTAGTGAGCTTTCTTTGGCCATCCACCAGCCTCGTAGAGAAAACCCAAGCAACGAAATAATCGCCGTTGTGATATGGATGTGTTTAATTAGTGGATAGTATTCCAATCGATTTGCCTTTTAAATTGATTAACCTATGCCCTGTAAGTAAAAAAAATGCCCGCAAAGGCGGGCAACAAGGGATCTTTGAGACAACTAAATTAAGGGATAAAAATGATTAATTTTTACTTCTTTAAAGGCAAAAAATTTACCTGCAGACTGTCAGTATAATACTACCAAATAAATATTCCTGTTTCTGAGACCTACTTATCAGTCTCGGAATTTTTTTTCATTGATTCGTAGCTGGGGACTTTGGGATGTTTGGGCAATTTAGATTTAAAAGCACTTTGATTGAGGAGGTTATTCGCGCTGCCGCCGCCACCACCACCACCTGATTTTTTTCTGACAACATGTAACAGATTAAATTTTACTGTATTACTCTGCTGTACTTTTGCGCCGTTTGCCAAAACCACCGTATAACTGGCGCTATGTGGGCCATATTTAATATCCTTCACAGTAATTGATAATTCTTTTTGCTGCTGGCCAATCATTTTTCCATCAACATAAAATTCCAAAAAATGCCGACTATTCAATGCTGGTTGCAAGCTGGCAGTTAAGGTTGCGACTCCACCATTATTTCTAATCACTCCATCTTGCTGAAGGTTCATAAACTCGATTGTGGTGTAGTGATCAGCATTTTGCTCTGCATTCGATCGATCTTCCACTTCTTTAAATTCGATTTTTGGTGGCTTAAGATTGATGGAAGGCACTTCTTGCATCTCTATCTCTTCAGCACCGGGGGAGGGGGTATCAGAATATGAAATCCTACCGTTTTTATCGATCACCCGATAAAGTTTTTTACTCTTTTCTGTTTCTTGCATTGAATCTAAGGACTTGCTCTGTTCAGCAACAACCGACTGACTCAGTAAAAAGACTGAACATATTACTAAAATCAACGTTCGAACACATTTTGAATATCGCATAATGTAGAACCCACAAAAAATAATCGATAGGAGGTGAGGCTATTTATTAACCTCCATAATATTCGCATTTACGCTTTTCTTCAACTCCAGTTATTGTTAATACCCTGTGGATATTTCTCATTTGATCGGTTGTAACTATTTTATAACAAACTTTCTATTTTTGCGGAAAACTAGTAAACATTTGATCAAAATATCTAATTCTCTAAATGGAAGTGGCAAAAAACTTAAATACGCCCTTAGAAGAATACAAGAAAATAGAGCTGATATAGATAAATGCGTGCTGAGGTGCACAAATATCATTGGGTTGGAAAATAAATAAAAACTATTTCAGCTTAATTAATTTGTTACCCCCAGTGTTACCCCAACAAAAAAGGGTTAGCACCTGTTAAGCTGCTAACCCTATCTAAGTTCTTGATAAACAAGATAAATAATGGTGGCCCGGAACAGAATTGAACTGTTGACACAAGGATTTTCAGTCCTCTGCTCTACCAACTGAGCTACCAGGCCACTGGTTTTAAAATTTTCTATGAAGCTGAGGAATCTCGGTCTCTTCAAGAGCGCGCTATTAAACTAGGATCGGGTTTTAATGTCAAGCGGGATATAGGGTATTTGTTATTTTTTCTCCGGAATATATCCCTCCACTTCATCGTAATCACCATCAAATAGAAACTTTTCCATTTCTCCTTTTAAATATTCACGACTTTTGGCATCCGCCAAACTCAGGTGTTTTTCATTGATCAACATGGTTTGATGTTTGATCCATAATTTCCAACCTTCGTTACTAATATTTTCCAGAATACGCTGTCCCAGTTCTCCAAGCACTGGCGCAAAAGGAATTGGATCACCTTTTTTTTGCAATTTTTGACAAAATACCATGTTATTTCTCTTTGATCTTTAAGTGTTTAAATAAATACTTTTTAATGGGCGTAGGAAGTGCTATGTCGCTTAGCTTATCGATATTATGCCATGCTAGCTGCTGATTATCCTGTATGGAAGCCTGTCGGTCATTTTTTTGTTTGGCCTCAACGACTGTTGCTTGTAAGTGATAATGGCTGAAGGTGTGTTTGAATTGGCCGATCAGGCTATATTGCCCTGATTTTAGATCAATTTCCGGTAGACTCCAAAGCCCTCCCCATATGCCACTCGGTGGTCGTTTAAATAGTCGCACTTGCTGTTTGTTATTTAATTCCAACTGCATGGTCGCTGATCTGGTTTGAATCGTCTTTTGGGGTTTTCGATGTGGGTATTCTACGGTTTTATCTTGCATGTTGGCTTTGCAGTTTTTTGATAACGGACACTCATCGCATCTCGGGTTGGCCCGATTACAAATATCAGCCCCTAAATCCATCATCGCCTGATTAAAATTGCTGGTGCGAGTTTTAGGCGTGTATTTTCGAGATAGTTGCCATAATGTCTTACTGACTTGGCTACTGCCGTACCAACCCTCTACCAAAAAAACTCTTGCTAGTACCCGTTTCACATTTCCATCCAAGATGGCTTCAGGCAACCCGTAGGCGAGCGACAAAATAGCTCCGCCAGTGGATTCACCTATACCCGGCAATTCAACCATCGATCTAATATCTGAAGGAAAGATCCCTTTGTATTGCTCAACCACCATTTTTGCACAAGCATGCAAATTTCTAGCGCGAGAATAATAACCAAGCCCCGCCCAATGATGTAAAACGTCATCTATATCTGCCTTTGCTAGTGCCTCAACGGTGGTAAATGAGCTTATGAATTTAAGATAATAAGGAATAACGGTTTTAACCTGAGTTTGCTGTAGCATGATTTCTGACACCCACACGCTGTAGGCTGAATTGTTTTGTTGCCATGGCAAGTCCTTTCGACCATGTTGGTCGTAAAACTTAAGGATTTTGTTACTGAATTGGGTGGGTGTCATTGTCTTCAAATTTCTTTCGCGGCGGGACGCGCGCTCCTACCATTTTTTAGAATTTAGATTTTTCTAGGTTCAAATAATATCGTAATAATAAGGAATAAATAACGACAAGGTGATCCACATGATGATCACTAATGGCACCCCGATGCGGATAAAGTCAGAAAAATGATAACCGCCAGCATTCATCACCAATAGGTTGGTTTTATAGGCCATTGGCGTTGCATAACTAAAGTTAGCGCCGAATAATACCGCAATAACAAAAGGCTCTGGCGATAAATTTAATTGAGTTGCCACACTGATCGCAATTGGCGTACCGATAACCGCAGCAGCGTTATTTGAAACAATATTTGTTAATATTGCCAGCAATAACATTAGCGCGCTCAAAATAAAAGCTGGATGCCAACCAGTGGTGGAATATAAAAACACTTCTGCTAGGTAATCGGCGCCACCCGTTTTTAATAGTGCGTCACCGAGCGCTAAACTAGCAACAACAATTAAAATAACTTGTATACTGAGTGCTCTTCCTGCGTCCACCCAGTCGAGACATTTAGTGGTTAATAATAATAATACTCCTACCAAGGCACTGATTGCGATGGGTAATATACCTAACGCGGCCACACCAACAATACCGAGCATAATCACCAATGCCACCGGCGCTTTGGAGGTGTGCGGTAAATCGGTGGTCGCATCCAAAACCAAAAAATCACCCTTTTTTTTCATTTCCGCAATTTTGTCGCGGGACCCTTGAACCAGTAGAATATCGCCAACATGCAAAGAAATATTACCAAGCTTTTTAAACAGATCGATTTCTTTCCCCTCCCGGTGTAATGCCACGGCCACTAACGAATATTGATCGACAAAACGAATATTCTTTAAGGTAGAACCTGCTAATGGAGAGCCTGGTGCGACAATCACTTCTACCAACTGTTGATCTTCCGCGGTAAGCGGGTGTTTTTCATCAATTTGTTGTTTACCGACGAATAATTTTGCTCCTAGGATTTTTTCATAGTCTTTAAGGTTTTCGGCGGTATCAGACACTCTTACTTTATCACCAGCGTGTAGAATAACGTCAGGCATCGGCATGATTCTTATGTCTGAACTGGCACCAGTACGTTGAATTCTTTCAACTTTTAACAGGCCATCAGAATGCTCGATAATTTCAGCTAATGTTTTGCCGACAGAAAAACCTTCTTCGTCAATGGTCAAATGGGCGGTGAATATACGGGGCGCTTCGCTATCAAGAGCCGATTGACGTTGGGGTAACATTTTAGGTGCGACTAGCCATAGATAAACAATAGCAACACTGCCAGCAACCAGTGCTGGTACCGCAAAATCAAACAATCCCATCCGTGCCATGCCTTGTTCAGAGGCAACCGCAACGACTAATAAATTAGTGGATGTACCGACAGTGGTAGACATGCCGCCAACTAAAGTAGCAAACCCCATCGGCATTAATAAACCAGAAGGAGGAGTATTGGTCCTGACAGCAACACTAATCAAGATTGGCAGCATCAGCACGACAATTGGTGTGTTATTCATAAATGCCGATAAAATGCCGGAAACGACCAAGGTCGTCAGAAGTGAAAAAGTAGGGCTAATACGCCAGAGTTTACCTAACATACGGCCAACAGGTTCTAGTGCACCTGTTCGAACTAGGCCCTGACCAGCGATCATTAATGCACACACGGCTATTAAAGCTTCATGGCCAAAACCAAAGAAAAAATCAATGGATTCCAGATGTTCTCCGCTTTCTGATATAAAAGGAAAAATTTCAAAACCAACCGCCAATAAGATCAGCACGCCAAGACAACTTGATTCTAGCCGAATATCTTCCCGGCGGAATAAATAGAGTGCAACACCAGTAAGCAAAAGGACCGCTAAGGCATGATAATTGGGTATAGATGGGAACATCGAGTGTTGATAGTCCGTAATTGATGGGCAACAACGCTAAAACTAGCAGTTTTTGACAATTGGTCAATCTATTATTTGAGATTTTTATCAGTTAGATCGATATAATCGCGCATCTAAAGCTCAACTAGCGATTAGTTTGTGGAACATCTAAAACGAAAAATCAGAAGTTTTGTGAAGCGAGAAGGCCGTATGACGCCAGGACAAACGCTTGCTTATGAAACGATGATGCCCATCTATGGCTTCGATTATCAAAAACAAACTCTCGATTTTTCAGCACTGTTTGGAAATGATGGGCCGGTCAGTGTCGAGATTGGCTTTGGTATGGGCACTTCGCTGGTCGAGCAAGCGCAGTGCCACCCGGAATGCAATTATATTGGTATAGAAGTACATCGCCCCGGAGTCGGTTCATTGCTGGTTAAAATGAAGGAAGCTGGAATTACCAATATACGGGTGATTTCTCACGATGCGGTTGAAGTGCTTAGCGAGATGCTGCCAGATGATTCGATTGAGTTACTGCAACTTTTCTTCCCGGATCCTTGGCACAAGAGAAAACACCACAAACGGCGCATCGTTAATCCCGATTTTGTCCAACTTTTGCACCATAAAGTTAAAACAAGCGGGCATTTTCATATGGCCACCGATTGGCAAAATTATGCCCAGCATATGTTAAAAGTCATGCAGGCCGCTGAGGGATGGAAAAATTGCTCTGCCAGTAATGACTATATTCCTAAACCAGAAAATAGACCGGTGACCAAATTTCAAAAGCGTGGTGAAGGGCTTGGTCATGGGGTATGGGATTTAATGTTTTCAAGGATTGAAATACAACAATAAAAGAAACCGGAACAGAGAAAAACAATGATTAAACAGATAAACGTGGTTGAAGCGGCATCAATGATCGAAAAAGACAATCCTCTAATTGTTGATATTCGGGATGCGGGAAGTTTTGCCATTGGTCATATTGAAAATGCTGTTAGAGTGGATAGTGAGAATTTTCAGTCATTTGTTAACAATGAAGACAACAACAGACCACTTATTATCTGTTGTTATCACGGTAATTCCAGTTTATCGGCAGCTGCTACGTTTAACCGTTTTGGTTTTGATGGGCATAGTTTACAGGGTGGAATGAGCGCTTGGATGCTATCTTATCCAATTGTCCAAAATTGATACACCGATATTAGTATTTGCTAAATTACATTATTTGAACCTAGAATAATCAGTTGGAGTCGTGGAAAGAATGCTATCTCGCGGCATGCATGACCTAGTGAAAAATGGCATAGTCACCTTACTGGTGATGAGTCCTTTTTTCGCATCGTCAGGCGCGTTGCGGGGTGGCGCTATTTCTTGCGCTTCAACTGATTTTTTCTAGGTTGAATAAGTATAAATAGATTGCTTCATTGGACGGGGTTTGAGAAAATACGCCCCGTTCAAAATACCCCCTTTTTATACAGCTTGTTAACCATAGGAGTATTTATGTCGTCTCGTTTTCAGTTGGCTAATGCTATTCGAGCATTAAGTATGGATGCCGTTCAAAAGGCTAACTCTGGTCACCCTGGAGCCCCTATGGGTATGGCCGACATTGCTCAAGTGGTATGGGGCGATCACCTCAAACATAATCCAAATAATCCAGAATGGGTGAACCGGGATCGATTCGTATTATCTAACGGTCATGGCTCAATGTTAATTTATTCATTATTACATTTGACGGGTTATGCACTCTCCATAGATGACATTAAAGATTTCCGCCAGCTTCATTCTAAAACACCTGGCCACCCTGAGTTAGGCTACGCCCCTGGAGTAGAAACCACCACTGGACCTCTTGGTCAGGGGCTCGCCAATGCCATTGGCATGGCAATCGCCGAAAAAACTTTGGCAGCCCAGTTTAACCAGCCAGATTTTGAAATAATTGATCATCGCACCTATACCTTTGTCGGTGATGGTTGTTTGATGGAAGGTATCTCTCATGAAGTCTGCTCATTAGCCGGTACCATGGGGCTGGGCAAGCTAGCCGTATTATATGACGATAACGGTATTTCAATTGATGGTAACGTTAAAGGCTGGTTTACCGATGATACAGTCAAACGATTCCAAGCTTACGGCTGGCAAGTAATCGCGGGTGTTGATGGACATGACAGCGGAGCAATTGAACAAGCGATGCAAAAAGCTCAAGCTGAAACCAATCGCCCCACTCTGATCTGTTGTAAAACAACCATCGGATTTGGCTCACCTCACAAAGGTGGCAAAGAGTCTTGTCATGGTGCGCCTCTTGGTGATGAAGAAATCGCTTTGGTCCGACAAGAGCTTGATTGGCCACATAAAGCGTTTGATATTCCACAGGAAATTATGCAGGGCTGGGATGCCAGAGAACGAGGTCAAAAATTGGAAAGTGATTGGAACGATCAATTTATTGAATACACAGAACGTTTTCCTGAGTTGGCCTCAGAGCTAAGTCGTCGGCTTAACGGACGTTTGAATGCGGATTTTGCAGCAACCGCCAAGTCCTATATTGAATCCACTCAAGAAGCGAGTGAAAAAATCGCTACCAGAAAAGCTTCGCAAAATGCGATCCAAGCTTACGCAGGTAACCTACCCGAGTTTATCGGTGGATCGGCTGATTTAGCGGGTTCAAATTTGACCAAGTGGAAAGAATCAAAAGTGATTGACGCCAGCGATGCTAGCGGTAATTACATCAACTACGGTGTGCGCGAATTTGGTATGTGCGCCATCATGAACGGTATTAAACTGCACGGCGGCTTTGTACCATTTGGTGGGACCTTCTTAATGTTTATGGAATATGCGCGTAATGCGATCCGTATGGCAGCATTAATGAAACAACAGGTAATTTATGTCTTTACTCATGACTCAATTGGTTTAGGTGAGGATGGCCCCACTCATCAACCAGTAGAGCAGCTCGCATCAATGCGGAGCACTCCCAATTTAGTTAACTGGCGTCCTTGTGACGCGACTGAAACAGCCGTTGCATGGAAAATGGCTGTTCAGAATCAAACCGGCCCTACTGCATTAATTTTAACCCGCCAAGGTTTACCTACACAGTCTCGCTCTGAAGCTCAATTAGGTTTAATTGAAAAAGGGGGTTATATATTACTTGATGGCGGTGGATCGCCAGAATTGACCATTATTGCCACGGGATCAGAAGTTGAATTGGCAATGCGAGCGGCCAATCAATTAAAAGGCTATAACATCCGCGTTGTCTCCATGCCAAGTTGTGAATTATTTGACGCTCAAGATGCAGAATATAAGTCTCACGTTCTGCCTTCTAGCGGTAAACGTATGGCGATAGAAGCGGCGACTGGTGATCTTTGGTATAAATATGTTGGTCTTGATGGGATCGTTATATCAATGGATCAATTTGGCGAGTCAGCACCAGCTGATCGGCTATTTAAACAATTCGGGTTTACGGTTGAAAATGTGGTTGAAAAAGCGACCAGCTTATTAGCTTAAATCAGATTGGGGTTCAATCAAATTTAATTTCAATTTAGAACTTTTCTATGCATAGGTATATCATTTTGTCTAACACTAAAAACAAAATCTCGGGATTACAGGAATGACAGTTAAAGTTGCTATTAATGGCTATGGTCGTATCGGACGAATGGTTTTACGCGCCATTTATGAATATAACCGTGAAGATGAAATAAAAGTCGTGGCGATTAATTCATCTCACCCGATCCCCACCAATGTTCATTTAACCAAATATGATTCGACTCATGGCCGCTTTGAAGCAAACGTACATTGCGATGAAGAAAATATGTATGTAAATGATGACAAGATAGCGATGCTGGCCGACCGTAACCCAGAGAATCTAAAATGGAGCGATTATGATGTTGATATCGTTTTAGAATGTACCGGCCATTTTAAAGATCGTGAAGGTGCCTCCAAACATTTTGTTGGTGGCGCTAAAAAGGTCTTAATCTCAGCTCCCGGCAGCGATGATATCGATGCTACGGTTGTGTATGGTGTGAATCATGACATTATTAAAGCGGAGCATACCATTATCTCTAATGCGTCCTGCACGACTAATTGTTTGGCACCGCTTGCCAAGGTATTACATGAAGAAATAGGGATCAAAAAAGGTTTAATCAATACTATTCACGCTTATACCAATGATCAAATGTTGATCGATAATCAGCATAAAGATTTACATCGTTCGCGAGGAGCTGCCACTTCGATTATTCCAACTAAAACCGGTGCTGCCAAAGCCGTTGGTTTGGTGTTACCCGAACTATTGGGCAAAATGCATGGTTTTGCATTACGTGTACCGACAGCAAATGTCTCTGTTGTTGACTTAACGTTTGACGCCGCGAGAGATACTACAGTTGAAGAAGTTAACGCTATTGTTAAAGCTGCTGCCGATGGGATCGTTTTAGACTATAACGATGAGCCACTGGTTTCCATTGATTTTAATCATACTCCTGCGTCTTCTACATTTGATTCAACTCAAACCAGAGTAAATGGTAATTTAGTTAAAGTGTTGACTTGGTACGATAACGAATGGGGATTTAGTTGCCGTATGATTGATGTTGCTTTGACAATGATGTCTGCAAAATAATGCTCCAGAGCACATCCCCAATATGAAGGGGGGATATTAGCCGCTTATTATATTTTCATTTTTTGGGGGAAAACCATGTCAGTTTTAAGAATGTCAGATTTGGATTTAAGAGGTAAGCGAGTCCTAATTCGTGAAGATCTGAATGTACCTTTTAAAGATGGGAAAATCTCCTCCGATGCTCGTATTCGAGCGGCATTACCCACCATTAAATTAGCACTGGATAAAGGAGCAAAAGTAATGGTGATGTCTCACCGTGGTCGACCGACCGAAGGTGAACTTACCGAGCAAGATTCAATGGCGGCTATTGTTGATTATTTGCAACCGTTACTTGGCGTACCGGTTTCTTTAGCAAAAAACGACCTTAAAGAAATTGCCCCAAAACAAGACGAAGTCATTATTTTTGAAAACGTGCGTTGTAATATAGGTGAAAAAGCCAACGACGATGATTTATCAAAAGCTTATGCTTCACTTTGTGATATCTTCGTGATGGATGCCTTTGGTACTGCACACAGAGCGCAAGCTTCCACTCATGGTGTCGCTAAATTTGCGCCAATTGCCTGTGCTGGACCGTTATTAACCGGTGAATTAGACGCGCTGGGCAAAGCGCTCGATCATCCTGCCAGACCAATGGTCGCTATTGTCGGTGGTTCTAAAGTTTCAACTAAATTAACCGTGCTAAAATCATTGTCTGGAATAGTTGATCAGCTCATTGTTGGTGGCGGCATAGCCAATACATTTATTGCCTCAGAAGGGCATTCTGTCGGAAAATCGTTGGTTGAAATGGATCTGGTGGATGATGCCAAAAAGCTGTCTGAAGAGGCTATCAAAAATAACGGTGAAATTCCTAAGGCCATTGATGTTATTGTGGGTAAAGAATTTTCCGAATCAACGCCTGCGACCTTAAAATCGGTTAACGAAGTCAGTGAAGATGATATGATTTTTGATATTGGTCCTAAGACTGCTGATTATCTTTGTGATATTTTAGCCAAAGCTGGCACAATCGTTTGGAATGGACCAGTAGGTGTATTCGAATTTGAACAGTTTTCAAAAGGAACTGAAAAAATCGCCCATGCGATTGCTAAAAGTTCGGCTTTTTCAATCGCTGGTGGTGGCGATACATTAGCAGCAGTGGAGCAATTTGGAATGACTGATAAGATTTCATACATATCAACGGGTGGTGGCGCATTTTTAGAATTTTTGGAAGGTAAAAAATTACCGGCAGTAGAAATCCTTGAACAACGAGCGGTACAAGATCAATAAATAGAAGATATTATTTACCACGGATAAACGGAGAAAAAATAGTTTGTGATCTTTTAAAACTCCGTTTCTCCGTGGCGAAATATTTTTTTGAATTGAAACAATACAGAATATAAAAAATGGAGAAAACACAATGGCATTAATTTCAATGAGACAAATGCTTGATCATGCAGCAGAATTTCAATACGGCGTTCCGGCATTTAATGTCAATAATATGGAACAAATTCGTGCCATCATGGAAGCGGCGGACCAAACTGATAGCCCCGTTATTGTGCAAGGTTCAGCCGGTGCAAGAAAGTACGCGGGCGCTCCTTTTTTACGTCACCTAATTTTAGCCGCTATCGAAGAATTCCCTCATATTCCGGTAGTGATGCACCAAGATCATGGAACCAGCCCATCGGTTTGCCAACGTTCGATTCAATTAGGTTTTTCATCGGTCATGATGGATGGCTCTTTAATGGAAGATGGTAAAACACCATCTAGCTATGAATACAATGTTGAAGTCACCAAAAGATCCGTTGAAATGGCTCATGCTTGTGGTGTATCAGTGGAAGGTGAACTTGGTTGTTTAGGTTCTCTTGAAACCGGAGAAGCGGGTGAAGAGGACGGTATCGGAGCAGAAGGAATTTTAACCATAGATCAAATGTTAACAGATCCAGAAGAAGCCGCGGATTTTGTGGCTAAAACACAAGTGGACGCTCTGGCAATTGCCATCGGCACTTCTCACGGCGCTTATAAATTTACCCGCCCACCCACTGGTGATGTATTGGCGATTAGTCGAGTTAAAGAAATTCATAAACGCTTGCCTAATACTCACCTAGTCATGCATGGCTCATCTTCTGTTCCTCAGGAATGGTTAAAGGTTATTAATGAATTCGGTGGTGATATGCCCGAAACTTATGGCGTACCAGTCGAAGAAATCTGTGAAGGGATCAAACACGGCGTGCGTAAAGTGAATATTGATACTGACCTTCGATTAGCATCCACTGGTGCAGTGCGAAAGTTTTTATCTGACTATCCTTCAAACTTTGATCCTCGAAAATACTTGCAAGCATCAACTGAGGCAATGAAAGATATTTGTATTGCTCGTTATGAAGCTTTTGGTACGGCGGGACAGGCGAGTAAGATCAAACCCGTTTCGTTAGAGACCATGTTCGGTCGATATGAAAGCGGTGAACTAGATTCAAAAATCAATTAGCGCGAATGGGTTCTATTCAATACCGCACAATTGTAATAAAGGACAAAACACACCATTGGATAAACAGGGAATGTTAGACACCACTCGGGAAATAGAAGTCCCCGAAGGTGTCGAGTTATCTCTCGCGGTTGCCGGTCTGGTTAGCCGCTCACTCGCTTTTATGATCGACCTGCTGATACGTTGGATGGGACTTGCCGCCGTGTCTAGTTTTTTAGGTTATTGGGGTAATTTTGGGTCAGGAATATTTCTTATTCTTGTTTTTCTGGTTGAATGGTTTTATCCGGTTCTTTTTGAAGTGTTTAATCAGGGTCAAACTATCGGCAAAAAAACCATGGGGATCATGGTGATTAATGACGATGGAACACCCATTGATTGGTCCTCTTCAATCGTTCGAAATTTATTGCGCTTTGCTGATTTTTTGCCGATATTATTTGGCTTTGGCATTATTTCCATGCTGATTAACAAAGACTTTAAAAGGCTAGGCGACTTAGCTGCTGGTACAATGGTGGTTCATCGGCGGTCCCTCAAAGACGAAAAGTTGGTTTATGAGCAAGATGGACTGGCACCTAAAATTCCCCTGACTTTGGAGGAGCAAAGCGCGATTATCAGTTTTGCAGAAAGAAGTCAGCGAATGTCAGAAGACAGAACTCACGAATTAGCCGAATATCTTAGTCCTTGGTTAAAGCAAGAAAATACCAGCAAAGAACCACTTGATGCCGCAAGATTGTTAAAAAGAATTGCCAAGTGGCTTAGAGGCCATCAATGAGACAGGAAGAATTCGAAGAAAGATATAAAGATAGCTGGAAAACTTTTAAAGTTCAGGTCAGTTTGGCAGAAGCATTAAAACAGAATCGAAAAAAAGGTGATATCTCTCTTAAAGGTTTTGCTGAAAATTATCGGCAACTTTGTTATTGCTTGGCGCTTGCAAGAGAAAGGCATTATAGCCCGCTTTTGATCCATCGATTGGAAGCTCTAGTATTTCGAGGACATCAATCTTTTTATCAAAAACGGCTCGGTATATTTCAGAATATTTACTACTTCATTTTGCACGGGTTTCCTCAGGCTGTTCGAGAGCAATCCAAATTTATCTGGACTGCGACGGCGTTATTCTATCTACCGATGATCGTTATATTTCTTTTAATGCTAATTTTTCCCGATATCATATATATGATCGTTGATCCTGATACGGTGGTGACGATAGAAAGTATGTATGATCCAGAAGCCACAAGATTTGGGACAGAAAGAGATTCTGACAGTGACTTTTATATGTTCGGGCATTATATCCAAAACAATATTGGTATCGCGTTTAAAACCTTTGCAGGCGGTATTTTATTAACCATAGGCAGCCAGTTTTTTTTGCTATTTAATGGATTATTTTTCGGCGCTATTGCCGGGCATATTTATAATATAGGTTACTCTGAAACCTTTTTCTCCTTTGTTGTTGGGCACGGTGCATTTGAGTTAACTGGCATCGTTATTTCTGGCGCGGCAGGATTACGACTTGGTTGGGCAATTTTATCACCGGGGGTTTACTCAAGAAAACAAGCTTTAGTTAATTCGGCTAGGTCAGCTATCAAATTAGTTTACGGCGCTATATTATTATTGTTGATTGCAGCTTTTGTCGAAGCCTTTTGGTCATCAACTCATATGGTAACCGCTAATACCAAGTATTGGGTAGGGTTTGGCTTTTGGATAATGGTGATTGGTTATATGACCCTTTTGGGTCGAAGAAAAGGTCTTACCCATGGATCTTGAAAAAGTAACCGCCAAGATTAGACCAAGGTGTGGCTGGGAAGCCATCGATCTTGGTATTACGCTAGTACAAAAACATGCATTAGTACTTTATAAGATCTGGTTTGTAATTAGCTTCCCTCTATTCTTGATACTCACCGGTATATTTTGCCAATCACAGGAATGGATGATTTTTATTTTTTGGTGGTTAAAACCTATTTTAGAACGGCCGCTTTTACACTTTTTGAGTCGCGAATTATTCGGAGAAAGGTTAAGTGCCAAACAGTGTATTAAAGCGTTTTTCTCACTGGCTAAAATTCAATGGTTTTTAAGCCTCACATTGCGGCGTTTTAGTTTTACCCGTGCACTCGATCTACCCCTGATTCAATTAGAAGGCTTAAGAAGTCATGCCCGCACAAAAAGGCTGCGTGTGATCCACTCTGGAGATTCAGGCAGTGCTGTTTGGTTGCATATCATTTTTTCTCTAGTAGAAACAATTATCTATTTGTCGATCCTAGCGCTTATTTTTTTAATGATCCCCGATGTATATCTGGAAAATTTCAATTTATGGAAATGGATTATAGCCGATATTGATTCAAATTTTACCACCTTTATATTCAATTTTTTCAGTTATCTGGCCATTAGTCTAGTTGCCCCCTTTTATGTTGCTTGCGGTTTTTCACTTTATCTTAATCAAAGAACTCATCTGGAGGCTTGGGATATTGAGCTGGCCTTTAAGAGATTAGCTTCACGCTTATCAGAACGCTCAGAAAACATAAAAGTACGACTAGCCAGTTGGGCTTCAATTGGCCTGATAATATTAATGGCGAATATTGCCGCCCCACCATTTCTTAACGCTACCGAGGTAGATGCAGTTGAGAAGTTTGAGCAATCTGCTCAGCAAGAAATCGATTCAAACAATCTTTCCCACACCAAGGCAAAAAAAATCATTGAAGAAATAAAACAAGGTGAAGATTTTCATAAAATAGAAATCGAAGAAACCAATCAGTATCGCTCCTCTAAAGATATTGATGAAGATGATTCAAAATTTTCCTCAGGCTGGTTTGTTTTCGCTAAAATATTTGCGATATTAATTGAATTTGCTCTCTGGATTTTTCTAGTAGTATTAATCATCTTTTTAATACTTAAATACAAACATTTACTGGTTAGAGGCGTTAGTCATAAAAAATTATTGCGTAGCCGCCCTGCTAAATTATTTGGGCTGGATTTAAATAGTCAAAATCTTCCCGATACCCCTTGGCTTGTTGCCAAACAAATGATTGAAAATAAAGAGTATCGAGAAGCTTTAAGCTTGTTATATCGCGCCAGTTTAATTTGGTATATTGATAATAGTGATGCGGTTATAAAAGAAGGTTATACCGAGCTAGAATGCTTAAAACAAATATCAACTCAGACAAGCTTGAAAAGCCAGCAATACATGACTTTATTAACAAAAAACTGGCGCGGATTAGCTTACGCTCATCAGACTCCAAAGCTAACTGAGTTGAACGAGCTCTGTGATCAGTGGCCAGTGGTGATGAACAGAACGAAAAAATTTCAAGAGCAAGAGAACACTAAAAAGCAGATGAGTAATGATTAAGAAAATTACCATCTCACCAGCTACTTGGGTGATATCGATTATTGTAATAATTATTGGTGGATACCTTTATTGGTTTTACAGCAATTTTGATAAAGTGACTATTGAAACAGATATTGGTGCCAGCAAAGAGGCTAAAGCCAACCCTTTTTTTGCCGCAGAAAAATTCCTCGAAAGCGTTGGTAAAATGACTGACAGTCAAAAAAACTATTCAATTCTTAATCAAAAATTAAAACCTTACGACACATTGATTATCGAAAGTAGCAGGGTCGGACTAAGCACTGAAAAACGCCAAAGGATCAAAGACTGGATATCCAGTGGTGGCCATTTAATTTTGCTTGCAACTGAATTATATGATGATGATCTTGGAACCAGTCGAGATGTTTTTTTGGATGATTTAGGCGTGCGCCTTTACGAAAATTCGGCTTCCAGTTGGGATCTTGATAGAGAAGAAAATTTAACCAAAGTAACTTTTAAAAATATTGAAGTGCAAACTAAAATATTCTTTGACTACAACTATTATTTACAGGATGCCAGCGGTGACGCTTCTTTTATTGGTGGAAATGATTATTCGGATTTCTTTGTTCAATATGATTATGATAAAGGCATGATCACCATTGTCACCGATATGAATATTTGGAAAAATAACTTAATTGATGATTATGACCATGCGATGTTTCTATATCAACTAGTGGGTGGAGCGGAAAATGTCTGGTTTCTTTACAATACGGTGCAGCCTTCATTATTATCAATCATGGCTGATTTAATTCCAATGGTGATTATTTCTTTTGTTTTGATGTTAGTCGCTATTTTATTTTCTGCCAGCTGGAGAAAAGGTCCGCCAAAAAACGATGACTTAAGAGTACAACGTGAAATAATGCAACATATCGAAGCGGCTGGTGAATTCAGTTATCGAAATGATTCGGGCAAGGTTTTAGTTGAGCAATTAATGTCGACGCTGGAATTTCGATTAAAAAAATCAATCCATCAATATAATCAGATAAGTAATAGTAAAAAAATTGTAAAACTATCTCAGTTAACCGGTAAAAGTAAAAATGAATTAGCATTACTTTGGCAAGATGAAGAACTAACCCAGGATAGTTTTATTAAGAAAGTGTTATTGATACAGGAATTGAAAAAGCAGATTTAGGATATCAGCTATGAGCTACGGATAGGAATATAGGTCTCACAATGACTGTCATGCAAAAGAGTCCAAACAGTAAAATTTTAGATTTTAAAAAGTGGAAAATATTATGACTGAAGAAAACAACAATTCAAACAATACGGGGATTGATCTAAGCAAACCTAATATAGCAGCATCAGGTAGCGAAAGTCAGCCAGTGGAAACATCGACCGGCATGACCTTTCAACAGGCCCACCCAATCATTCAACGTTTAAGCAAGAATGTTAATTCAACTTTGATTGGTCAGGTTTCAATTGTCGAAATGACATTGACCTGTTTGTTCGCGGGTGGACATTTATTGATTGAAGGTGTTCCAGGATTAGGTAAAACATTGTTGGTTCGAGCGATTGCAAAAAGTTTTGATGGTCGCTTTTCACGGATTCAATTTACACCGGATTTAATGCCTAGTGATGTGACAGGTCATGCGATGTTTGATCAAAAATCAGAAAAATTTCGTATCCGAAAAGGCCCCGCATTCACCAATCTATTATTGGCTGATGAAATTAACCGTGCTCCAGCAAAGACTCAGTCGGCCTTGTTAGAAGTGATGCAGGAGAAACATATTACGATTGAAGGAAAATCTTTACCTGTAAGCTCCCCGTTTATGGTTTTAGCAACCCAAAATCCTCTGGAGCAGGAGGGTACCTATCCTTTGCCGGAAGCGGAGCTCGATCGTTTCTTAATGAATATTCTAATTGATTATCCCTCGATTGAAGATGAAATCAAACTAGTCCGAACCATTACTATCGGTACTATTGACGATTCTGTGTTGATGAAAAATCTAAGTGCCGTTACTTCGGCTAAAATTATTGAGCAATTACAAATCGTTGCAGCCTCGGTACAAGTTGATGATTCAATTTTTGATTATGCAGTACGGTTAGTGGTGGCTACTCGCGAGTGGTCAGGTGTACAAATGGGCGCAAGTCCGCGAGCTTCTATTGCCATTGTTAGAGCGGCTAAGTCTTTAGCGTTAGTGCGGGGCAATGATTTTGTTTCACCGGATGAAATAAAAGCCGTTGCACTGGCTGTGCTACGCCATAGGATCGTTTTGTCGGCAGAACTTGAAATTGAAGGGATAAGTGTTGAACAGGTGATTGCAGATCTATTAGCTCAGGTAACTGCACCTAGGCAGTAGTTTAACTAACCTCAACTCTGGATAAGAGCAACCATCCAGCACCAGTATTTTAGAGGGAGGCTGAATAGGTACACATAAATATGAAATTTACTCGACTTAGCATTGCATTCATTATTTTCTGGTTGGCTATTGCAATCAGCGATGCTTTGTTGCGCCTGTGGGATTATATTCATGTTGAAAGTCGCTACGATATTATCGCTGGACAACAAAGTTTATTGTCTGAAATTTGGTTTGTTTATTCGGTGATTTTTATTGCGCTATTAATTGTCGACCTAATTTCTTTATCAAGCTTAAAAAATATTCAGCTAAAACGAAAAATATCCAGCATTCTTCCTGTTAATAGCCTATGTGATGTAGAGCTCACGGTAACCCGGCAGACTGTAAGTGCAAAGGATAAAAAGCAGCCGTCTAGAAAACTTAACATCGAAGTTTATGATCACTTTCCAGAAAGTTGTACTGCTGTCGGGATCCCGGCATCTATTCAACTAGGTGATGACCAACAAGTTAAAATTAAATACCAGATAAAATCATTTGAACGTGGCGATTTGGCGATAAATAAAAGCGAATTATGGGTAACTTCATTACTTGGTTTATTAATCAAACGAATAGAAGTTGAATGCAAAACAGTATCAAGGGTTTTTCCAAATTTCCGCTCTATTCATCATTTCGTACTATTGGCTACTGAACAAAAAACTAGGCAGTTGGGCATAAGACAAAGACCAAAACGCGGTGACGGGCTTGATTTTCATCAATTACGCGAATATCGAATCGGAGATAGTTTACGCCAAATTGATTGGCGATCGACCTCAAGACTTCGAAAAATTATTGCCAAAGAGTACCAACAGGAAAGAGATCAAAATATTATATTTCTTGTCGATTCCGGCAGGCGAATGAGAACTAAAGACGGTGAGCTTTCTCATTTTGATCAAGCTCTCAATGCTACATTATTAGTATCATATATTGCTCTCAAACAAGGCGATGCTGTGGGGCTAAAAGTTTTTGGCGGTGCCAATCATTTTATCTCACCTAAGAAAGGGCCTTCAACTATCAGCGTGATGCTAAACCAAGTTTATGATTTACAACCACGCAATCGAGCTTCTGACATTATTCAAGCGGCGGAAGAGCTTAATAAGTCTTTTAAGAAACGATCTCTCATTGTAATCGTATCTAATATGCGAATTGAAGATCAAACGGAATTGACTACCGCAGTCAAAATGCTCAAAAAATATCACCTTGTTTTACTGTTAAATCTAAAAGAACAAGCATTAGAAGATTGCTTAGGAGAGGAAATATTTGATATAAAGGACACTCTTCGTTACAGTCAAACCGTCAGTTATCTACAACAACGTGAGCAACTTCATCGTTCTTTGACCCATAGCGGTGTGATAGCGGTTGATAGTCTACCCAAACATCTAGCCATTAACATGGCTAATCAGTATTTTGATATTAAGAGAAGCGGTCGTCTTTAGCCTTCTAAAAATACAGAATGAAACAAATGTATCGACAAATATTAATTGCATGTGCAACCAATAACTTGCAAAAGAAACTATTGCTAACCTATAATTAACGATTAATCGAGTCGTTTGGACAACCTATGAGTGGCAATTTCGCAAATAACCCTGCGTTTGACTGGAAGCAAGTGGCCTATTACATGCTTCTATCGCGTGCCATGGACGATATAGAAGAACAAGAACTGGTCCCCGCCAAACTCGTTTTTAATCAATTTTCGGCTAGGGGGCATGATTTAGCTCAAATTCTACTTGGCTCATTATTAGACCACCCTCATGATGGTGCGACCGGTTATTATCGCTCCCGTCCCTTTGTATTGTCACTTGGACTGGATATTGAAGATGCGGTGGCTTCGCCGATGGCAAAATCCGGTGGATACAGTGATGGCCGCGATATTGGCGTGGTGTGTAACTATCCCAATGTTGAGCGTAAAGGCGCGATGCTTTTACCTATGTGTGGCGGCGTGGGGGCGCAATATACGCCAATTTCCGGTTGGGCTCAGTCGATTGTTTATAATCGCGATCAGCTAAAAGATGAAAATTATCGAGGAGCCCTTGGTCTCTCGATGGGGGGAGATTCGTCAATGTCCACTAGTGGTTTTTGGTCTGCATTGAATATATCAACGACCAATAATTTACCCCATCTATTCTATATTGAAGATAATGGGTACGGCATTTCTGTTCCGCAAGCGGTGCAAACCCCCGGCGGCGACCAAGTGGCAAATTTGGCCGCCTACAAGAACCTGAAAATCGTAGATGGCGATGGTACCGATCCGCAACAAGCTTCAGATCTGATCAAACAAGCGGTTGAATATGTTCGTGCTGGACTAGGTACTTGTTTATTGCGGCTAAAAGTTCCACGCTTATGTGGGCATACTTTTCAAGATACTCAAACCTATAAACCGGAAGTAATGGTAACTAAAGAAAAGGCCAATGATCCCCTACCAAAACTAAGAGCCTACCTAAAACAGCACGGGATTTTAAATGATGCGGACTGGCAAACCTTAAAAACCAAAGCTTATGATGATGTGAGCTGTGCCGTGGAAAAAGCCAAACAGCGACCGGAACCTGATGTTTCTAAACTAACTAAATATGTTTTTGCAGAAAAAGATCAATTTAATAACCCAGAGATCCAGTTGCGTGGCGGATTACATGCCGATGATTATCAATTTCCAACTTGTGATGAAGTGGCTAAACCAAAAGGTCCACGGTTAAACATGTTAACCGCGATCAGAAACGTGTTAGATCATGAACTCAGCATTAATCCGAAGGTATTGGTTTTTGGAGAGGACGTTGGTCCAAAAGGTGGAGTGCATGCTGCTACCTTGGGCCTTAATCAAAAGCACGGTGACCTTAGAGTATTTGATACCAGCCTGTCAGAAGAAGGTATTATTGGACGATCAGTGGGTATGGCATTGTCCGGATTAATGCCTGTACCAGAAATACAGTTTAGAAAATACGCCGAGCCTGCTGCTGAACAAATTACCGACACCGGTATTATGCGCTGGCGAACTAATAATCAATTTGCCGCTCCAATGGTGATCAGGATCCCCGGCGGCTTTGCCGGGCGAGGCGATCCTTGGCATTCTATGTGTGATGAGGTGGAATGGGCGCACAAGACTGGTTGGCAGGTAGTGATGCCGTCTAATGCAGAAGATGCGGTGGGATTATTGCGTTACGCACTTCGGGACAATAATCCCACCATTTTTTTTGAACACCGATCGCTATTAGATGGTCGATGGTCGAGGCGTCCTTATCCAGGTAATGATTATGTGATCCCTTTTGGTAAAGGAAGTCTACTGACCAAAGGTCATAACTTAACGGTTGTAACTTGGGGAGCGATGGTGGAACGATGTGAGGGTGCAGCACTGGAAATCGCTAACGGTATTGAGGTGATAGATCTGCGTACTATACTGCCGTGGGATAAAGATTTGGTGCTCGCTTCAGTTAAGAAAACAGGCCGCTGCTTGATTGTACATGAAGATAATATGACCGCAGGTTTCGGAGCTGAAATTGCGGCGGTATTAGCCAAAGAAGCATTTTTTGATTTAGATGTACCTATTGAAAGGGTGACCATGCCTGATATCCCTAATCCTCATAATATTCATTTGATGAATGCAGCGGTGCCAACTGAGGCAAAAATCAAACGGGTGATGTTACAGCAGATTGAGATTTAACCTGATTTTTCTAGGTTTAAAAATCAAAAGTTCCCTCTCCCTCTGAGAGGGTTAAGGAAAAGGAAACAAATGAATAGTACGACTGACATAAAAATATTAACTGATGAACTCGAAGGTACGGAAGCCACTTTTTCTGCTTGGTTGGTAGCTAAAGGTGATCAGGTGAAGCAAGGCCAACCGATCGCAGAATTGGAGACCGATAAAGTCGCGATGGAAGTATGCGCAGCCGAAAGTGGGATCATTCAATCTTTGTTAGCTAAAGCGGGTGATAAGATCGAACCGGAACAATCGCTTGGCAAAATAGCGGCGGTTTCGGTGGCTAGAACTAGCAAAAGGCCAACCCCGGACGATCCAACTGAAAAAGCCGTTCAATCCAATGACAATAAAAAACAGAGCAATCACGGCCAACTAAATGATAGTGGCCGAGACTCTGTGAGTCCTGCAGTACGTCGTTTAATACTAGAGAACAATCTTAATATCGATAATATTACAGGCACTGGAAAACATGATCGAGTGACCAGAGATGATGTGCGTGAGTTTATCCAAAAGGGTGCGATTACCCTAGGCATAAAAGCCGGATCCGCAAAAGTTATCAGCCAATCAAAAGCTGCGATAAAAACGACTTCTCCCCATGATATGTCTATTCTAACGGCTCGCCCGCTCACTGGCAAAA
The DNA here is from genome assembly GCA_964454125.1 of uncultured Kangiella sp. Taxonomy (GTDB): domain Bacteria; phylum Pseudomonadota; class Gammaproteobacteria; order Enterobacterales; family Kangiellaceae. The sequence goes on from CAYVSL010000034.1 coordinate 29,933, forward strand.
TGCACCCTCACAGCAATATGCGAAAATCCATTGCCAGTCATATGGTCAGTAGTTTATTGAAAACATCACCCCATGTGACCAGTGTTTTCGAAATGGACATGGGCAATATTATCGAGCATCGTAAATGGCATCAAAAAGAATATCAGGAATGTGGCGTTAAGCTAACTTTTACCGCTTATTTTTTAGCGGCTATGGCCAAAGCGGTGACAAGGGTTCCTCAAGTAAACGCCAAATTCCATCAAGAGGCTTTAGAGATTTTTAGTGATGTAAATATTGGTGTTGGTACCGCGCTCGGTGGTTCTGATTTGAAAGATACGGGTCTGGTGGTTCCTGTGGTGCAGCAGGTTCAATCAATGAATCTATTTCAAATTGCTAAAGCGCTAGGATTACAAACAGAAAAAGCTCGCAGTGGAAAGTTGACCACTGGAGATTTGAAAAATGGAACGCTGACTATTTCGAATTATGGCGTCAGTGGTAGTTTGTTTGCCGCTCCGATCATTATCAATCAGCCACAAGTCGCTATTTTAGGAATTGGTAAATTGGAAAAACGAGTGGTAGTCGCACAGGTTAAGGGTGAGGATGCCATGGTGATCCGCCCCAAGTGTTATGTATCTTTGACGATCGATCACCGCGCACTTGATGCCCATCAAACCAATCTCTACTTGTCAGAGTTTGTCAACATTATTGAAAACTGGGGGGAATAGCGCCATCCCGCAACGCGCCTGACGATGTGAAAAAGGGGCTCATCACCGATAAAATAACCATGCCATTGCTTACTAGGTTATGCATGCCGCAGGATAGCACTTTTTCCACGATTTCAACTAATTATTCTAGTCAGCTTGAATGAAATCTCGAAAAGAAATGACCATTTGGTTATGTTGATAATGTTCAGATTGTACAATAGAAAATTGGCGATTTAGATTCAATGGCGTTTTTAGCTGTTTGAATTTCCCCAGCCTTAGTTCTTGTTGGATGGATAATATAGATAAAACACCTAGACCAAGATTGGCCTTTACAGCTTGCTTTATTGCTTCTTGACGTGCCAACCCCATGCTGTTTTCAATAAATCCGCCCTGCTGCTGCATCGCTGATACAAAGACCGAACGGGTGCCTGAACCAGATTCTCTTAATATCCATCGCTGCTTACTCATCGTTTGAACACTAATTTTGCCCGATGTGGCTAATGGATGATCGCTAGCACAAAAAACAGCCAGTTTATCGGTACGCCATGGAGAAATTGACAAATGCTCGTGCATGATGGGTGCTTCAATTAGGCCAATATGGGCTTTTCCAGCCATTAATTTAGCGATAACCTCGTCGGAATTACCGATGTACAAATCAGGCTCTACCTGAGGATATTGTTGAATAAAATCAGCTAATATTGCCGGCATGAGATAAGAGCTGATGGTAACACTTGCCGCTACTTTTAATTGCCCTTGCAATTTCGTCGACACCGGTTGTTGTAATTCTGCTTGAAGTTCAAGCATTTGGGTAACTCTTGATAAAATAGCTTTTCCGTTTTCATTGACCTGAAGTTTACGTCCGAGGCGATCAAAAATCTGGTACCCTAAAATCGTCTCTAACTCTTTAATTGATTGGCTCGCCGCAGATTGTGTCATGCATAACTCTTCTGCCGCCCGGGTGATGCGATTAAGTCTCGCGGTTGCGGCAAAAACCGCTAGCTGTCTCAAGGTGAGGTTCATAGTTTCACATTAATAATATTAATATAGTGTATAAAAAACATTCGTTGGACTAATTATAGAACGATTTATACACTAGATTCAAATTAAGAAATGAGTTATGTACATGTTAAATCCACCAAAATCTTCAGGTAATACCGTTAAGGGCGTTTTATTTGTCTCATTAATTGCCGTTTTAGCCACCCTTTTGGCAAAATGGTCTGTCTTCCAGCAATTTGCTATTAGTCCACTAATCATTGGCATTATTTTAGGTACCTTATATAGCAACTTATTACCGAATAAACCCCTCGAAATATGGCGTACCGGTGTGCTTTTTTCAACCAAAGAAATATTGCGAGCAGGGATTATTTTTTATGGATTTCGGATCACCTTACTTAATATTGGTGAAGTGGGGATGGCAGGCATTGTCGTTAGCAGCAGCATTGTGATCCTAACCAGTTTGTTCGGCTATTATATTGGGATTAAATTTTTAAAACTAGATCGCGAACTAACTATTTTGATTACTGCGGGTTGCTCAATTTGTGGAGCGGCCGCTATTTTAGCCACTGAACCAGTGATCAAATCTGCAGCCCATAAAAGTAGTATCGCGGTAGCGACCGTTGTAGTGTTCGGCACCATCGCCATGTTTTTGTATCCTTTTTTGTATCAAATAGGATTTCTTCATTTTGATGGACAAGGACTGGGAATATATCTGGGCGGTACAATACATGAAGTCGCGCATGTGGTTGGTGCAGGGCATGCAATTAACGAGGAAACAGCCAATACCGCCATTGTTGTGAAAATGCTACGAGTCATGATGCTCGCACCCTTTTTAATTATGCTGAGCCTCTGGCTAAAAAACGTTATGAGTCGCGAAAAAATAGTACAAGATAACGTCTCAAAAAAAGCCCGTATAACAATCCCGTGGTTTGCCGTTGGTTTTATTCTGGTCGTTGGTTTTAATTCACTGAATCTACTGCCTCAATCCTGGGTAACAGACATCAATCAACTCGATACCTTTGCATTAACCATCGCGATGACGGCGCTCGGAATGGAGACTCGTCTTAAAATGTTTAGGGCGGTTGGATTACAACCCTTTTATCTCGCAGGCATTTTGTTTGGATGGTTGTTATTTGCGGGATATTTTATTACCCAACTGGCAGTAAAACTGACATAGAATAATGGACGTACCACAAATTGCTTTTCTCGCGATAGAAACGTTAGAAAAATGAGTCGTAGTTACCAGAAGGGGCAAAAATAAACTGTCCCTTCTGACATATTTCACCTATCAATCAAATGGCTTTGCTAATCAATTGTTGTTGATATTGGACAATATCTTCAATACTCAAAACAACCATGTCATGTTTTAGCGCGAAGCTCACCATTTCCTTTAACTTGGACATCGAGCCGTCAGGGTTAGTCAGCTCACAAAGAACGCCCGACTCACTCAATCCGGCGAGTTTCATAAGATCGATGGTTCCCTCTGTATGCCCTCGCCGTACTTGGACGCCACCGGGAGAGGCTCGTAAGGGAAATACGTGTCCTGGTTGGCAGAGATCATTCGCTTGGCTATTTGTGGCAGTTGCGGCTCTAACGGTCGTTAAACGATCTCGCGCAGACACGCCTGTTGTTACGCCACTAGCGGCCTCAATAGAAACTGTAAAAGCCGTTCCATATTGGCTGTTATTGTGACTCACCATTTGCGGCAAATTAAGTTGTTTTATTTTCTGATCGGTTAAACATAAACAGATGATGCCACTGCATTCACGAATAAGCATGGCCATTTGTTGTTCATTTAGGTGATCAGTAGAAAATATCAGGTCTCCCTCATTTTCACGATCTTCATCATCGACTAATAAAAGTCCCTGACCGGATTGTAGTGCAGAAATGGCTTTAGAAACGCGAAGGTGCGAATCGCCAAAAATTGAAAGTAATGACTGACTCATGTGTTTGTACCCTTTTAAGTTGACATGAATCAGGGCACGTAGGAATACAACACCGTCGGACTGTTTAACAGAAAACAGTCGTAACTGTGTTGTGAGGAAATTCAAATGAATTAAAGAATTTCCAATTCTCTCCCATCCGGACTATTACCGTCGGCTCTGGCATCTCACCAGATCTGCTGACCCTGTTATTGATGTTAAAACTACCAACAACAGGCGCTCGCGGGCTGTTTTGAAAATGTCTTGTTATTTTTCAAAAATACCGCCGGTGGGGAATTTCACCCCGCCCTGAGAATTAAGTTGTATACGGATAAACCGCAAAATGATTATAGATTATTTATTATCAAG
>CAYVSL010000035.1:0-30802 GCA_964454125.1 uncultured Kangiella sp.
ATACTACACCTTAGCAACTCTCGTTTTAAAAAATGAGTATTTTAACGACTTAGAATTTGCTGTTTTAGGAGTTCATATTAACGGGATCAAGGACTGATCCACCATTTTAGAAATTTTATTAACTGATTTGGTTTGTTGGGCCTGCAATATCAACTCTTTAGAAAGTTGAGGGGCGAGTGATTCAATAAAGGAAAAAATAAATTCTCTAAAATATAAATTTCTATCAAACACAACGTTTACCAGAGAACGTGGAATAAGATGATCGATCGGAATACTAACCAGATCCGCATCCAGATGCTTTTCAAAAGCCATGCAAGCGATAATACCAACTCCTAATCCCATACGCACATAGGATTTTATAATCTCACAATCCGTTGCAGAAAAAACAATTTCAGGGGTAAATCCGTTTTCTTTAAAGACCTGTTCAATACGGTTGGTTTTACCCCCTGAACTAGTATGGGTTAACAGTGGATATTGCGCCAATATATCCAGATTGATCGATCTCACTTTGGACAATGGATGATTTTGTGGCACGACAATACAACGACTCCAAAAGAAACAGGGCAACTGAATTTTGTCATTAAAAACTTCTTCACCATCATGCACCAATGCAAAATCCAATCTTCCATCATCAAGCTCTTTATTGGTATTGTGTAAGCCTCCCTGATAAATATGCATAGCCACTTTGGAATATTTATGACGATAGGCATCGACAATTTGTGGTAAGAAATAACGGGAAAAAGTATGAGTACAGGATAGGTTAAGGCGGCCTTCTTTCTGATTGACATGATTGGCGGCTATGTCTTGAATAATACGAACCTGTTTTAATATATTCTCCGCAATCGGTAAGATTTCTTTGCCGGCAGGCGTGGTATTGGTTAAATGCTTACCACTACGAACAAAAATCTCGACACCCAACTCATCTTCTAAAAGCCTTATCTGCTTACTGATACCAGGTTGAGAGGTAAACAAAGATTCTGCGGTAGCGGAAACATTAAGTTGATTGCGTGCGACTTCGAAAATATATTTGATTTGCTGAAGCTTCATTAACCTTCCATTTCTTTAAAACGTTCATACCTCGGCTTTACCGGAGCTACGGCACTGGACATTTATTTGTTTTTGTCAAAAAACAACGATTAAATGCTGAAAGTTCTATAAAACATCCTTTGCAATTTCTATAAGCATAGCCAGTATTTTCTATTTAACAAGAAAATAGCCAAAGGATCGTGCAATTGATCGATTAAAAAATAATAAAATAGGTTGTTTATGTCATAAAAACAAGAAGTTACAAAACAATCCAAATCTAGTTTTGATTCGCAACCCCGTGTGGAACGTGACCGGTAGCCACATGTTCTGAAGCCGCATCACAGTGGACAGATTGGTCGTCAAAAAAAACATCTGCCTCAAATGACTTAAGAAACTCCGCTTTTCTCATACCACCCAGAAACAGCGCTTCATCGATGCGAATATTCCAGTCCCTTAGAGTTTTAATCACTCTTTCATGAGCAGGTGCTGAGCGGGCTGTCACTAAAGCCGTTCTAATGGGGCAGTCGTCACCTGAATATTCATTTTGGAGTCGATGTAAAGCCGCTAGGAAGCTCTTAAATGGGCCTCCTGCTAAGGGTTTATCAGCTGAAGCGACTTCATTACGAGTAAATGCATCGAGCCCATCCGATTTATAGATTTTTTCAGCTTCATCTGAAAACAACACCGCATCGCCATCAAATGCAAAACGTACTTCTTCGCTGGCTGAGGCATAATTACCCGATTTCGGCAAAATAGTGGCTGCTGCAAAACCATCATTTAACGCGGCTCTAACATCTTGGACATCCGTTGAAAGAAATAAATGGCTAGAAAATGCAGAGACATATGCATAGGGACTGCGACCACTGGTAAAAGCCGCGCGAGAAATATCCAACTGATAATGCTTGATCGAATTAAATATCCGCAGCCCCGTATCGGCGCTATTTCTCGATAACAAGACCACCTCAACTAACGGCGACTCAGGGATCTTGTTATTGAGAGCCAACAATTTTTTAACCAGAGAAAAGGCCGTACCAGGCTCCAGTACACATTCTTCCTGTTCAATCTGGTATTTTGAATAAGCTTCTACACCTTGTTTTTCATATATTTCGTGGCTTTTATCAAGGTCAAACAAAGCTCTGGACGAAATGGCAACAACTAGCTTTTCACCAAGCATCTTAGACATGACATCTCCGGTATTTTATAAAAAATTCGATTTATTTCAAATACATTCTATACTTTTTTGACAATGAACCCTGATTTATTCAGGTTTTTACCCTTTAGCTACCAATAGAATAATACCGCTCGGGAAAAATAGTTCAAGATATGTTATTTAATCTGGCAAAAAAAAACACTCTAATCGTCGAAGATTTCGCTGAATTTGCACGCTCAGTTCGCGCCATGCTTTATAACATGGGCGCCTTCCAAGTTGATATTGTCTACAACGCGGAAGATGGAATAGAAGCTTGTCAAGCCAGAAAATACGACATTGTTTTATCAGATTACAATTTGGGTCCAAAGAAAGATGGCCAGCAACTACTAGAAGAGCTTTCCAAATATCACCTACTGAAAAGTAACGGTGTATTTTTGATGTTAACCGCAGAAAATACCTCCGCTATGGTCATGGGAGCTGTCGAATATCAGCCCGATAGCTATATAGCAAAACCGTTTACCGGCAACCTATTAAAATCTAGGCTACAAAAAGCAATCGAAAAAAAAGATGCGCTATTACCCATTAGCCGCTCGATGGCAAATAAAAACTGGTCGCAAGCACTTGAACAAATTCAACAAGTCATTGAGCAACATCCCAAATATCGTATGTCTTGCTTAAGAGCTCAATATGAAGCTTTAAAAGAATTGAAAAAACTGGATCAAGCCTTAGAACTGGTTACACAAGTTGTCTCTCAACGATCGATCCCATGGGCAATGTTAGCGGTTGGTGAAATATATTACCTAAGAGATAATTTTGACAAAGCTATCAATATTTTTAAAAATATGACTGAAGAGTTTCCTATGGCACTAGTGGGGTATGACTGGTTAGCAAGAGCCCTACAAAAGGTGGGCCAACCAATTGATGCACAAACCACTTTGATGAAAGCTATCGAAAAATCACCGAAAGCCTTGCAAAGACAAAAAAAGTTAGGCGCTATTGCAGAGCAAAATAATGATTTAGATGTAATGACTAGGGCATACCGAAGCGCGGTAAAATACAGTGCTAACTCGGCTTTTTCCTCTCCTGATGAGTATATAAAATTAACCAATGCCTTATCTCGAAAAATGGCTCAGGACCCAAATGTCGCTGCCGATAAAATCATTAATGAAGCGGAGTTAGTTTTCGAACAACTCGAAAAATCATTTTCCACTAATGGCTCAACAGGACTTCGAAGCAGTGTTGCCCATGCAGCATTTTGTAAAGTCAGTAAGGAAGAAGAAAAACTGCAAAAATATTTAGCGATGACAGAAAAACGTTTTCAGGAAGTTGATGAGCAACTTTCGGCAAAAATTAGTCTCGAACTATCGAGTTCACTCAAAGATTTGGGCCAGTCGGAGCTCGCCGAAAAAATAATCAATGAGGCTATCCAGCAAAACATTGATGATCCTGATTTTATTCAAAAAGCGTCCAAGCTGACGACCAATCAAGAACTAATCAAAAAAATTAAACGGGCTAATCAATACAGTAATAAGGCGATCGGTTATTTCAAAAACAAAAAATATCAAGCCGCCATCAAACATTTTGATAACGCCTATAAACTGACATCAAGCAACATCAACATTAACCTGAATTATATACAATCTTTACTAAAACAGGCCCAAATAGATAACGATCCGATTGATACGATCCAATTGGCTGACAAAATACTAACCAAAATGCCACCGTTAACCTTTTCTGACAAACGATTTGCTCGCTATTCCGAGCTAAGTCGATTAACCCAACTGATGTTACAAAAAAGATAACTGAGAAGCCGCTAAGATACATTTTTGGCACATAAATGAGATTTTGATTATGCAAGATGATAATAACGACTGTTTTAATATGATACTCGCATCCACCGTCCATGATATGAAAAACTCTTTAGGTATGTTAGGTGAATCCTTGAAAGTCATATTCAACAAGATTGATCCTGAAAAAATGGACCAGACAACCATAAATTCCTACGGCATAGTGCAGTACGAGGCATCAAGAGTCAATAATTCATTGATGCAGCTTTTGGCTCTATATAAATTGGAAAATAGTCAACTCCCATTTAATCCCAGTTACTATAATTTGCTCGATTTTCTGGATGAGCAAAAATTGATTCACAGCCCTCTACTCAATGCAAAAAATATTGAATGCAAACTCGATGTAGATGAAAATTTAGAAGGTTTTTTTGATGACTGTCTATTGGCAACGGTATTGGAAAATATCATTGGCAATGCTATTCGCTATACCCAAACAACAATCTGTATTTCCTGCCATCAAACTCAACCTCTGAAAATCGAAATTGCCGATGATGGACCTGGCTACCCAGAGCAAATGATTGAGCTGGCTGGCAGTTATATTCATGGTATCAACCAAAGTACCGGCAGTACTGGGCTAGGCTTATTTTTCGCTCAAAAAATTTCAGAAATGCATAAACATAAAGATCAAAAAGGGAAAATACAATTAAGCAATGGTGGCCAACTCGGGGGTGGAATATTTCAAATTCAACTTCCTTAGTTCGCCCGGATAAACTTGGAAAAAATAAAATGATTTCACTTATGAATAAAAACTAATGATTAAATATTCTGATAAAAAAGCGTTAATCATAGAAGATTTCGCCGAATTCGCCCGTGCGATAGGAACCATGTTACGAAACATGGGCATCACCTATACTGATACTGTCACTTCTGGTGAAGCAGCAATCCAAGCTTGCAGAGAAAATAAATATGACATTATACTATCGGACTATAATCTTGGGCCTAAAAAGGATGGTCAACAAGTACTGGAAGAGCTAGTCACTTTCAATTTGATAAAATCAAGCTGTAGTTTTATTATGATTACCGCCGAAAAAACCACTGCAATGGTTATGGCAGCACTTGAATTTCAACCAGACAGCTATTTAACCAAACCATTCAATAGCCAGTTATTAAAATCCCGCCTAGATAAATCTATTCACAAAAAGCAGATGCTCAATCCTGTCAAAATTAAAATGGCTCAAAAAAAATGGCTCGAAGCTTACCGTTTGTGCGATCAAATCATTCAAAAAACACCGAAATACCGCTCCGCTTGTATGCAGCTAAAATTTGATTGTTTAAAAAATTCAAAACAGTTTGAAAAAGCATTTGAGCTGGTCGAAGCCATTGTCAACGACCGAGCAACCCCTTGGGCATTAAGAGGCAAAGGAAGTATTTATTACGAGTTAGGTGAATTTGAAAAATCGGAACGAACATTTTCCCGAATGACAACGGAATTTCCTATGGCTCTAGAAGGTTACGACTGGTTAGCAAAAATACAACATCAACTGAACAAACCCGTTGAAGCCCAAAAAACACTTCAAAAAGCTGTCGCACGCTCTCCGAAATTACTCAGACGACAAAAATATCTCGCGACCTTAGCCGAACAAAATAGTGATTTTGAAACAATGACACAAGCCTACCGACAAGCCGTAAAATATGGCCGTAACTCAGCATTTTCTGGTGCTGATGAATACGTCAAACTCACTAAGTCCATTGGAAAAACCTTAAAAAATAACACTAACGAAGATCGAAACAAATTGATCACAGAAGCTGAATCACTCTTTCAACAAATTGAAAAAAAATTTAAACAGGATAACTGTATTCAATTTCGAGGCGCGGTTGCCCATGCTGATTTTAGCTCGATCGTTAAAGATAAAAAATCAACCGATAAATACCTGCAAAATGCTAATATTATTTTCGATAAAATTGAAGAACACCTTGGAGCCGATGAAAGCATTGAAATTGCTGCATCTTTAAAAACTCTTGGATTAAAAGAGTTAGCTGAATGTGTTTTGGAGGAAGCCGTCGAACAATACTTTGACAATCCTCAATTTATCAAACAAGCCAGTCAATTGACCAGTAACAAACATTTGATTAAAAATGCCAGCAAGGCCAATAAATTAAACAATCAGGCTGTTAAATTATTTAGGGAAAAAGAGTTTGCTGGTGCCATTGAATTTTTTACCAAAGCTTCAGAAATTGCTCCCAACAATGTCAATATAGGATTAAATCATGCTCAGGCCCTTCTTAAGCAATTTCAAACAGAAGAAAAAAATCCACAAATGTTGTATCAAACTGAAACGATCTTATCTGATATCACCCGGCTGCCGCTAACGGATCCTCGATACTCCCGATATTCTGAACTAATGAGACTGAATCAACTGATGCTTCAAAAAATTGAGTAAATATCCTTTGCAATAACAATTGTCTCCGATGGATATAGTCTATACTCTTAATATTGCTGTTGTTAAATAAATCTAGAAAAATCTGTTATGGAGTCATTTTCAACAATATTAGTTATCTTAGTGGTACTTATTTCAAGTGTTGCAGGCATTGCCGTGATCCAAAGGCGAGAGCAAGCCAAAGCAAAACTACGCCAACAAGTAGCCCAGTATCGTTATCGGGCAAATGAAACGGCTAACATTCTAGAAAATTTCGCCACCATTCCAATTGGTGAAGAAGCGCGACGACTGCTATTACAATATATTCAATTAAATCTATCGGCTGCCAATAATCTCGATCCAAGCGATCCGTTAATTGCCCGCAATTTGCTCAGTATTAACCAGAATTTGGAAAATCCACAATCAAACATCGATAAACAACGTTTGACAATCCCCTCAGATTTCCAACAACTCAATATACTGATAAAACGCCTGTCGACGCTAGGCAAGTATATGATGCGCTTTAAAGATATCAAAGCGATGAATACAACACTTGTGATACCGGCGGTTAACAAAATAATGCTTTTGATTTCAGAGGCCAAAATTTGTGCTTATATACAACAAGCAAAAACAGCACTACAGGAGCAGAACTATGTGAGTGCTCAAAGAGACTTCCAGATTGCTCAACAAATGTTGGACAAGTTTAGTCGTAAAAATTCACGTTTTCAAGCGCTTGAAAACGAGTTAAAAGATCTGATCAACGCCACACCGCAAGAAGTAGCCAAAACGAATTTGAATACTGAAATAGAGAGTCAACCAAAATCTGAAAATGAAGGCGATAGTATATTTGGACCAAAAAAGAAATGGTAACTTTGTCGCTATTCAGATCACCTCTAAAATGCGTCATTTCTTCGTTCGAAAATGGACACATCGATAAATATGCTCACATTTTCTGCCTCGAACTGACACATCGATAAAAACACTTCATTGGCGGATCCTACTTTCAAATAATTTAGCCTAGAGCCTTGGTGATATCGGTGAAATAATGTTCATTGTCTTCAGAAATTTCTGCCAGATTGCGATGAGCTTGCACAACGCACTCAAGTACCTCTTCTTCATTTTTTGTAACGAAGGCCAGTTCGACAAAATCAAGATTTTCAGCTCGTTTATATTTTTCGACAATGTTAAATACTTGGTCAAAACAGACTCGTTTTAATATATGAGCAAGCTCACCCCTTTTCAGAAAAATGACTGGCTTTTTATCTGACATTTTTGAAAATTCAATAGAAATTCTTGCTAATAAACCTAATGCGGTGCTATCTAACATTTCAGCATGCTCCAGATCGATTGCAATTTCCTTAAAGCCCGATTCATTAAACATTCGATTAATATGCGTTTCCAGCCCAGCGCAGTGAGAGTATCGAATAATTCCAACAAATCGAATATATTCAACAGAATCAACTCTTGCAGATAATATCGTTCCTTGCATCACTGATCTTCCTTTTTTACAATAAAAACCGTTATATCGTCAGGTGGGTTATCGTTCTTAAATTTTTCAACCGGTTTCATCAAACCCGCTATTTCGATTGGATTATTCTGGCTAAATTCCAATAGGTAGGACTCACTGGCCGGTGTATCTCCTGTTGGGACTAGTTCAAGCCAACCATCAGAGACCATTAACAGTTTAAATCCAGCTCCAATACCGACGTTTTTAGTTTTAAAGGTAGCCCAATCAAATAAACCGAGAGGAAAACCATCGTCTTTAAGCGCTTCAGCATGCCCCCCTCTAAGTAATACTGGCGCAGGATACTGGCCCGCAACGCTATAACTCATGGTTTGAGTTTGCCCGTCAATAACCGCATAAAAGAGGGTAATATGTTTGCCAAGGTTGGCCCTTATAAGCTCATCATTTAAATAAACCAATAAATCGCCTGGCTCTATAATGCGTGTATTTTCACCCGTTCTAAACTGACGTAATGGATGGTTAATCAAACTTTTTAACATCATTGTTACAAAGGCAGCCGCTGAACCATGACCTGAAACATCCGCAAAATAAAAGCCTGTATAACGTGGCGATATTTCAAAGTAATCAACAAAATCACCACTCAAATTTAAAGAAGGAACAATTATATGCTGAAAACGATAGCCATTAATTCTTGCATCGGCTGGCGGTAATAATTGTAACTGTGCCTGACGACCGGCTTCCTGATCTTTTTGTAATAAATCCAGATTCTTCTGAAGTTCCCGGTTAGCAACTTCAAGTTCATCTTTATAGGCTTGATTTTCAACTTCTAAATAACTTCGATGCAAAGCATTTTGCACGGCATTTTCCAAAACAGCCATATCGGTGATGGGTTTCACTAAATAATCCAAAGCCCCCAACCTAAGCGCTTCAACCACATCATTAATTTGACCAGCCCCGGAAATGATAATAATGGGTGTTTCCGGCGCTAATACACTTATTTTTGCCAGTACGGTCATACCGTCCATCTCTGGCATTCTTAGATCGCACAACACTAAATTGGGTTGAAACTCGCAGAATAAAGCAATGCCTTGCTTACCATCTACGGCTTGGATCACGTTGTAACCACTGTCCTCAAGATAAATGGCCATGCTTTCTCTAACAATAGCCTCATCATCGATGACCAAGATACTTTTTAATTTACTAGCGCTGCTGAGTGTTTTGAAGGCTGTATCCATGCTTTTCTACTTCCAGTACAATGTTGATGACTCTATGCCCATAGCATACTACTGATTAATATCCAGGCAACCATTAGTTAGTATTTTAATTGACCATTTCCTATTTATTTTCTAATATTGTTCGAAACAATATCATTCAGCCATGATTCTTCTTTAATTAGGTCTGAATTTGAACTTTGAACCTAAAATAATCAAATTTTTTATCACATAAAAAACAAAAGGGGCCACACATGCCATCAATGGATAACGACTATAGCGAAAAAAGAAACTTCATTCGTATGTTTGTAAATGCCAAAGTTAAAATCACCGATCCAATCACAGGAAATGTTTTCGAAGGGATCGGTAGGAACTTGAGTGGCGATGGCGCCATGTTTACTACCAGTGAAAAATTCAAAATAAATCAAACACTTAATGTTAATATAAGTTCTGAGAAAAGTAACCTAGCGGTTTTGAGTGCATCTTTTGAGGTCATTCGAGTGGAAGATATTGGCGACGGGTTATTTGAAATTGCTGGCACTATGATTGACGTAAAATAGAGACATATCCCCGTGTTGCCTCAAAATGTAGACCCAGCACGGGTTTGACTGAAAATGAAAATACATCTGGCTATGGGTCAAATATTTTCGATCTACTCAATTATTGTTAAAAGTCACACTCTTCCTCATCTTCCTCTTCACACTCGAAGTCATCATCTAATGGTAATTCACCATCAAAAATCTTATATTGACGGTTCTGCAACCAGACATCTCTAACAAATGCATACTCATCTGATGCAGACTCAAGCTGCTCTTCCAGAGAAAACAGCGCAGAGCGCCTATCTAATAGCTCTAAAATCTTGATTTGATTTTTGGTTGGAATATGATCTATCTGATTAATCAAATCAGTCCCGGAATTAACCGGGTAAGCCATAGTATCTCTAAGTGTCGACGGACCTAACAACGGCAACATGACATACGGACCATCACCGACTCCCCAAGTGGCTAAAGTCTGACCGAAGTCCTCATCATGCTTTTGCAAACCCATACTTGAAGCTGGATCCCATAGACCAACAATCCCCAAAGTAGAATTAATAATAAATCGAGCCAGATCGGACATCGAATCAGTTGGCTTTCCTTGTAACAAATTATTGAGAAAGTTTGGCACATCCGATAAATTACTGAAAACATTACTCACTCCGGTTTCCACAACATCAGGAGTCACCGCTTTATATCCCACAGTAATTGGTCTTGAAATGGCGTTATCCATCGCTTTATTGAAACTATAAACCTTACGGTTCCAACCTTCCCATGGGTCACTTGGATTTGAGCCCGTGGTAGCACAACCAGTGATCGTAACGATTAAGAGTAACAAGGTCAGTTTAAACCAATACAAGAGTGTTGCTCCATCAATATCTAGTGACGTACTATACGCAGAACTATACCGCAAAACCGTCGTTGTTAAATTTTTAACCTTATTTAAGGCAAAAAAATCAGGTGATAACATTGTTCCATCACGGAATACCAGTCATCACCTGATTAGACAATTTGAAACGAGTCCTCCAACTTGGAGGACTCAACAAATTAACAAAAATGTTGCTTATTTATCGCCACATTTACCTTCGCCGCATTTGCCTTTCTTTTTGCCTTTTTTGTCGCCGCATTTGCCTTTCTTTTTGCCTTTTTTGTCGCCGCATTTACCTTCGCCGCACTTTTTATCTTTACCTTCACCACACTTTTTATCTTTCTTATCACCACACTTGCCATCATCGTGAACAACTGTTTGAACTTGATCAATTTGAGCGAATGGATTGACATCAGCAGAAGCAGTGTTGATGTACATTATTGCGAACAATAAAGAGCCAACAGTTGTCGCTATCTTAATTAGTTTTTTCATGAGTGTTATTCTCCGTTTCTTAAATTTAAGTTAAAAACCTAACATGTATCAGGTTACTCTAAGGACTGAGAAAAAAGTTAATTGTTACAGCCCTTAAAAGTAATATGTTCTACCAATGACGTACAACTGCAGTATTTTTGAATTCAGGTTTTTATTGATCATGATCTGAGTCTAAATACTACCCGTCTACAGGTTAACCAAGTAACTGGCTCTCCATAAGATTAAAGATGCACTAGCAAGCAAAATTATGCAACTATTAATTGTGTCAAAGTATACAAATTTATATTATTCAAGTAATTAAACTAATAAAATGGGCACTCATTAGTCGGACTTTTGACTTTTTTGGGCACCTAGTCGTTGCCGAGCGAAGTCAATTTGCCTTTGTATAGTACGAGTATCGCTACCAGAGATTTCAAGTTGAGCTAATAATCTCTGCCAAGATTTTATCGCAAATTCAAATTGTTGTTGTCGAAAATAGACAAAACCCAAAGTGAGCAGCGCACTTTGATGTTCTGGTTGAATAGACAAAGCTTTTTGTAACAAATTAATCGATTTAGAAATATCTGAAGCACTGGATCGCATCGATAGAATTTGTGCATTAGCAACAAACCAATCTGGTCGTGACTCAATTTTGAGCGCTTTTTGCATCGCGGCATCTGCCAAGTCAACCATTCTCAATTGAAAATAACTTTCAGCTAGCATAAACCATAACTGACCATTTTGTGGCTCTTGAGCAATCGAACTACGAAGCGCTAAAACCAAATCCTGAATATCACTTTGCTCAATTGAAGCCTTATTACCCGACTGAATTTGATCCATTTTTTGAACGGAAGATTGCCAATCACTCTGTTTTTTGGCGTTGCCTAAATAAAAATAACCTATAGGTACTAGCATAAGAACGATGATTGGTACAAAGAAAAGGGATCGGTTGTGATTTTTAGATTTGTCGTCTCTACCATCATTAAAGGAAAAAAATGACTGAGATACGCTAAACCCAATATAAACCATACTAGCCATTAAGCTAATGGCTACGGCAACCCAAAAGTCATTCATCTTCTAGTACTCGATTATTGGAATACCACTTTAGAAAAAACACGATAAAAAGAATTAAAAAAATGACTGGGCCAGCCCAAAGAAAAGCATTACTGCTGCTCATTTCCGGTTTGAATAATATAAATTCACCGTATCGCTGTTTCATAAAATTTAGAATTTGTTGGTCCGTTTCACCCGCTTTAAGCTTTTCGTAAATAATTTGTTTTAAGTCCAATGACAGTGTTGAATTAGAATCCGCAAGATTTTGATTTTGACATTTAGGACATCTTAATTCATAGGTAAGCTGCCGAAATCTGGAAGAAAGATTAGCATCTTCAAATTCATATATATCAATGGTCGCCATACTATTAAATGCGACTAATATCGAGAACGATAATAAAATCGATTTGGCCAATAAATATTTAATTTGCATCAATTCAGGCATACACTAAAATCCCTTTTTTATTTTTTCAATAAGAGGCAAAAACAAATTTTGATAAACTTGTGGACTGACCACCCCAACATGTCGATACCTCACCATGCCTTTATGATCAATGATAAAGGTTTCCGGTGCGCCGTACACGCCAAACTCGATCCCCAACCGTCCATTCTCATCAAACAAATTCCATTGATAAAAATTGCCTTGTTCGTGCAAAAAACGGAGTGCTTTTTGCTCTTTGTCTCTATAATTTAAACCAACTAGCTGGACATCTGGATTTTTCGCATACTCTTGCCAAAAAGGATGTTCTGTATAGCAGGAAGGACACCAGCTCGCCCATACATTTAACAAAGTTATCTTTCCTTTAAAGTCCTCCTGACTATGCACCCGCTCTTTGTTTAATAAATTTCTAACCGAAAAATTAGGTGCAGGTCTATCAATTAACTGAGAAGGTAATTCCGTTTTATCCTGACCAATCAAAAAATAAAAAACCACCACAAATAAAACAAAAATGCTTAATGAGATAAATGGTTTTAACCAATTATTGTTATTTTCCATGTTAACGGGTTGCCCGTGCTTGTTTTTTCAGCGGTGAATCATCTTGCTGTTGCAACGGTTCCAAAGTCTTTTTTGATCGCCTTTTTCGATAACGCTTATCCAATATTGATATAAAACCACCTATCCCCATTAGTAGAGGCCCAAGCCACACCCAACGAATAAACCTCTTTACGTAAATTCTAACTGACCATATTTTTCCAGTAGGATCAAGAGGCTCTCCAAGAGCAATATACAGATCTCTAAATAAAGTGGCGTCAATATCGGCCTCAGTCATGGTTTGTCTAGCAGCAAAATAAATTCTTTTTTCGGGCTTTAAAGTTAGATGTAAAACACCCTCTTGATATATGTCGAAAGTTACTTGAGTGGCCTCGTAATTTTCCTTATCAAACCTCTTAACATGAGTCATTCTAAAATCATATCCTGCAATTTTTTGAGACTCCCCTACTGCCATTCTCAAATCCCTTTCAACACTGTAATATGAAGTCAAAACTACACCCGCTAAAAGAATGACCACCCCAAGATGAGCCAATGTCATTCCAATGGTTGCTCGATTTAAACTAACGAACTTAGCAATCATTCCTTGTTTTAAGCGGGTAACAATGGCTAAATGATAAAAACTATTTAACCCGACCCATAAAGCGAGCAGCAAACCAACAAACACCCAAAGGTAAAAACTGCCTAATAGCCAAATGCTGACTAAACTTAACAATACAGATAAGATACCAATCTTTAATAATGCATTCTTCAGTTTAAAAAACGAGTGTTTTTTCCAATTCAGTAAAGGCCCGATGCCTAATAAAATAAATATAGCAACCATTGGTATTGGGAAAATACTATTAAAATAAGGCGCGCCAACTGATATTTTTTTACCCATGGCATCAGCAAACAAAGGATATAATGTACCAAACAATACAATAAAGGTGGCGCTGATAAAGAGTACATTATTGAGTAACAAAAACATGTCTTTAGAAAATTCTGAGAAGTTTGCTTTAGTTTTTACTTTGCCTGAGCGAAATAAAAATAATATCAAAGCACTACCAATAACGAGTGCCAGAAAAAACAAAATAAAACGGCCACGAGTCGGATCGTTAGCAAATGCATGGACCGAAGTTAAGACCCCAGAACGTATTAGAAATGTGCCTAATAAACTCAATGAAAATGTGGCTAATGATAACCCAAGCGTCCACCCTTTAAACGAGTTTCGCTTATCAGTTACGGCTAGTGAATGCATTAATGCCGTACCACTTAACCATGGCATAAAGGAAGCATTCTCTGACGGATCCCACATCCACCATCCTCCCCAACCGAGCTCATAATAGGCCCACCAACTTCCAAGCATAATACCTAGGGTTAAACAGGACCATGCAGCGATTGTCCAAGGTCTAGTCCAGCGTGCCCAGGTTGCATTCCATTCGCCTTCAATCAATGCCGTGATCGCAAAAGCGAAAGAAATAGCGAATCCAACATACCCCATATAAAGCAAGGGCGGATGAATAATCAAACCAAAATCCTGTAATAGTGGATTAAGATCTGTGCCATCAATCGGATAAAAGGGTAAAGTTCGCTCGAAAGGGTTAGAGGTAAATAATAAAAATGAAACAAAGCCACAACCGATCATGCCAAGCACAGAAAGAATTCGTGCATGGCTCAATCTCGGTAGGTTTTTACCGGTTAAGGCTACCGCCAAAGTCCAACCTGAAAATATTAATATCCAAAGTAAAAAGGATCCTTCATGCGCCCCCCAGACAGCAGAAATTTTATAACGATCAGGCAATAATGAATTGGAGTTTTGTGCAACATAGGCGATGGTAAAATCATCAACAAAAAAGGCATAGGCCAAACAAACAAAACTGCCCAATAAAGTGACGAAAAAAAGAACAGCCAAAGGCTTTGCAGTATAAACCAACGACAACTGTTTGGTAAAGGTTCCAACTAAAGGAAATATACCCAAACAAATCGAAATAGCGAACGCAAATACTAACAGATAATTACCGAACTCTGCGTGCATGATTATTTCGGCCCCGAACTATCAAACTCAGTTTTTTTTACCGGATGACCAGCACGTTCGAGTGCATCTAACACTTCAGGCGCTTTATATTCTTCATCATGTTTTGCCAAAATATTACTGGCAACAAAAACGCCTTCAGCATTCATTTTGCCCATGGCAACAACCCCCTGCCCTTCTCGGAATAGATCCGGCATGATTTTGTCGTAAGTCACTTTAACGTCTGCAACCATATCGGTCACAAGAAACTCCGTCAATAGTTCGGTTTTGCTGCGCGTAACACTACCTTTTTTAACCAAGCCACCAATTCTAAATATCCGATCAACGGGTGCTTTACCGGCCAGCACTTCAGTCGGCGTTATAAACAAATTCATTTTTTGTTCACTGGCGAAAAGTACCAAACCAACCACCACTGCAACACCAATGACGCTGGAAATAATGGCTGTTAACCTTTTTTTTCTAAGGGGTTTCATCGCCATAACTATACCTCTTTATTTTCGCTAGTCGTTTGACTACGAGAATTCATTCTTTTATAAAATTTGATTAATTCTTGTTGAATATTTTTAGTCTTTCTTTTTGAGTAAATATAATAGACACTCAAAGCAATAAAAACGCTCCCATAAGACCACCAGATGTAAGAACCTCGTCCACCCATCTCTATAAATTCCGCAAAACGGCTAAAATACATAATGCCCTACTTTGGTTTATCAATTATTTTGCAATCAATGCTCTAACCCAGCCCGATAATTTTTCTCTCAATAAAATTTCAGCTCTCACCCTTTGCATCAAAACAGTAAAAAAATACATCTGAAACGCAACGATCATTATTAATAACGCCGCAAGCATGTCACTGTCTAGAGATGGTTTCCCTAGCTTACTGATGGTTGCTCCTTGATGAAGCGTGTTCCACCATTCTACCGAAAAATGGATAATAGGAATGTTAACCAGTCCCACTAAGGCCAATACCGCCGATGCCCTGTCCGCCGACTTTAAATCATCAAATGCGTTATGCAACGCCATATAACCGAGATATAAAAAGAGCAATATCAAGAATGAGGTTAACCTTGCATCCCATATCCAATATGTGCCCCAATCAGGCTTGCCCCACAAAGAGCCCGTAATTAATGCCAGCAAAGTAAAAATAGCACCCACAGGCGCACAACTCACGGAAATAATATAGGCCATTTTAATTCGCCAAATATAACCAATACCACCAGCAACGGCCATAAGCACATAGATAAACATCGACAAATAGGCTGATGGTACATGGACATACATGATTCGAACAGTATGGAACTGCTCTTCATCAATCGAAGAAATCAATAGTCCTTGCACCAATCCAGCAACGATTAAAATTAAAGTTATCACTCTAAACCAAGGTAATAACGTATTTGAAATTTCAAAAAACCACTTAGGTGAGGCTAATTGATAAAACCAGGTCCACATAATATTTTCCAAATAATTCAAATCTAAAATGAATCTCCCGTTAGCAAACAGCTAAATGGGGGTATATATTTCAAGCGACAGGAGCCAATATCGTGATCAAACAGTCATAGATAGATCACTAGTCAATCGATATTTTCATTGCTGCCGCTCCAGCGATAGGTGCAAGCATTATACTCAAAATTAACAATGCTCCCAACATCGCAAATTGACCACTATAGTCTACATCTATCGCAACCGCCCGGATCGCTGAAGTGCCAAATATAAGAACGGGTATAAATAGAGGTAAAACTAACAAAGTCAGCAACACTCCACCATTTCTCAGCCCTAAAGTCAGGCACATACCGATTGAGCCGATCAAACAAAGCGTTGGTGTCCCCAAAAACAAGCTTAGCATAGCAATACCATTCGCCTGTGCATCCATATGAAACAACACTCCAATCAATGGCGCGACAATCACTAGCGGCAGTCCGGTGACCAACCAGTTAGCCACACTTTTTGCAATCACAATATTTGAACCGGAAACGCCAGCCAGCAATAATTGCTCTAATCCACCTTCTTCATAGTCAGCCTGATAAAAACCATTTAAGGACAATAAAATACTGAGTAAGGCGGCAACCCAAATAATTCCAGGTGCCAGAAAAGCCAGTTGTACGGGGTCCGGAGTAATCGCCAAGGGGAACAGGCTGGTGACGATGACAAAAAAGGCCAATGGATAAACAAATTCCGATTGACTGCGTAAAACTACGGAAATCTCCCTCTTGACTAATGAAGTGAGTAGACCGCTCATACCTCACCTTCTTTTAATGAATAGGTTTCTTTCCAATGGGTTTCCTTGAGACGAAATTCGGTCAAACCGTTGATCCCCTCAATCGTCTGGTGGGAAGTTAAAATGATCAACCCACCATTACTGAGGTGCCGATTACAGGTATTTTCCAACCAATGTTGCCCATCAACATCCAAAGCTACCATCGGCTCATCTAACACCCATAAACTCACTGGTTCACATAATATCCTAGCAAGCGCGACCCGGCGTTTTTGGCCCGCAGACAGGTTTCCCACTAACTCGTCATGGTAGGCCCCGATCTTCAGTTGTTCGAGTGCCTGTATAAGGCTATCTTCATCTTTTGGAAATCTTAGTTGCTGATAAAAATCCAAGTTTTGTTCGATGCTTAATTTCGGTTTTAATCCGAGCGAATGCCCAATATAAAGAAGCTGTGCGTAAAATCCAATCTTATCCTCATCAATGTTGCACCCATTCCAGCTAATGAAGCCTTCATGGCGATGGCTTAAACCACACAAACACCTTAAAAGAGAAGTTTTGCCGGAGCCATTAGTACCACTGATCTGGATCGCATCACCCGCTTTCATGCTAAAGCTGACCGGCTCAAATAGCGGTAACTCCGACCGAAAAACGGTTAAATTTTGTACATTTAATTGACTATCAAGCTTTTGCTGCAAATTTTGAGTCTCTTTTGCCTGAAAAATGCGGAGCGAGAAAACAGCGGCTATACTATATGAAAGAAAGCTTATTTACCATTGATGTAGGACAATATTGTGCAGATTACGCCAAACGATATGGGCACAAGTAAGGGGCATTTAAATAGCCTAGACCCAAAAGTACTGCAACTAATCAACACACTTACCAATAAACCTTTGCTAATCGAAAAACTGATTTTAAGCCAAAGCCAAGGGGTTTTACTAAAGCTCTCTTCTGAAACCAGATCTTTAGACCTTCAATTGCCGATAAAAATGGCAATACTATTTAAAAATATTAGCCCAAACAACGCTAAGCTGTCTTTGTCCGTTAATAATCAACAAGTTCAACTACAACTTAGTCAAACCATTTCCAGCAAGACGAACATTCCGCTAACAAAAACAGTCATATTCCAAACTTCAAAATTTTTATCCGAACAAATATTACAACTTGGCCAGCCAAAATCCCAGCCATCAATATCGCCAAAATCAGTCAACACCGATGCTGATTTTTCAACCACAAGACAATCGCAAATAGAAGGCTTACCTATAAAACGACAACAGAGCGCCCTATCCAATATTGACACGGTAACCGGCAAAAATTCTGGCAGCAAAATTAACCAACATCGAATCGCAGACTCTCAGATCGCAGCATCCCGAACCAGCGCTTCCCAACGTACTTCTATCGCAACACCTAACCTCTTATCGTCTTCGAAAACATCAAGAACAACACCAACCAACCAAATAACGGAAGACCCAATAACCGTTACCAATGCTGCCAAACTGATATTGAAGAACCATTTTTCAAAACAACTTCCAATTGCTAAACACCTAAGTAATATCAATAAGATAGCTAATATTCTATCCGAAACCACCTCTTCCAATCCGTTGCAAATAAAACTACAAAAACAAATCAAATATTTGATGTCAATGATCCAAAAACCGGTTAAACACAGTGCTATAGAAATCAAACAAAGGGTCGAAAACAGCGGACACCTACTAGAAAAAAATCTGGCAAAACAAGTAGAGGCTTCAACCAATCAATCGACAAAATATGACCTGCAAATCAAGAGCGCAACAGAATATCCAAAAGCTGAGCGATTGATAAAACAAAAAAAAACTGAAAAATCTAAGGCCGATAAGCCAACGTCAATTCCCAAACCAATCGCAAAAACGTTAACTCCAACAAATCCAACTAATGACCTGAAATTGCAATTGATGAAAATAAGATCAACTCTTGAAACAATCATCAACCCGATTAAACAACCTCAGAGCAATCAAAGCCAACCACCGATTGCCACTCCGACTAATGCATCGGCCGAGATAAAATCTATAGCGTCACAGCAACAATCAATCAACACAGCAGGCAAGATCACGACTCAAACAAAAGCGCAAATACTTGAACAACAAATACTAGTTAAGCAAGCCATCGAATTATCAACAGAAGTCAAAAACATTATCTCTCAAATCGAGTCGAATCAACTACTTAGCTTAAAAAATGACGCACCCAATCTGCATCAAATTTTGATCGATTTACCGCTTAAAAACAACACCGAAATTGATTCTTTTGAAATCTTATTTGAACACTCTGAAACCAACCAAACAGGGAAAAAAGTTAAGCGCTGGAAAGTCGTTGTACGTTTTGACCTAGAACCTCTGGGACCAATGTTCGCACAGGTTGAACTCGAAAATGAGCGAGTTTCAACTCATTTTTTTGCTCAATCTCAACAAACCGCTCAGTTAATTAATCAATATTTACCGCTATTGAAAAAATCCCTTTTTACGGCAGGAGTCGACATTGACAAACTTGAGGGTAGTCAGGGAAAGATCCCTGAGCGATTGCTAAATGATAGCGAACAATTAATTGATTCCCACGTATGAAAAATCGATACAAAAATTCACCGTCACCTTTGATAAAAAAAGCCGCAGCGCTCAAATATGATGGAGTCAATACTCCCCAACTCATTGCTAAAGGTGATGGACTGCTAGCAGAGCAAATTGTGGCATTAGCACAAGAAAATGATGTTCATGTTCACTATGATCCATTGCTGATCGATGTTTTAACTCGATTGGAACTCGGCGATGAAATTCCTGAAACTCTCTACCTTGCAGTAGCAAAAATTATTGCTTTTGCCTACTACTTGCAGGGAAAACACCCGAATGCCAAACCATCTCAAATTAGCCAGACATCACTTTCTTTAGAAACAAAGAGCGAAGCCAGCGAACAATCCGTCATTGCCTCAGCAAAGGCGATACCGAACAAAAAATAAATCTCATCTGTGAGAAATCATTGACTAAAAAATCAGTTGAAATTAAATCTTATCTAATGCACTGCGAATATCTTCAATCAGATCTTCGACATCTTCGACGCCCACCGATAATCGTACCAAGCTATCAGTAATCCCCAGTTTTTTACGTATTTCTTTGGGTACCGAAGCATGAGTCATTATTGCGGGATGATTAACTAAACTCTCGACTCCACCTAAACTCTCCGCCAATGCAAATAGTTTTAAATTTTGCATAAATTGACTGGCTTTGTTTAAACCGCCTTTCACCACTATTGAGATCATTCCGCCAAATCCAGTCATTTGCTCAGCAGCCAGTTCTGATTGAGGATGTGAATTTAATCCTGGATAATAAACCTGTTCAATCATTGGATGAGCCGTTAACCACTGAGCAATCCTCATACCATTTTCGTTATGGGTTCTCATTCGCAGCGCGATGGTTTTTAGCCCTCGAAGCGCCAAATAACTGTCAAAAGGTCCAGCGATCGCACCTACTGAATTTTGCAAGAAGGCTAAATCATTGGCAAGATTCTCATTGTCGCCAACGACTGCGACGCCACCGACCATATCGGAATGACCATTAATGTATTTAGTCGCTGAATGCATAACAATATCAAAACCGAAATCAATGGGTCGCTGATTAAAGGGGGTGGCGAAAGTATTATCAGCCACGGCAATAATGCCAAGTTCTTTGGCAATACTTGCGACAGCCTTTAAATCAACCAGCTTAAGCATGGGATTGGTGGGAGTTTCTACCCAAATCATTTTGGTATTGGGCTTAATTGCAGATCTAAGTGCATCGAGATCAGAAAGATCAACAAAATCAAATTCAATTCCGGCGCTACGTTTTCGAACCTTGTCAAATAATCGAAAAGTACCACCATACAAATCATCCATAGCAATCACGTGCTCGCCACTGCTGACAAGCTCTAAAATGGTTGCTGTGGCGGCCATTCCCGATGCAAATGCAAATCCACGACGACCATTTTCTAATGCCGCGATGCATCGCTCGTAAGCGAAACGAGTTGGATTTTGGCTACGGGAATATTCAAAGCCTTTATGTTCACCAGGCGCTTCTTGAACATAGGTTGAAGTCTGATAAATCGGTGGCATAACGGCACCCGTGGAAGGGTCTGGATGTTGTCCACCATGAATGGCCATACTCGCAAATTTGAGTTTGATTTTTTCTGACATATTGAGTCTCAGTGTATACTCCGGGAAGAATTCCAGCATTGTATGTATACCCATAGTTGGTTGCAAGAGTTAATTTTTTAGCTAAGCTTGCAACGATCTATCTGGAAATTTCCCCCTGATCTTTAAGGAACTGAAAAATGGGTAAAAATCACTCCCGTTAATCCTAAAATAATAACCGTACCGACTAACCCATTTTTAATGATGATGCCCGCCCTTACCATGAGCATGCCCATGAGCTATTTCTTCATTGCTCGCTTCTCTGACATTCACAACCTTAATAATAAACTTAAGTGCTTTGCCTGCAAACGGGTGGTTAAAATCAACCAACACCATAAATCTACCCGGTTTAACTACGGTAACGCGCTTATTTCCCTGTTCGGTATGCACCATTGCCAGCATACCTTTTTTCCATTTTTTGGCCCCCTGTAAATGCTTCATCGGAATTTTTTGTTGTTGATTTTCTTTGAGTAATCCGTAGGCATCTTCTGGCTCAAGAGTGACTTCAAATTGATCTTCAGCCCAATGTCCTTCCATTGCATTCTCCAACCCCAATAGTAATCCGCCATGCCCATGAAGGTATGCCATCGGCATCATATCGGTAAAATCTTCTAAAATATTATTATCCGTATCGGTCATTTTATAGGTAAATTGTACGACTTTATCTTTCTCAATTTTCACAATTATTTTCCGGGTAGTTATTAGGAACGGTTAATATGGTGTAGTATAAACGAACATTGAATAGATAAAACCAACAAAATGCCTGCTTTAATACAATACCAAAATGATACAACGGTCAATAAGTTCAAAATCACCGGCTCAGGATTAACCATCGGCCGCTCGGTAAAAAACGATATCTATCTGGACGATCCTTCTGTCAGTCAGCAGCATGCTAAAATTGAAATTAAGGAATTGAAAGATGGATCATTTATTTATTTTGTGGTCGATCTAGATAGCACTAACCACACTTACGTTAACCAACAGGCAATTACCGAACACTTGTTATCTGATCAAGACATCATTGAAATAGGGTTAACCAATTTCAAGTATATTGATGAAAATAAAGAATCTCTGGCCGCCACCAAACAGTTCAAAAAGAGTTGGATACCCGGGGTAATGGTACTGAAAGGTTAATCATTCTAGAATAATGATTATTTTGCTGTCCTAGCCAAAATATAACGTGAAATATAAAGTCATTTGTTTAAAATAATCAGTTGAAGTCGTGGAAAGAGTGATTCAACTGATTAATTTAGTTTAACGGTTACTCTTAAGCTTTTAAAAATTATATCTTCTTCCTGGCAGGCGGTAAATCAGTACAAGTCCCCTCGTAAGCTTCTGCGGAAAATGCAAAGGATTCTGAAAGCGTTGGATGAGCATGTATTGTCAAAGCAATATCTTCAGCTTCACAGCCCATTTCAATGGCTAACCCCATTTCAGCAATCAATTCACCAGCATTAACGCCGATAGCGGCAGCGCCAATAATACGATGATTTTTGTCATACAATGTCTTGCTAAATCCTTCTGTTCTACCAACCCCAATCGCCCGCCCACTAGCAGCCCAAGGGAACGTACCCACTGAAAACTCGATCCCCTTGGCTTTGGCTTCTTTTTCTGTAAGTCCAACCCAAGCAAGTTCAGGATCCGTATAAGCGACACTCGGTATACATTGAGGTTCAAAGGCATGTTTTTTACCGGCAATAACTTCTGCCGCAACGTGCGCTTCATGAGTCGCTTTGTGGGCCAACATCGGCTGGCCGACTAAATCGCCGATTGCATAAATATTAGCGACATTGGTTTTTAACTGTTTATCGACCGAAATAAATCCTTGTTCATTCACCTGAACACCTGCTGCTTCAAGGTTTAATCGGTCAGCATTAGGCCTACGGCCAACAGCGGATAAAATACGATCATATCGCTGTGGTTCTTTGGGTGCTTTTTTACCTTCAAAAGTCACCCACAGGCCATCTTTTTTGGCTTCAACGTTAGTGACCCTAGTTTCGAGCATGATACTGGCATATTGTTTTTTGACATATCGATGCAAAACTTTGACCACATCTTTATCAGCAGCGGGCACTAGTTGGTCAAACATTTCAACAATTGAAATTCCTGCGCCAAGTGCTCGATAAACGGTTGCCATTTCTAGACCAATAATTCCGCCTCCTATGACTAACATTTTTTCAGGGATATCTTTTAGTTCCAGTGCACCTGTCGAATCGATAATACGTTCATCATCTGGAAGAAATGGTAATTGAACCACTCTGGAACCAGCGGCGATAATACAATTTTCAAAATTGACCGTTTGAGTTCCGTCAGTCGTTACGACGTTAACCGAACTAGGAGAGGTAAATGACGCCGTTCCCTGCACCACCTGAACTTTACGCATTTTTGCCATACCCGCCAGTCCTTTGGTAAGTTGACTAACAACGCCGTCTTTATAGCTTCGAATTTTATCAATATCAATGCTTGGCTCACCGAAAGAAACACCATGTTTTTCCATGCTCTTCGCTTCGTCAATGACTTTAGCCGAATGCAATAATGCTTTTGACGGAATACACCCCACATTCAGGCAGACACCACCTAAAGTCGCATATTTTTCAATTAAAACAACATTTAAGCCTAAATCTGCGGCTCTAAATGCCGCCGTATATCCGCCAGGACCGGCGCCAATCACTAAAACTTGTGCTTGAATATCACTCATATTTAATCTCGCATTAGTGTGGATTATTTTTATACCCACTGTATTCACAACATTAACCTAGACAAAGCCAATTTGATGTTTGTGGAGGAAGCCTCTGTGGCAGGGATCCCACAGCGAAGCGTACATGGATATACTTGCAACGTCTTCCGAAACAAATATGACCAAACTAATTCAACAATACCCGTCTGATATCCTTCAAAGTAGCCGCTAAATACACGACAAACCTTGCCGCATCGGCCCCATCAATCACTCGGTGGTCGTAGGATAAAGACATTGGCAACATAAGTCGAGGTTCAAACTCTTTTCCGTTCCACACTGGCTGCATTTTATTTCGGGAAAGCCCCAAAATAGCCACATCGGGCCATTTCACAATAGGTGAAAAAGCGGTGCCACCTATACCACCCAAAGATGAAATAGTGAAACTACTACCTTGCATGTCATTGGCGCCCAATTTCTTTTCTCTGGCTTTTGCACTCATTTCACCAAGCTCATCTGCAAGTTGGTAAATTCCTTTTTGATCAACATTGCGAATGACCGGAACGGTTAAACCATCAGGTGTTTCAACAGCAACGCCAATATGATAGTAATGTTTTAAAATCAAACTCTCGCCGTCATTGTCTAAACTGGCATTGAATTTGGGAAAGACTTTGAGTGTATGCACCAGTCCTTTCATAATAAAAGCTAAAGGTGTCAACCGAGTACCAGCCTTCATCGCCTCATCTTTCATCGCTTTTCGAAAGGTATCCAGCTCGGTGATATCGGCATCTTCATGCTGAGTCACATGCGGAATAGTGATCCAGTTACGATGTAAATTGACACTGCTAATCTTTTGAATACGGGTTAAAGCTAAGCTCTCAACCTCTCCCCATTTGGCGTGGTCAACTTTCGGCATTTCGGGCATCGATAACACACCAGTAGCCGCAGTGGCTTTCGGTCTGGAAAGTTCAAATTTAATATACTTTTGTACATCATCTTTTACGATCCTAGATTTAATACCTGTTCCATTGACTTTCGAAAGATCCGCCCCTAATTCTCGGGCAAAACGTCTAACCGAAGGGCTTGCATGAACAAGGTTATCAGAGCGTTTTTTCTTCATATGCGGATGATCGGGTACTGGAGAGTCTTTACTAATATTGCTCACAACACTGGCTGCATTATCGGCACCCACAACTGGCGCAACATGAGTTGCTTTTGATAGCCCTTTGGGTGCCGGTTTGACAGAATCATCGACATTAACAATCAACCTTCCGATCACATCACCTTGTGAAACCTTATCACCCACTTTAACTAGAACTTGTATCACTTTTCCGCTGTCAGAACTGGGTACTTCCATGGTGGCTTTATCTGTCTCTAGTACAATTAAAGCCTGTTCTTTATCCACCGTTTGATCTTCGGCAATTAAAACTTCTATCACATCAACATCGCTGGCATCACCGATATCTGGTACAACAATATCAATCGTTTCTGACGGTGTGGCTTCCAATGGACTTTCGACTGTTTTAATTGGCTCAGAAACACCATTAGTTGATACGCTTTCAATAACCTCTTCCGAATTTTGTATCGCTCCTTCTTCGGCACTAATATTACCTGCCACTTCTTCAGAATGAGCCTCCGTAGATAATTCTAAAATCAAATCACCGTTCGAGACCTGTTGACCAACTGCGGCCGAAAGACGTTTCACAATCCCAGCATGACTTGAAGGCACTTCCATTGTTGCTTTGTCTGTTTCCAGTACAATCAAGGGGCTTTCTTTTTCAACCTTATCACCAACCGCCACCAATACTTCAATAACATCAGCGCCATCGGCGTCACCGATGTCGGGCACTTTTACTTGTATTAAATCAGTCATTTTATTCTCCCCAGCTTATATCTATTCCACTGGCTGTTTATTGGTCCTGTCACTATTCGGATTGCCGCTAAAATGGGTCAGTTTAAGGCATAAAATGTGAGCATACTCATCTATATAACCATTTTTAAACGCACAAATGGTGAATTTTAGAGGTAAGCTGAACCGTTGCACCCAACCTTAACTGAATAACGGATTGGGTTTATTGATATCGATATTGTAAAGTTTGATCGCTTTACTCACATGCTTGACTGGTATTTTACCTTCATCGGCCAAGGCCTTGAGCGCCGCGACTGCAACAAAATAACGATCAATTTCAAAGAATCGACGCAAGTTCTCTCGGCTATCGCTTCGACCAAAACCATCGGTGCCAAGCACCGTATAAGCTCCCGGCACAAAAGCCCGAATTTGCTCTGCGTAAGCTTTAACATGATCGGTGGAAGCGATGACAGGTCCTTCATGACCAGTCAGGCAGCTTGCCACATAACTTTGTTTCGCTTTACCTTCCGGATCCAGCATATTAGCGCGATCGGCATTTTGTCCGTCTCTTGCTAACTCGTTAAAACTAGTAACACTCCAAATATCTGAAACCACTTTAAAATCTTTTTCCAATAATTCCGCTGCAGCGATGACTTCGTTGAGTATCGAACCACAACCTAACAATTGCACGGTTACCGGTTTCTTTTTAGCTTTAGAGGGTTGAGCTGATTGCAATAAATACATTCCGCTAATAATGCCATCTTCGCTATTTTTCGGCATTTCTGGATGCACGTAATTTTCATTTAAAGTTGTTACGTAATAGAAAACATTTTCCTGCTCCTGATACATACGACGCATCCCTTCGCGCACGATCACCGCCACTTCGTAACCAAAGGCCGGATCATAACTGATGCAATTAGGAATAGTGGATGCCACCAGATGGCTGTGGCCATCTTGGTGTTGCAGACCTTCACCATTTAATGTGGTACGTCCATAAGTCGCACCTATTAAAAAACCTCTTGCTTGCATATCTCCTGCTGCCCAAGCTAAATCTCCGATCCTCTGAAATCCGAACATCGAATAAAAAATATAAAAAGGGATCATGGGTAAATTGTTACTTGAATAACTGGTTGCTGCAGCCATCCAAGAAGACATAGCACCCGCTTCATTGATACCCTCTTCCAAGATTTGACCCTTTTTATCTTCCCTGTAATACATCAACTGATCAGAATCAACGGGTTCATACAATTGACCGACGGATGAATAAATGCCAATCTGACGAAACATACCTTCCATTCCAAAAGTACGCGCTTCATCGGGAATAATTGGCACGATATGAGGTGCCAATGCTTTATCTTTAAGCAACACATTAAGCATTCGAACAAATGCCATTGTGGTAGAAATTTCGCGACCATTTGAGCCTTTGGTAATGGATTCAAAGGTTTTTATCGGTGGAATAGCAAGACTGTCTGATTGTTTACGTCTTGCAGGTAGGTAACCACCAAGTGCACCGCGGCACTCCCGCATGTATTTTATTTCTGGACTGTCTTCTCCCGGATGATAAAAAGGGGTTTTTTCTAGGTCTTTATCTTCAATCGGCACATTAAAACGATTTCTAAAATGCTTGAGCGCATCCAAGTTCATCTTTTTGACCTGGTGAGAAATGTTTTTACCTTCACCACTTTCTCCCATACCGTATCCTTTGACGGTTTTCGCTAGAATAACCGTTGGTTGTCCTTTGTGGTGAACCGCTTCATGATAAGCGGCATAAACTTTAGTTGGATCGTGACCACCACGATTTAATCGCCAAACATCAGCATCGGACATGTTGGCAACCATCTCCAGCAGCGCAGGATCTTTACCAAAGAAATTATCGCGGGTAAATTTACCGCCTTTAGATTTATAATTTTGATATTCGCCATCTACAGTTTCTTCCATAATTTTAAGTAGCTTACCGTCAACGTCTCTGGCTAACAAAGGATCCCAATATTGCCCCCAGATAACCTTAATCACATTCCAACCAGCACCACGAAAAACGCCTTCAAGTTCCTGAATAATTTTGCCATTACCCCTGACCGGACCGTCGAGTCTTTGCAAATTACAGTTGATAACAAATACCAGATTATCGAGATTCTCTCTTCCTGCCAACGAAATAGCGCCTAAAGATTCAGGCTCATCAGTTTCGCCATCACCCAAAAATGCCCAGACTTTTCTTTTTGATGTATCCGACATTTCGCGATCATTTAAATATTTTAAAAACCTTGCCTGATAGATTGCCTGAATCGGACCCAACCCCATAGAAACCGTTGGAAACTGCCAAAAATCAGGCATTAACCAAGGATGTGGATAAGAGGATAAACCCTCACCGTCGACTTCCTGACGAAAATTTTTCATCTGATCTTCCGATATTCGGCCTTCAAGAAATGCCCTAGCATAAATGCCAGGTGACGAATGCCCCTGAAAATAAATTAAATCACCTTCTTGATCGGCATTAGTCGCTTTAAAAAAATGATTAAACCCAACATCATACAAGGTTGCTGAAGAGGCAAAACTCGATAAATGCCCTCCCAGCTCTTTATCTTTTTTGCTCGCCTGCAATACCAGAGCAATGGCGTTCCAACGAATGATCGAGCGCAACCGTTGTTCCATCGCTAAATCACCAGGAATACGCGCCTCTTTAGAAGTCGGAATGGTATTTAAGTAGGCTGTAGTTGCCCTATAAGGTAAATGAGCACCGGAGCGACGTGCCATGTCGATCAGTTTTTCTAACAGATAATGCGCCCTGTCCGTGCCTTCTTCTTCAAGTACGGCTTCCAATGCTTCTAACCACTCTTGAGTTTCTATCGGGTCGATATCAGTATTGAATTTTTCTGGATTGGCTGTATCTGAATGAGTGTGTTCTGACATAGTGATTCTCTTGTATTAAGACTTATTCTCGGACAAACGGTGCACTTAACCCAAAAGTATAGCAGCTAATCTCAGTTGTGCTATTTTGTTTGGCTTTTAGCCTAACGAATATATATTTAATCAATAAATACAGTCAGTTAGCATCTATTACAGTCCACGATTTTGATCGTTAGTCATTTTTATTGCAGCGACGATAACATTTCGCCAGTGTTTTTACAAATATTAGCCATGCTAACTATAGTGATATTCATATGTCATACCTAAACCTCACTTAAAATGATCATTTTTACACTTGTATTATGATTAGTTTAAATCGATACTGCATGATTTAAATAGTTAGCCTTGCTATCGTTTTTGGCGATGGCAATCAAGGGTTCGATTAAGCAGTGACGGTTAAACCTAGAAGAAGGAAACAACCCCTTATGCAATGGTCGCCATTACAGCAGCAACAACCACATAAATAATAACGGTACGCCGAACCATCGCGATAGTTCGATGATTTTCTTCCACATCACCGCCACTAACGCCCATTTCCAGACCTAACGCGGCGATCCCTGTTTCAGATATCAATTGATTATTGTCGGCATCCGCATCTGACAGGTAGTCTTTTATACGGTAAAAACCATTGACAAAATCACCGGTCAACAAAAATGCCAAACTAGTCAAACGAACGGGTAACCATTCAATCCAGTGGATTAATTGGTTCATCAAAGGTAAATGCTCGTCAAATTCCTGTGTCACACAATAATCACGGTAAAGATAAGATAATCGATAAAACAAAGCGCCGAGAGGCCCTAAAAATATGAACCAAGCAATAACACCGAAGTAACGTTTTTGACTCTCAATCAATATTGTTCTGGTTGCAGCTCTCACCAATTCGTCATTTTCAGGAATATCCTCATTCTCACTATTGTGTTGTAACTGACCTAAATGTAAAAATGCCGCTTCTAAATCATCACGCTGCATGGATTCAAAATAAACATTAAAAGACTGCTCCAATGATTTAGGTCCAAGGCATAAAAATAATACAATAATAGAAACTAACATTAAAACGAGCCAATACAAAGATCCGTCAAACAGGCTCACCAAAGCATACAAAACAAGCACCGGCGTAAGCAATATAATCGCTACCCCACCCCACGAATCAAAAAAATCCTGCTCAGAAAAAAGATGGGTTAAATAATTTCTAGCCTTGCTAAACCAGGTAAAATCACGATACTCGCTGCCTAGTTTAAAATGAAATTCCAAAGCTAATACGAGCAATAGGCTGATAAGTGTCATTTGTAATCCATAAGGAAAAGTGATTATCTGAATAATACCCGAATTATCATGATATTAGCTAGATTAATTAACGGATTGGCCATTCAGTCAAATTCCATCCATTACACTGCATGAAGGTATCTCCGCCAATCAAAACAGGGGCCTGGGTCTGTTTTTCTTTGAGGAGCGATATCACTATGGCCACAGATCCTATCTCTGGTAATTTTAGGGTATGCCTGTATGATTTGCTTTGTAACTCGAACTAGCTGAGTATATTGTTTATCGGTGTATTCTACATCGTCGGTCCCTTCCAGTTCGATCCCAATGGAAAAATCGTTACAGTTTTCACTTCCTTCAAACTCTGATATTCCGGCATGCCATGCCCCTTCATTAAAGTTAACAAACTGGACAATTTGCCCATCACGTTTGATCAGCAAATGAGCCGAAACCTTGACATCAGCAATCTGCTTGAAAAAAGGATGACCATGTCTATCTAATCGACCACAAAAAAAATCTTCCACATAGCTCCCACCAAAGCTTGCGGGAGGAAGGCTAATATTGTGAATGACCAATAGTGAAATATCGCTATCGATTGGGCGTTGGTTAAAATGGGGGGACGCCACTTGATTAGCGCTAAATAAAACTCCATTTTGCAAAGTCATAGTATAAAGTTACGAGTTACGAGTTACGAGTTACGAGTTACGAGTTACGAGTTACGAGTTACGAGTTAC
>CAYVSL010000035.1:30902-33837 GCA_964454125.1 uncultured Kangiella sp.
GAGAAATTGTACTGACCTGATATGATTAATCAATCTTTTTGTGACAATTTTTATTTTTTTATTTCCTTAAACCTAGAATAATTAGTTGAAGTCGTGGAAAGAGTGCTATTTAAAAAAGGTGGCGAACTCGTCACTTTTTCATCGACTCCTAAGCTTGTGCTTTCATAGAGCGAAGGTTAGAAATAACGGATTCCAGAGCGCGATCAAATAATGCTTCATCATCTAGGATTTTCATATTACCTAACTGAAGATATTGACAGAGTTCAAAGGTTAAAAAGTCTGCCATTTTCATCCCGCTTCGATTAACGAAAATGTACTTACCGATTGTTGCAATTCTAGCGGCGAGTTTGCAGCGTTTAAACTCACCATCAATTTTTAACTCCACCCAACTTCCTGCTCTTAACTGTTCAACGATTTGCGAAATATTAGAATCAATATGAACGGGTTCCGTTTTTTCCTGTTGCTGTACTTCTCCGGTTTCAGTTTGAGAAAAACCAATGTCTTCAATGACCAGTTTTTTTATTACGGGCTCTTCTATTACCTGCTCATCTATAGTCGCCTCTAGAATATCAGAACCATCATTAGCCACTCTGTCTTCAACCGACTCTTCGTTTACCTTCAATTGTTCTGTAGACATATTATCGTCAAAGGTGTCGACACCGGGATCAATCGCAGGCAATCTTAATATGACTTCTTCGTTTTGTTGATTAATCTTATTTTTCGCGGTTTCAATCAGTTCTCGGTGACAAGTTTCCAGTTGTTCCAGTAAATGACTGGACTCAATGGGGGAACAAGAGATTAATTCCATCCCTTTGCGTAAACTTTTAACTAATAGCGGCACTTTACTAATTATTTTTTCTAACACCACGGCAGTAGTAATCGGCTGTACACTCCAAACCAACAGTTGTGCGACTTTAATTCTTCGCTTCCAGGCATCTTCGTTTTCCTTTAGCCGTTCCAGCAACATCGCATGTGACCAAACGTTTTTGAGCAATAGTTTGACAACTTCTGGTATATGTTTACCTTTACAAATAGCTGTAAGCACCTTGTTGACAGCGCTTCTGGCTGATTCTGATCTGGCTTTGCCCTCTTCTGCTTCTTTAGTCCGTTTTTCAAATATTTTAGCCCTTTGCTGATTTTTTTGTTTAAACGCTAAAAAATCTTCTAAGAGTTCAGAAAACAAACTAATATCGTTGCTAAACTCTTGCATGATTCTGTCGGCAGTAGATTCTATTTTATCGAACATCACATGGGCAGAACGGTCATTTTCATCCCAAGATAAGCCCGCTCTGGCGAGTACATTTAATAACACCCGAGCTGGATGTTGCCGATTTGAAAAGAAAGTTTTATCCACTAAACCAACTTTTAACATCGGGATCTGTAATCTTGCAATAATGCTTTTGATTTTAGGTTGAAGGTTTTCATCTTCCAAAATAAAATCAAACAGCATTGCCACAATATCAATCATGTCTTCGTTAAACTGTCCAAATCTATGGGGTTCATCAGCGTTGCTATCCTTTGGTAATTGCGTCCCCAAAAATTCACGAAGGTTAACTCGTTGAATTTCTCCACCAACGGTCAAAGTAGGCGCTTGGCTAACTTGAATGTTCGAAAGCGCTTGAATCAATTGCTCAGTATTTATTGGCTGGAAATCACCACCGGTTTCACCTAACGGCGGGATCTGCGGTTGGTTAGAGGAATAGGATGGATCAGCGGTTCTACTGTCAGATAGTAGTTGCTGTATAACTTCTAAAACACCTCTTTGGGTCGCTGATTGATTAGCTTGATTGACTGCATATGGGGTATTATTCGCATATGCAGAATCCGAGAAAGCCTCACTGGCTTCATTGATTGGCAGTGCATCGATGACATCATGAGGCTCAGCTACTTTATTGACCGCTGTGATACGCTTTTGGATATAATTTATTTTCAGTTCTGGCAAAATCCCTTTATCAATGAAAAACTGATTGATTTTTTGATAAATTGTATCAAGTTGACTGATGACACTGCGATCAAATAGTTTATATATGACCAACAAAGAGGCAATATCCAAATCCAGTGTTTGGCTAGCGCTCCGAAAGGCATCGCAAATATAAACCGGCTCCAGTGGATTATTGGCCTCATCTATCGTTTTATCAGCAATAATGGTATCCATACGAATTCGGATATGTTCGAGAGCATTTTGATTACTGGTTTTAGCTTTATTAACCATCGAGTCAGTCGCAATATCTTCTTCCAAATCGTCATCTTTGACCAGTGCGATATTCTCGAAAGATAATTCTTCTACATTATCATTGGCATAGCTAGTCCCATCTATTCTTCCAAGGGTTTGCTTAAAATTATTAAACAACTCTTGCTTAAAGCTTGCAATCAAGCCTTCTCGTTTAATACGCAAAAGGCGCATCGCATCAAATTGGGCATTGTTATAGCTATTTTCGGCCATATCGAACAATCGATCGTCGGCAGTGTTGAGCATATTAAGCAGTTTAGCTTCTAGCTCATTAACACAAATGGTTTGAATGTCTTTGATCAAAACCGGCAAAGGTCGAAACTCCGATGACAAATCGCTTTGACGCGATTTTGTTGAAAAATGAACAATATGGCTTCTGGTGTTCACTAAAACTGACCTCGAATACAAATAAACCGGTAGCCTATGCGGATACTGCAGGCTAAGGCCTTTTATAACTCATCTCGCTAACATTCAATGTGATCCGGGCCACATCCCTTAAAGACTGCTTGGCTCTTTCCGACAAGTGGTCCAGATATGAGTACCAATAACAATTCTTATCTCATTCCGCGATTTATAAGTTATGACATCAAACTTTTGTCAGCGATATACAAGAGTATAGACCGCTTTTTTATCGGTTGAGGGGATAAATGCCCACGGCAAACGCATGAATGGTCAGATCAGTCATAATATCGGCAATAATACTTT
>CAYVSL010000036.1:0-33416 GCA_964454125.1 uncultured Kangiella sp.
AAATTTAAAAGTCAGAATGCTTTGTTGGTAGGGTGAACTGATTTTTTTAGGATTATAACACTTCGGCGCACTTTTTTGTTTATCTTCGCTCACTATCATTCGAAATAGTTGTTTTATTTCAATAAGTTATGAGTTTTCGGTCAGGCACTAACTATCAACGGCTAAATGAATTTTACTCGTATTACCGCCGCGACTTAAACCAATTGCCTGTTCATGCTCGGAAGCCGCTCCAACGCTATGTTGATGAGCTTTAACATAACTGCCAGGAACTCCCATTCAACGTCACTATCTTCGGCTAACGACTTGAATAATCTCATCAATATGCCTTTTTTAGACCAAAGCAGAAATCGACGATAAACCGTATTCCATAAACTAAAATATTCGGGCAAATCACGCCAAGGACAACCGACACGCAATCGATAAATAATTCCTTCCATCGTTTTCTATGTTCTAACTTGTTATAAACTCTATCTTCAAGCAATATAGCTTTCAGCTTCGACCATAACTCATCTGTGAGTATTAATCGGGGCATGGCAATCTCGTTATGTTTGTTTTTGGCGAAGTGAATTATACGAGATTGCCACCTACCGTACAAAATTCAAACAAAGATCAACAGACCCTAGTAAGCACGAAATCACATCAAAAAGAGCTTGATTATATTCGGATACACTCAACACCACTCCTGGCTTTTCTAGGTTAAATCTAAAATAATCAGTTGGATCTGTGGAAAGAGTGCTATCCCGGTAAATCGTCCTGAAAACCATTATCCAGGAAAATATTGAGCTAATTTAGATAAAGCGTTACATAATAACAAAATATCGCTACAATTATGTATCGTTTAGTAGATAAGATGTTCGCCAATCCATCCTTGTTATAAATAACAAGTTTCGGGAAGATTGCATGAAAATACAAAGTTATGTCAATGGTGAGTGGTGCAGCGGCAATGGCCGAGTAAACACTTTACTTAATTCTGTGAATGATGAAGTGATTGGTGAAGTCCATTCTCTTGATTCTGGATTTGACCAGATCCTTGCGTACGGTAGAAACGTTGCTGGCTCAGAGTTACGCAAACTAACCATTCATCAACGGGCCGAACAAATCAAACAACTTGCCAAGTACCTGCTTGATCGTAAAGAAGAATTCTACCGTATTTCTTATATGAGCGGTGCAACCAAAGCGGATTCTTGGGTCGATATTGAAGGTGGTATTGGTACTATGTTCAGTTATACCGGTATTGCCCGTCGCGAGCTTAACAACGATACCTTTGTTGTAGAAGGTCCGGTTGAGCCTCTGTCTGCCAACGGAACCTTTGTTGGCCAGCACATACTTACCTCTAAAGAAGGAGTATCTCTACACATCAACGCATTTAACTTTCCTGTTTGGGGCATGCTGGAAAAAATAACACCTAGCTTGATAGCAGGGGTTCCAGTTATCGTTAAACCCGGAACGGTGAGTTGTTATTTAACTGAAGTGGTGGTTAAGGCTATTGTTGAGTCGAAAATTTTACCTAAAGGATCAGTGCAATTGATTTGTGGCAGTGTTGGCGATATCTTAGATCATGTGAATGAGCAAGATATTGTGACTTTCACCGGCTCTGCTTCGACCGGCCAAAAACTCAAAAGTCATCCTAATATTATTGCCAAAAGCGTGCCATTTACGATGGAAGCAGATTCACTAAACTGCTGTATTTTAGCGCCGGATGTATCTGTCGAAGATCCGGAGTTTGATCTGTATATCAAAGAAGTGGCCAGAGAAATGACGACCAAAGCCGGGCAAAAATGTACCGCGATAAGACGAGCGATTGTTCCTTTTGATATGACCGAAGCGGTCGGCGAAGCGCTGGTTAAAAGATTACAAAATACCGCTATCGGGGATCCAACTCAAAAAGAAACTCGAATGGGCGCATTGGTTGGAAAATCCCAAAGAAAAGATGTATTGGCGGCCGTTGAAAAATTAATGACGGGTAATGAAACGTTAATGAATAATATGGATCATTACAGCTTAATTGGAGCTGATAAAAATAAAGGCGCATTTATGGCGCCAACATTATTGCTTTGTTCGGATCCATTCAAAAATACCGTTGCGCACAGTGTAGAAGCTTTTGGTCCGGTTAGTACCTTAATGTCCTATGACGGTATTGAACAGGCTATCCAACTAGCTAAAATGGGTAAAGGCAGTTTGGTAGGTTCGGTGATCACAAAAAGCCCTGAATATGCAAGAGACATCATCCTAGCGAGCGCATCTCATCATGGCCGAATGTTAGTTCTTGATACTGAATGTGCCAGAGAATCAACCGGTCACGGTTCGCCGTTGGCGAGTTTGGTACATGGTGGACCAGGACGTGCCGGTGGCGGCGAAGAATTAGGTGGCTCCCGCGCCATTAAACATTATATGCAACGAACGGCTATACAAGGCTCACCCACTTCGATCATGGCGATCACTAATCAATATACCAAAGGTGCTAAAACCATCACGGATCGTGTTCATCCCTTTAGAAAATATTTTGAAGAACTGAAAATTGGTGAATCATTGACGACTCATCGAAGAACGGTTACGGAAGCAGATATTGTTAATTTCGGTTGTTTATCCGGCGATCATTTTTATGCACACTTTGATGAAATTGCCGCTAAAGATTCCTTTTTTGAAAAGCGCGTAGCACATGGTTATTTTATTATTTCAGCAGCGGCGGGAATGTTTGTTGATCCAGGGCAAGGGCCAGTGATTGCCAATTATGGCATTGACAATTTACGTTTTGTCGAACCGGTAGGAATTGGCGATACTATTCAAGTGCAATTAACTGCAAAAAGAAAAATTAAAAAGCTTAAAAAACCTGACGACAAATACGATACTGGGATCGTCGTCTGGGCGGTAGAAGTGACTAATCAGCATAAAGAGCCAGTAGCGGTTTATGATATTTTGACTTTGGTTGAAAGATTAAAACAAAATTAAAAATAAAAGCAAAAAAAATTCACCAAGGAGGAGCGGAGAAAATATATATGAAGAGTGTCTCTTTTTTGAATTGACAGAAAGAGGAATTAAAGTTGAGATACCGGTTGTTTACAAAGGAAATAAACTCGATTCTATTTATCGGATCGACCTCTTTGTAGATCGAGAAGTAATAGTAGAATTGAAGTCATGCAAGAAATTAGATGCCATACACGAGACACAATTACAAACCTATTTAAGGGTAGCTAACTTAAGAAAAGGTTTATTAATCAATTTTAATGTATCAGTATTAAAGCAAGGACTTAGGAGAATCTTAAATAACTAACAAATGCCAAATTTTTTTTCTCCGCTCCTCCGTGGTGAATGGTCTTTTCATTTTAGGTTTTTTATATTTAAAGAGAAAATAATATGCCCCAAACCATTATAGTCGAAAAAAATAACGGGGTGGCCAACTTAACCCTTAATCGGCCAGACCGTTTAAATAGTTTCAACGTGCAAATGCATGAAGAACTACAAACAGCATTGGACGATATTGCTACCGATGGTAAGACTCGTTGTTTGCTAATCACTGGTTCTGGTCGGGGTTTTTGTGCGGGTCAGGATCTTAATGATCGAGCTATCAGTGCTGATGGTGAAGCTCCAGATCTAGGCATGTCAGTTGAGAAATTTTATAATCCACTAATCCGTCGAATCACCAATCTAAAAATGCCAGTCATTTGCGCTTTGAACGGTGTTGCTGCTGGTGCGGGGGCCAGTTTGGTCATGGCTTGCGATATTGTAATTGCGGCTCGTTCCGCTTCATTTATTTTATCTTTCGCTAAGGTCGGTTTAGTGCCAGACTCCGGTAGTTCGTGGCATTTTACCCGAGCATTAGGTTTACCGCGTGCTAAAGCATTAGCGATGTTAGGTAATAAACTAAAAGCCGAACAAGCCGAACAATGGGGACTCATTTATCAAGTGGTTGACGATGAAACGTTGATGGACGAAGGTGTCAAACTAGCGAATTACTTGGCCACTCAGCCCACTGAAGCATTAGCGAACATAAAGGAGTTAGTACACACCTCATTCGACTACAGCTTGAATGAACAACTGGAAAGAGAGCGAAAGGCCATGCAACATCTTGGTCGTAGCCATGACTATAAAGAAGGTGTAGCGTCGTTTATTGAAAAGCGAGAACCTTCCTTTAAAGGCAACTAGATTTATAGGCACCAAATAGAAAATAAATACGTTACTTTTTAAAAACGATTGAGAAAAAATATGAATTGCCCTTTTAACGAAAATACAAATAATGGCGAACAAGCAAAGAACGTCAGAGAAATGGAAGATTCAATCCATACGGATTTCAACGATGATATGTCTTATGGCGATTATTTAAATTTAAAACAAATATTATCGGCTCAAGATCATCGCTCAGGTGTGCATGATGAAATGTTATTTATTACTATTCACCAAGCCAGTGAATTGTGGTTAAAGCTGGCAGGTTTTGAATTGAATGAAGCCATTAAAAACGTTCAGGATTCAAATTTTGGACACGCTTTTAAAGTGATATCAAGAGTGAAACAAATTCTGAGTCAACTGACTCAGTCGTGGAATATTTTATCGACTTTAACGCCAGTTGATTATCTTAAATTTCGTGAATCATTAGGGCATTCATCTGGTTTCCAATCTTATGGTTATCGTAAACTTGAGTTCTTACTGGGCAATAAAAACAAATCATTAATTAAAGTCCACGAGAGCAACCCAACGGTACATAAAGAACTCCAGGATATTTTGCACAACCCAAGTTTAT
Source organism: uncultured Kangiella sp. (assembly GCA_964454125.1). Classification (GTDB taxonomy): domain Bacteria; phylum Pseudomonadota; class Gammaproteobacteria; order Enterobacterales; family Kangiellaceae. The sequence continues at coordinate 4,736 of CAYVSL010000036.1, forward strand.
ACGATGAAGTCATTAAAGTACTTCATAAACAAGGTTTAGCCATAGATGATTCGGCACTCAATCGCGATTTTAGTAAGCCTTACCAAGCGTCAGGATCGGTATTAAATGCCTGGCTTGAAATCTATCGAAATTCGGATAAATATTTCGAGCTATATGAACTAGCAGAGAAATTATTGGATATCGAAGATGCTTTTCAACAATGGCGATTCAAACATATGTACACCGTTCAGCGAATTATTGGTAATAAAATGGGAAGTGGTGGATCGAGTGGAGTAAGCTTTTTGAAAAAAGCACTGGACATCAGTTTTTTTCCGGAGTTGTTTGAGTTGCGAACTCATCTATAAAAGGTTTTTAAAAAATGAAAAAAGTTTTTATTTGTGACGCAATCAGAACACCTATTGGCCGATTTGGCGGCTCGTTATCAGGTGTACGAGCAGACGATCTGGGTGCTATTCCGATCAGAACATTAATGGATCGAAATCCTCAAGTGAAATGGGAAGATATCGATGATCTTTACTACGGTTGCGCCAATCAAGCGGGCGAAGATAATCGAAATGTGGCACGAATGAGTGGCCTGCTTGCGGGATTACCTCAATCAGTTCCTGGAGTGACCATTAATCGATTGTGTGGTTCCGGTATGGATGCAATTGGTATAGCAGCCCGTGCGATTGCTTGCGGCGAACAATCTATATCAATTGCAGGTGGCGTTGAACAAATGTCTCGAGCACCTTTAGTCATACCTAAGGCGGAAAACGCTTTTTCCCGAAAAGCTGAAATTTTCGATACGACCATGGGTTGGCGTTTTATCAATAAAAAAATGAGGGAGCAATACGGTGTGGACAGCATGCCGGAGACGGCTGAAAATGTTGCTGAAAAATTTAAAATTAGTCGAGAAGATCAAGATCAATTTGCTTGTCGAACTCAGGAAAAAACTCAGAAAGCTCAACAGGCAGGTATTTTTAAAAACGAAATTATTTCGGTAACTGTCAAAGTTAATCGCAAAGAGACCAAAGAGTTTTCGGAGGATGAGCATCCTCGTCCAAGCACTTTAGAAGGGTTAGCGAAACTGGGTACTCCATTTAAAAAAGGTGGAACAGTGACCGCGGGAAATGCATCTGGAATTAACGATGGAGCTTGCGCCTTATTAATAGCCAATGAAGAACAATGCAAATTGCAAGACTTGATCCCAATAGCGAGAGTGGTTGGGATGGCGACTTCGGGACTAGAACCGAGAATAATGGGCTATGGTCCTGTAGAAGCGACTCGCAAAGTCCTTAAAAATGCTGGGCTTAGTTTACCGCAAATGGATGTGATTGAATTGAATGAAGCCTTTGCCGCTCAGAGCCTAGCAGTGATGCGAGAGTTAGGTATGGCTGACGATGATAAACGAGTTAATCCAAATGGTGGCGCAATTGCACTTGGTCATCCGCTTGGAATGAGTGGAGCTAGACTAGTCACAACCGCTGCTTATGAATTACAAAGAAATGGTGGTCAATATGCGCTTTGCACAATGTGTATCGGTGTGGGTCAAGGCATCGCCATGATTATAGAAAAGGCTTAAATATAAAGACCAATAAACATCATCACAGAGCTAAAAATCTACCGATTATTTTTTACGCCGTATCCTCTGTGGTAGAAAATATTTTTGTCTTTTTGATTTAGAACTGGAGACTAGTTAACATGCAAAAAGTAGACGACGCAACAGCACAAATCGAATTTGATCGTCGTGTTGCCAATGAGCAAAAAATTGAGCCAACCGACTGGATGCCGAATGATTACCGAAAAAACCTGATCCGTCAAATGTCTCAACATGCCCATTCAGAAGTGATTGGTATGCAGCCGGAAGGTAACTGGATCACCCGGGCACCGAGCCTTCGTCGTAAGGCCATTTTGCTAGCCAAAGTTCAAGATGAAGGTGGTCACGGATTGTATTTATACAGCGCCACCGAAACGTTGGGTATTACTCGAAGTGAAATGATCGAAGCACTACAAACCCGTCAAGCAAAATATGCGTCAATTTTTAATTACCCAACGCTCAACTGGGCGGATATCGGGGCTGTCGGTTGGCTAGTCGATGGCGCGGCGATTGTTAATCAAATTGCATTACAAAGAACCTCCTACGGACCTTACTCAAGAGCGATGATCCGTATCTGCAAAGAAGAGAGTTTTCATCAACGCCAAGGTTATGAATTGATTTATACCATGGCAAAAGGAAGCCCCGAGCAAAAACAAATGGCGCAAGATGCACTCAATCGATTTTGGTGGCCTTCTTTAATGATGTTTGGCCCTCACGATAGTGATTCAGCACATTCAAAAAAATCTATGCAGTGGAAAATCAAAAGAGAGACTAATGATGTTTTACGTCAACGATTTATCGACCAAACAGTTCCTCAAATCGAAGTGCTAGGATTAGACATGCCCGATCCTGAAATTGAATGGAATGAAAAAAAAGGTCAATATGATTCCGGTGAAATAAACTGGAAAGAGTTCTATGAAGTTATTAATGGTAATGGTCCTTGTAATCACCAACGAATAAAACATCACCTAAAAGCATATAAAGATGGAGAGTGGGTGAGAGAAGCCGTGCGCGCTTACGCTGAAAAACAACAGACAAAAAAAGCAGCGGACGTTGCTTAGTCTTAACCGTAAAAGGTAAAAAACAATGAATCAAGAGCACTTAGCAGTTTACGAAATTTTTATCCGTTCCGCACGAGGATTAGATCATAAACATGTTGGCAGTTTGCACGCCGAAAGTCCGGAACACGCATTAATGTATGCGAGAGATTGCTATCTAAGACGTTCAGAAGGTGTGAGCATTTGGGTCGTCAAAGCAACGGATATTACCGCTTCACAAGAATCAGATCTTGAGAACTTTATTGATCCGATGGATGATAAAGATTATCGCCATGCAACTCACTATGTGTTGCCGGACAGCGTTACTAATATGTAACTTCAGATTATCTAATTAACTCTTAGAGAGATTTAATAATGAGTCAAAATCAAAAAAACCTGTATCGTTTTTTAGTTGGTCTGGCGGATGATTCTGTCGTGTTAAGTCATCGACTCAGTGAATGGTGCAGTAACGGACCTTACCTTGAAGAAGATATAGCACTTTCCAATATTGCATTAGATTACCTTGGTCGGGCCAGAATGTTCTACCAATATGCTGCAAAAATTGAAGGTAGAAATCGTAGTGAAGACGATATTGCCTACACGCGTAATGAAAGAGAATATACCAATTTATTAATCCATGAGTTACCCATTAATGATTTTGCGTTTACCATGCTACGTCAGTTTTTTGTAGACGTTTTCTATTGCCAGTATCTTGATCGGCTTTGTAATTCAACCGATACAACCGTGGCTGCGATTGCGGCTAAATCTGTCAAAGAAAGTCGATACCACTTAAAACGTAGCGAGCCATGGATAAGACAATTGTCAGAAGGTACTGACGAGAGTAAACGCCGTATATTAGAGGCAAAAATGGAACTAGAGAGTTTTACAGGCGAATTATTTTTGATGCCTGAATGGGAAAAAGTATTAGTTGAAAGTGGCGTTGCAGTAGATAGAGAATTAATCAAATCTAAATGGGATCAATATGTACAGAAATTCTTAGCCGCTTCTGAAATTGAATTAGCAGACAGTGAACTAAAGATCAGCGGCGGACGGAATGGCGTGCATACGGAATTTTTAGGACATATGCTAAGCGAAATGCAGTTTCTACAAAGGGCTTATCCTGGGTTGAAGTGGTAGGTGCTTATTCCCTCTCCCTAAGCGAGAGGTTTAGGGGGAGGAAAAAATGACAAATATCATTCCAACATTATCACCAGAATTCGCTAAGCGACGAGCTTATCGAAATAATTCTTCCTTAGTAGAAATTTGGGATCTTCTAGATAACGTTTTCGATCCCGAACTGCCCGGTTTGACGATATGGGATCTAGGTATATTACAAGACGTTCAATTTGAGGACGAAAACTACATCATTGTAATGACGCCTACCTATAGCGGCTGTCCGGCAGTCGATATGATTAATGTTGATATAAAAACAGAACTCGCCAAAGCTGGTTACAAAAAGGTATCGGTTAAAGTTGTTTTGGCGCCAGCATGGACCACTGAAATGATGTCACCGGCAGGAAAAGCACATTTAAAAAGTATCCATATTGCCCCGCCAGACAGACAGGACAAAGTAGTTTGTCCAATTTGCGATAGCGAAAATACCAAGTTGATTAGCCAATTCGGTTCGACCGCGTGCAAATCACTTCATCAATGCGCTGACTGTTCAGAAGTATTCGATTATTTTAAATATTTTTAGATTCAATCGGCAAGAGCGAACCTCTGTGCTGGGAACCAATAAAAGGCCAAAACAATGAGTACAGAATTTTATTCTCTAACAATAAAAAAAGTAGATCGTCTAACCAAAGGATCTATTGCAGTCGATTTTTTTGTACCTGAAAAACTGCGAGAGAAATTTCAATATAAGCAAGGGCAACACCTAACGCTTAAAGCGGATATTAACGGCGAGGATATTCGAAGATCTTATTCGTTGTGTCGAGGGGTCGCAACTCAGTTGCTTCGGGTGGGGATAAAAACCATAAAAGATGGTATTTTTTCAAACCATGCTAATACCCAGTTTAAAAAAGGTATGATACTTGAAGTGATGCCACCGCAGGGGCACTTTTATACCGAGTTATTGGCTGATGCGAATAAACATTATCTTCTAGTGGCCGTAGGAAGTGGAATTACTCCAATACTATCTCATATCGAGTCCATTTTAAACGCTGAGCCAAATTCACAAATCACTTTACTATACGGTAATAAACGCACCCCTTTGATGATGTTTAGAGAACATCTATGTTTCCTGAAAAATCAATATCTAGAACGTTTTCAATGGTTGAATTTTTTGACTAAAGAAGAAAATGATTCGGTCATATTGAATGGGCGAATTAGCGCGCAAAAAGTGATTGATTTAGATCAATCACGAATGATCTGCATCAAGAATTTTAGCGACATATTCATTTGTGGTCCGGAAAATACAACTTTGGAAATGGCTAAAGCCTTCGAATCTTGGGGTTTTGATAAGTCACAAATTCACTATGAACTTTTCTTTTCCGGCTCGGCAGTAAAAGTAGCAGAAAAAACAAAGATCAAGAGAGCGGAAAAATACGGTAAGAAAACCTCCAATATATCGATTAAAGTCGCTGGAAGAAAAATCCTGATGGAACTTGATATGGGAGGGAAAAATATACTGGATGCAGCAATAGAAAATGGGGCTGACTTACCTTTTTCCTGTAAAGCAGGCGTTTGTGCAACTTGTAAGGCTAAAGTCATTAAGGGTGAGGTCGAGATGGACTTTAATCACTCGTTAACCGAACAAGAAGTTGATGATGGTATGATTTTGACGTGCCAGTCTCACCCTGTTTCAGATGATGTTGAGATTGACTTCGATTTTTCGTAACTATTGATAAAAAGGTCATAAAATTAATCTTCAAAGCTTTATCAATAACCGGGCAGAAAAAGCCAACATTAGCTGTAAAACGCATATCGTCACAGTTTTTGGTGATGTTGTCTCGCAGCATGGTAATTGGATCTGGTTAGGCTGTTTAATCGAGTCTTTATCACTGTTAGGTTTTTCTGAACGATTAGTACGAACATCTGTTTTTCGGCTGGTAAAAGATGATTGGTTGCAAGTAAAAAAAATTGGACGAAAAAGTTTTTATTCCTTTACTGAATCGGCTCACAATCATTATATAAAGGCAGCTCGTCGGATCTATGCAACCAGTACACAATATGATAATAAATGGCTGTTGGTTATTCCAAGTTTTGTTGAAGAAAATAAATTAGTCAGCTTTAAACGCCAGTTAAAATGGTTAGGGTTTAGCTCGCTTACTTCGGGCGTTTATGCGCACCCTTCAATAGAGCAAAGTTCGCTTGAAGAAACGATTAAAGAATTAGAAATTACCGATTCAGTGGTGATTTTTTCAGGTCAGACAATTGATGATAAATCGACAATGGCGCTAAAAAAGCTAGTTTTTGAGAAATGGGATCTAAAGGACTTACAGCAGCAATATCGCGATTTTATTATCACCTATGAACCGATATTGATGTCTTTGGAAAACGGAGCTAAATGGAGTAGCCAACAATATTTCTTATTGAGAATATTATTAGTGCATGAATATCGGCGTATACTTTTAAAAGATCACGAACTATCTTGTAATATGCTTCCAAGCCAATGGCATGGATATAAAGCTAACCAATTAATAAGAACATTGTATTCAAAATTGAGTCGTCAATCATGCAATTACATCGTGGCTTCGCTAGAAGCGATGGATGGAAGTTTGCCCAAAGCATCAACAGAGTTTAATCAACGTTTCAATTGAAAATAATTAGGAAAAGAAACCTACTATGAACATGGCACCAGTTACTTTCGAAGTCGATAATAATATCGGGATCATCAATATCGACTATCCACCAGTCAATGCACTATCTCAGCGGGTACGTCAGGGATTAGTTGAAGGTGTCGAAAAATTTGAACAAGATAAATCGATCAAGGCAATAGTGATCCGCTGCGCGACTAAAACATTTATCGCAGGAGCCGATATTAAAGAATTTGGACAAACTCCATTAGAGCCTTACCTACCTGATGTCGTTAATCGCATAGAAGCTAGTAGCAAGCCAGTGATTGCTAGTTTGTTTGGTACGTCTCTTGGTGGCGGATTCGAGGTTGCGTTGGCCTGTCATTATAGAGTGGCATTAGCGTCAACAAAAATAGGATTACCTGAAGTGAATTTAGGTCTGATACCGGGAGCAGGCGGAACTCAAAGACTGCCAAGAATTATCGGCTCTAAAAGAGCTTTGGATATGATAACCAGTGGAAAACATTATTCTGTCGAAGCTTTTTCCGGGAGTGATTTGTTTGATTCTATCTTTGAAAGTAATGAAAACTTAAATCGTGCGACCTTGCAATTTGTTAATCAACTTATTGGATGCGGGCAACAAAAAACGATTAGAGTCGGCGAAATGCTTGTAAAGGACGATATTGAAGACTGGCAACAGGCAATCGCGAAAATAGCTAAAAAAGCACGAGGCAAAGATGCACCTGTGGTCGCTGCTAAAGTGATAATGAATAGTCGAGATTTAACTATCCACGATGGTATGGCGTTGGAAAGAAAAAAATTTATTAAGTTGCGTGATTCTGAACAGTCGGCGGCTTTGAGGTTCGCATTTGGCGCAGAGAGAGTGGCGACCAAAACTGAATATACAGCGAGACCGTTAATCGTTAATAAGGTCGGTATCATCGGCGGTGGGACTATGGGTGCGGGAATTGCGACTGCTTTTTTATCCAATGGTTTTCAAGTGACACTATTAGAGCAAAATCAACCAGCGCTCGATTCAGGAAAAAAGCAAATCGAAAACCATTTTGCTGTCAATCTTAATCGTGGTCGAATGTCGCAAAATCAAGTCGATGGATATTTGGCCAACCTGAATCCGTCTATCGATTATCAACAGTTGGCGGAAAGTGATCTAGTGATTGAAGCGGTGTTTGAAAATATGGCCGTTAAAAAGGCAATATTCTCCCAATTAAAGACTATCTGTAAGAAAGAATGTATTTTAGCGACCAATACTTCATATCTAAATATTGATGAGATTGCTTCGGCAACTGATCGGCCCGAACAAGTCATTGGCATGCACTTTTTTAGTCCTGCCAATATTATGAAATTACTTGAAGTCGTCCGTGCTAAAAATTCGTCAGATCAGGCGTTAGTGACGGCGATAGCGGTGGCCAAAAAACTTAAAAAAGTATCAGTATTAGTGGGTGTTTGTTTTGGTTTTGCTGGTAATCGAATGTACACTCGTTATGGAAGAGAAGTACAGCAAATGTTATTGGAAGGCGCAAAGGTCTCACAGATCGACAAAGCACTAACCGACTGGGGTATGGCTATGGGGCCGTTTGCCGTTGCAGATATGTCCGGTATTGATATTGGCTATCACGCGAGAAGCACACAAACTTTCCCTGCTTTTGATAGAGGGTACTTTAAGGCTTCTGAACTTATGTTTGAGCAGGGCCGGTATGGTAGAAAAACAGGTTCTGGGTATTATCAGTATGATGATCATGGACATCCGGTAGCGGATCCTGCGGTTGATAAGGCTATTAGAGAACAGGCGGTTCAGTTGGAGATTGCGCAGCACCAATTTACCGATGAAGATATCGTAAAACGTGTATTATATGCCTTGATTTCAGAAGGGCTACAGCTATTGAAAGATGGTATTGTACAGCGCGCATCAGATATCGATGTTATATGGCTACACGGTTATGGTTTTCCTAGGTATAAAGGTGGACCGATGTTTCAAGCGAAACAAATTGGAAAACAATTGCTGAAAAAAACATTTCAACAATACAGTGAGGAATTTGGTGCTAAAATATGGCCCTCAGTTGAATTTAGCTTTTTGGATTAAAATATTCGTCCTCTAAAACCTATTAAAAAAGAAGAAAGAAAAATCAATCGTTCTTTTTTCAGTCAAAACAAGGAATATCATGAAAAAAACAATTGTACTAACTCACCCGAAAATTAAGGTTCCCAGATTAGTTGAAGCGGCTAAACATGACGTGAAAAAATATCTGAAACGAGAACGCAATAAAACACTGCCCGACGGTGTTGACTATTGGGATTTTGATTGTAAGTATGGTGCAACGGAGACACAAGCTGAAGCCATCCATTTATCGGAAATTAATCAATATATCGACCAAGCAGAGCAGCAGGGGTTAGAGTCGTTTTATCTTGAGATATTGGCGAAAACAGGTATTCGCAATAAAAAATAACCTTTTTATTGTGCATCCATTTTGCTATCTTGTTGGCAGGATAATAATTTGCAAACCCGATGTTTATGATTAAATCCCTTAAACTGAACTTCTTCCAATTCAGAAAACTTGAACCACTCACGGCATTGAGCAAAAATTGGATAACTCACCGTAATTTCACCGGCAGTAGAAAACCCCTCTAATCGGGAAGCAAAATTAACCCCGCTGCCAACCGCTCTAAAAGCAACGATATCTTTTGAACCGAAATTGCCGACAGTGGCAAAATCCTGATGAATACCAATGCGCAATTTGACATTATGATCAAAGCCCGCATCCAGCCATTGATGGGATAACTCACTCATAGCTCGCTGCATTTTTAAAGCCAAATCCGCAGAATTAATAGCCTGCTGTTGTTTATTCATATTATCGAGCGCGCCAAAAAGCACCACTAATCCATCACCCAAAATTTCATTGAGTATGCCATCATGTTGCTCAATGAGCTCCCCCATTTTCCCTAAAAAACTATTCAAAATATCGGTAATTGCCTCCGGTTCGAATCGATCGGATACAGAGGTAAAACCAGCCAGATCGGCAAATAAGATAGTAATTTGTTTTCGTTCGGCTACCAACGGATTTTTTTCGCTGTTGGTAATAATTTGATTGACCATTTGTTTAGGAAAGTATTTACCAAGACGCTCGCACGCTTGTTGTAATGTCTTAGAGTGTTGCTTTTGTCGTTTGGCTTCCACGAGTCCGCCAACGAGGCGCATCGTATGGATCCGGCTTAGCAACACCTGCCGTTCGATCGGTTTAGTAATGTAATCGTTGGCGCCAGCTTCAAAACCAGCGGTAACATCTCCAGGTTGATTCCTAGCCGAAAGCAATAAAATAGGCAGCTCGATGGCACTGAATTTTTCTCGTAATTTTTTAGTGACTTCATAACCGGACATTCCCGGCATCATGATGTCAAGTATTGCTAGATCAAATTTTTCAGTTAATCCTGTTTTGGTTGCTTCAATTCCATCTTTAGCACACACCACTTGATAGTGATTAATTTCCAATAGATCACTTAATACTTGCAGATTGATGGGATCATCATCAGCAATTAAAATTTTTCCTTTGTAAGAAGTAGGCGCCTTTTCGGTTGTATTATTTGCTATTTTGGGTGATAAAGGATCGTCTTCTTCACTAAAGGTGATCATTTGAGATTGAAGGATTATTTCATCTTCCGAGTGAAAATTTTCTAACCAGCAAGGTAAAGTAAAATAAAAATTCGACCCTTTACCCGGTTTTTCTGCTACCCAAATATTGCCGCCATGTTGTTCAATTAATTGTTTGGTTACTGATAGACCTAAACCTGTACCTTTTTGCGAAATATTATCTGGCATATTAATTTGTTCAAACGGTCTAAATATTTCTTCAATTTTTGAGACGTCAATACCAAGACCGGTATCACTGACGCAAATTTCTAGTTCATTGACATTTAGATTGGCTGAAATGATAATCTCACCCTGTTCAGTATATTTAATAGCATTGCCAATCAGATTATGAAATATTTGTTGAACTCGATCTTCATCGGCAAATATTAAAGGTAGATCTTTCGTGAGGTTATTAATCAGCTTTAAGGATTTATGCTCAGCAAGTGGTCTAAGTAAACTGATCACAACATCTAAAATAGTTTGCAGGTCGACGGCCCGTCTTTGTAGTACCAAAGTATCATGAGTTAGTTTTTTATAATCTAATATATCGTTTACCAACTGAGCGAGTCTTTTGCCGCCATCAATAATAATTTTTAAATGATTCAGCGTTTTTTGATTTTGCAGTCCTGCACTGCCTTCTTTGAGAGATTCTGCAATACCAATAATACCATTTAGCGGAGTGCGCAATTCGTGCGAAGTATTTGCAAGAAATTCATCTTTAAGTTGATCAACTCGGCGTAAATGTTGATTAATGGTTGTTTGCTCTTGCAAGGTTTTTTTGGAACGATAAACAACATATGCTGTTAGAGCAATAATAGCTAGTCCATAGAGTATAAATGCCCACCAAGTTTTCCAAAGAGGAGGTAAAATAGTTAAGTTGACTTTGATGGTGCGGTTAGACCATATTCCATCACCGTTGGTAGCCTGTAATTCAAAACTGTAATCATCTGGATCTAAATTGGTAAACACAGCCTGGTTTGGGAAATTACTTTTTGTCCATTCGGTGTTATAGGGTAATAGGCGATGACGAAACTGGTTTCGTTTGACATGACGAAAATCTAGCGAGGCAAATTCAAAGTTAATATCATTTTGATCATAGGAGAATTCTAGTTTATTTTGCTCAACGGCCAATCCCAACGGTTTATGTCTTTTTCCTAACACTGATAGTGAAGTAATGACAATTTCCGGTTGAAAATTTGTCAACTTGGTATCACTGGCACTGACGATTGAAATGCCGTTGACACTGCCGAAATAAAGATCATTATCCGAAGAACGCATTACGGCGTTACCATTGAATTCGTTAGCCGGTAGTCCATCTTCAATCGAATAATTTTTGGAAGTAAACAGGTCAGGGTCGAATTGTGACAAACCGTTATTGGTACTTAACCATAGCTTGCCGTTAGTATCGGCGGCAATCCCGTAAATCGCGCTGTTCGGTAGTCCGTCTTTTTCTAAATAGCTAGTAAAAATAGCCTCTCCAGATAATATTGCCTGTGCTGACAATTTATTCAGCCCGTTAAATGTCCCGATCCAGAGATTGCTTTTATTATCCAGATATAACGAGCGAACCGTATTGTTGCTCAGAGAGTGGTTGTTGCCTGGCTCATTTTTATAATTGGTTACTTTTCCAAACTCTGGGTCGTATTTTTGCAGCCCTTTGTTCCAGGTACCAAACCAGATATTACCCTGACTATCTTGCAGCATCGTTCTTACGGTTGAATCGCCAAGTTGGCCGTCTTCTGCAAAGTGATATTCTGCAATCACCTTATGGGTTTTAGAGTCCATTTGTAACAGACCATCATCAGTACCGACCCAGATATTACCAAATCGATCTTTGTCCACCATACGTATTCGGTTATAGCTGATGTAACCCGCTGGAAAATTTGGTCGGCTAATTAATTGGCTAAATGGGTCTTTTGGACGATAGATTGCCAATTGACCTTGTTGATTGCCAAACCAGAGATCACCTTGATTATCAAAGGTAAAAGTGAGGATGCGATTGCCAATTTTTTGACCATCTTTGGTCACAAAGGTTGAGATGTGTTCAATTTTATCTATTAATGGATCATATCTATCTAGTCCGTTTAAGGTGCCAAACCAGATAATTCCGTGGCTATCCTCTTCAATATCCCATACAAATTCATGAGAAAGACTATTGCTTTGGTGTGGTGAATGGGTGAGCCGAGAAAACTGGTTATCAAAAGATTGAGTGGTATTTAATCCACCGCCAGCAGTGCCAATCCAGAGTAATCCAGAACGGTCTTGGTAGAGGCTCCAAATGTCGTTAATACTAATGCTATGAGGATCTGCAGAATTTCTTTTAAAGGACTGAAACTTTGAGTCACCTTTGCGTCTGACGTTGAGCCCTCCTTCTTCGGTTGCAACCCATAGGTCGCCATTGGCTACTCGCAGTATTTTTCTAACATCATCAAAACTTAAACTATCTGGATTTTCGTCGTGAGTAAAATGTTCAAAAACCCGATTGCCTTTCTTTAAATGGTACAGACCGTCAAAACGAGTGCCTATCCACAAACTGTCATCGGTATCAAGATACAAGCTGTTTATTTGATGAGGCATACCACTTTTTTCAAAATAGGTAAATACTTGTTGCTCAATATCAAAATGGCTTAACTTCTCATTGCTTGCGACCCACAAATTACCATTACCATCATTGACAATATCAACGATCGAACCCACCGGAAGTGATTGGGCATCTAGCGGATTATTAAAAAAATGAGCAAAGGCCTGTTTTTCAGGTAGGAATAGATTTAAACCGTGATCGGTGCCAACCCAGATACGTTGTGCCTCATCTTGATGAATGATGTTCACTTGCGGATGACTCAGGCTGTCAAAATCGTCATTTTTGGATAAAAAACGTTTAAATTTTCCTGTGTTTGGATCGAAGCGATTTATACCATTTTGTGCGGTGGCCACCCATAAAAAACCTTGTGCATCTTCGACGATGGAAACCACGATATTGTTTGAAATAGAGGTGGGATCGGAAGGATCATTTTTAAAATTAACAAACTGATAGCCGTCGAACCGGCTCAAACCATCATAGGTTCCAAACCACATGTAACCAATTTTATCCTGATAGATTACATTCACTGTACTTTGGGGCAAGCCGTTGGTAGTACCGATATGTTGAAAGCTAATAGAATCGCGAGCAGCCTCTACTGTTATGCTAAGGCAGCTAAGCACCAGTAGTAAAAGTCGAACAATGCCTGTTGTGATATCGGCTTTTCTCAAAGTAACCTGCGAAAAAGAATGTTAGAGTTTATAATTGTACATGATTGCAAAAAAATAGTACCCAAATCTTGTGAGGAAAAAAGCAATGTCGCAATTATCAGATATGCATATAACGGAGCAACGTTCTCTGGATGCTGTTCCAAATTCGCCAGATCGAAATAAACCATTAGGTTTCATTTTAAGACTGGCAAAGGCGTTACACACTTATGGGTTACCAGCTTACGAATTAGAGCAAACAATAAATGGCTGTGCCGAAGCAATGGGATATGGAGTGCAATGTATGTCGCTGCCAACTTCCATTAGTTTGACAATTTTTCCACCCGACGACGATCCTAAAACCTACCTAATTCGTGTTTCTCCAGGCGAAGTGAATATTGAACGATTAAGAAAAACCACACAAATTGCGCGTCAAGTAATTAACGGGGAATTAGACTCACAACAAGGTGCTGATCGATTGAAAAAAATCGCGGCTTATGCTCAGGATTATCCTAACTGGGTGATCGCGTTGGCTTTTAGCATTGTTTCAACCTGTATTGCGCGTATTTTTTCCGGCGGATTAAATGAGATGATGGTTTCTGCGGCAATCGGTTTTATTGTGGGCTTGATTGCGATTGCTTCTAGAACAAGGCCAATGTTGGATCATTTGCTACCGGCAATCTGTGCATTTATCGCCACCTCCATTGCCCTTTCCATGGACCAATGGTTCGGAGTATCGATTACTACATCCGTCGTGGTAATTTCTGGACTGATTATTCTATTGCCAGGATTATCTCTAACTATTGCTCTGGCTGAGCTAGCCACTCAAAATCTGGTATCTGGCACAGCGCGTTTATCGGGTACCGTCACGGTTTTTATTCAACTGGCATTTGGCAGTGCATTAGCCGCTGAATTAACTAGCCGGTTAGGACTGCAAGTGAACCATTCGACGGTAGAGCCTGTTGAGTTTTGGACAATTTGGTTAGCGGCTGGTATCGCCGCACTGGCTTTAGTGCCGCTATTTTCTGCACGTAAACAAGATAGCGGCTGGTTTTTACTATCAGCGCTTAGTGCTTTTACCATGGTCCATTTTGCAACGCAGGCAATGGGATCATCATTAGGGGCATTTGCTGGTGCAATAACGGTTGGTTTAATGGCTAAATTAGTCACTCGATTTTTTGATATTCCGGGGGCAATGATCATGATGCCCGGATTTATTATTTTGGTACCCGGCACGGTGGGCTATCGCAGTATTTTAGCCTTGGTTGAAAAAGATGTGATCGCAGGATTATCAACAGCCTTTGAAGTTGCAGTGATTGGCATTTCGTTGGTGGCTGGTTTTCTTTTATCATCACTAGTACCGTTACCAAAGGATGATTCGAAAGATCATTATTAGATAAAAAATTACGAGCTTCGAGCGAAAAAAACCTGTTATTATTCGGATTTGATGCTTCAACCTATAAAAATAGGAGAAAAAAATGTGTCGTTGGATGGCTTACAAAGGTAAATCTATTTATTTGGAAGACTGGATTTTGAACAGTGAGCATTCTCTTATCGAGCAAAGCAAGTCTGCTGATCTGAGTCAATATGAAGTCAATGGTGATGGATTTGGGGTAGGTTGGTATGGTAATAAACCAGAGCCTGGACTATTTAAAAGTATTCGTCCTGCATGGAATAATACCAACTTAAAAAGTTTGGCGGGCCATGTTTCTTCACCTTTATTTTTAGCTCATGTCCGCGCGGCAACAGGCACGCCTATTCAGGAAACTAATAGTCATCCGTTTCAATATAAAAACTGGCTCATGGTCCACAATGGATTAATTCACGAGTTTGAAGTAGTTGAAAAAGAGTTGATCGAGCAAGTGGATGCAAAATATTTTCGCCATATTGATGGTTCTACAGATTCGGAAATATTGTTTTATCTGTTACTTTCCAACGGACTGCAAGATGATGTGCATCTTGCGATTCAAAAAACGATCCAGTTAGTTGAAGCTATCGCAAGCAATCATAACATCCAATATGGCCTTCGAATGACATTAGGCATTAGTGATGGAAAATCTTTGTGGGCAATTCGTTATTCATCCAGTGATCATTCGGCCACTTTATTTTATTCGTTAGAAGATGATGAACATTCGCATAAACTGTTAATTGTTTCTGAGCCGTTAGATCATTGTTTGAGATGTTGGGCCACGGTTGATGAAAATACGATTTTGCATTTTGATGAAAATAATAAAATGAGTTTAATGGCGCTTTAGCTGATTTAAAAGAGATTGTGAATGCGATAAATAGCTTTCTTCTGAACAAGCCTCTTGTCGTTGATGGAGGTATGTCGTTACAGTAATCAAATCAGAATTATAGCCCAATCTAAGCATTAATTCGGTCCAAAAAGACTACTATTCTTCGACCTCATACAAATTTTCTGCATCATCATCATAATTAAACGCGCCAAGTAAAGTAACATATTTATCACTTTCCACTCCAGAGATCTTGGCGCTGTATTCATATTCAAACAACAAAATTAGCCAAGTAATTTCTAACATTTCTTTTTTCTTAGCTTTACTCATTAACGCATCGATATAAGAGCAAGAAAAAGAACATTCTCCTGCCGCCTGTTTGATATTGATGGTACCATTTTGCGATCCGTTGGTTTCCATGTCTTCTGGTCTAAAATAACGCATTTTAAAATTACTTGACCAAGTATTGCTAGCGCGAGTATTGTTTTTGCTAAAATGCTCTTCAAAATAGTCATCGGGGATATCTGCATAAGGGTGTTTTGAGACCCAGACAGAAACTTTATTTTTTTTGCTGAAAAGAAGACCTTTTTCGATTTTTAATGGCTTTGCTGACATTTGAACTCCGTGATATAAGCCTGACTAGTTTTGGCAGCAGTTTACCTGACAAATTGACATAACAGCAGTATTAATAACCTTTTCTGCTTTATTACTGGTATTATTTTAGGATTATATAAGCAAGTTACTGATAGGGAAAATCCTTGCTCATCCTGAATTGGCGTATGCTGCTCGCTACCAGAGATGCTTCATGGGTTATATCAACAATTTAAGCTACTACTCCAGATATTTTTATGGAACTCTGGACGCCTGATATTGACACGAATGCAAACTAATCTATTGAATATCGGCCGGTAAAAGAGAGGTATTAATCAAACATGAAAAAAATTGCACTGGTAACGGGGTCAAGTCGAGGGATAGGTGCGGCTACTGCTATTTTGTTAGCTGAGAAAGGATTTGATATCTGCATTAATTATAAAAATAATTCACTAGCAGCCAATGAAATCCTTCGGCGAACTAAAAAATTTGGCATTAAATGTATCGCCGTTAAAGCCGACGTTTCTAATGAAACACAGGTGATTAATCTTTTCGAAACAATTGATCAACAGCTGGGGCCTGTTACCGCACTGGTCAATAACGCCGGGATTTTATTGCCACAAAGCAAACTGGTTAATCTTAATGCAAAAAGAATCAACACGTTACTAACGGGTAATGTCACCAGCTATTTTTTATGTTGTCAACAAGCCGTTAAAAGAATGTCCACTGAGTTTTTAGGAGTCGGTGGCGCGATCGTCAATGTTTCATCTATTGCTGCGAGAACGGGTTCACCGGGTGAATATATTGATTATGCAGCTTCAAAAGGTGCCGTTGATACTCTGACAAAAGGATTATCAGTGGAAGTGGCTAGCGAAGGAATAAGAGTCAATGGCGTCAGACCGGGTTTTATAAAAACCGAAATGCACGCCGATGGTGGTGAACCCGGTCGAATTGATAGAATCAAAAATAATGTTCCGATGCAAAGAGGCGGTGAAACTTTTGAAGTTGCCTCAGCCGTTGCCTGGTTGCTTTCGGACGCGGCCTCTTATGTGACTGGCACCTTTATCAATGTTGCTGGGGGACGATAGATGAAATTAGTTTTACTCCCCGGCATGGATGGAACGGGGTTACTATTTAAACCGTTATTGAACGTATTACCAGATTCAATTGATGCAGAAATTATTGATTATTCACCCACCAAACAACAAAACTATGATGAATTGGTTGAAGAGGTTAAATCGAAATTACCAAACAAGCCCTTTGTTCTGTTGGCGGAATCATTTTCGGGTAGAGTCGCTTTTCAGCTTAGTTTGGATACAGCCATTCCAATAAAAAAATTGATTTTGGTGGCTTCTTTTCTGAGTAATCCTTTACCTAAATGGGGGAGATTCATTCGAATGCTTCCTTTGACTTTACTATTGAAAATACCCGTTTCAAAATTCATCTTAACGAGGTTCTGTTTTGAGAGGAATTGCAGTGATGATTTGCTATCACTATTTCATAAAAGTATCGTATCGGTTAGACCTAACGTCCTTGCCTTTAGATTACGCCAAATTTTAAAAGCCTTAAAACCAACGATGCGATCTGAGGTAAATTGCTTGGTAATAATCGGCCGAAAGGATCGATTAATATCACAAAAAATATCTGTAGCTGTAGGAGATTGTTTCGAAAATAGTCGTTTCCTAGAAATTGAAGGACCACACTTTCTAGCACAAACCAATAGTAAAGCCATCATTATTGAATTACAAAAACTTGGTTAAATTTACTTTACTCTTACAACCTGTAGCTATAGCGTATTTAATGAGGGTATATCGTGAACTTAGTGTGGGAAATCCGCACATTGGATTCTAGCGAGGGGAAGATCCTAGTACATCTATGAACCCGAATAAATACCTACCACGGTATTGGTAGGTGTTTATTCAGTTCATTGGATGAATTTAGGATTAATCTTCGTAATTATGTTTTGGGCTCCAAAGATTCCCTGAAATGGTTAGCATCGATAATAAGGATAAGGTTTCACCATAATAATCTCTGTTTTGAGGGTCTGATTGCTGCTCTTTCATTTTATCCCAAAAATGATTCAATCGGCTTTGCCGCTGTGCCTTTGTTGCCATGTTATTATTATGGTATTGGAGTATGGATATACCAACCGCATACGGCCCAATAAAAGCAAGAGAATCATATTTATTGCCGTTGACTACATTACCTGTGGTGACATTCCTAATTGCGTAAACCTTATTAACACCTCCGGATTTTATCCTATTAACAATATAGGCACCGATTCTTGAAGATATATACGCCGCCCGTCTTGCATAAATCCCAGGGTTACCACCAGAGCTCACTTTAGCAATGTAGTGATGTCCCATCCGCCATGGGATTCGAGATGAATTATAGGCATAATGCTCCGTATCTGACTCCGTACCATCACAAAAAGGGTCTACTTTAGAACCCGGAAAAACAACATCTTCAACATGGCCATTGCTGTCAACTTCAACATAAAGAATATCAGGTATAAATGCCTTTGAGCCCGCTTCCCTCCGTGCTTGCCTAAGGGTTTCTATTGAATTTCTGAAGGCATGTCTCCATTTACTTTTTTCACTAAAGTTATTTTCATAGTAGTGAAACACTTGAAAGTTCGCTGGCATCGCGTCTGATGAGCGTAAATTATATTGGTTAAAAATCAATCCATCACTGCCACACTGAGACTCTGTGTTGTCGGCATCCACCCAATCTCCAGCCATCGGTAAATAACTGTCAGGACCCAAGGTCTCAGCTCTTATAGCTCGAACCAAATCGATGGCTTCTAGACGATAATTAATACTGCCATTACTGCCCCCACTGTCTATGTGCCATAAACAGTGCTAAAGCCATATCTGCGTCACCATCAAATGCACTGTCGTCGTGGATAACTCCATCAATACCAGGTCCATCAGCACCAGGTCCATTAGTCTCCCAATCCATTAAACCATTATTACTCTGAGTTGGATGGGCTTTTGCGTATCGCCATAGGCCATTAAAAATAACCCTGGCCCTAGGTGATGGTGACACTCCACCCGTTTCACTCAATACAGGCAAAAACTTATTACCCATTGTGGCCATAATTAACATCCCGTACCCTTGACCTTCAGATGTAGTATATTTCCAAAATTCCTTCTTTGGTACGTGTTCATCCCACTCAAATGTTTCACCCCAAGGCCCCATTGAAACTCGGTACTGATCACTCCCTTTTTTGACAATATAGGCGGCCGACCAATACTGGGCATAACTACGCACATCAGTATTTATCTCGTCTTGATTTGACCTCCGTGAACCATTAGACGCCGTTTCATAACTTCCGCCCCTTAACCATGGACGAATAGTCTTATGCAACCATTTATGCCCATCTTCCATACCGTTCCTAGTATAAGGAAAAGGTCGATTTTCTGCTGCCTGAACACTACTTAACAATACACTTGCCAAAATAAGCACAAATGCAATGCTTCGATATGTTAACTTAATCATTTCTATTACCCTATCGTTGTGTGCGTGTGTGGATTAAAAAAATTATTCTGAAAAACAAATAATATTCCAACCGAATAGTACTTTAACTTTTCAATAGGCGGCACCCCAAAATAGGGGGGGGGGAAGGTAAATAAATAAAAATTAAATAATAGGTCAGGTCAGTAGATTAATATTTAAGCTTATTTTGGTTTTCACTTGTACAATATAATTCTGTTTGCTTGAGTTGAATTTGACGGACATTAACATCTATTATTCCCAATTCAACGCCGCACCAGTTTGATACTCTGTTACCCGAGTTTCAAAGAAGTTTTTTTCTTTTCGCATATTGGCTTGTTCATCGAGCCAACTCAGCGTGTTTTTGGCACCGGGAAATGGTTCATCGATATTCAATTGTTTGGCCCGTCGGTTGGCGATAAATCGAAATTGTTCGATATGATCCTCGGCGTTGTAACCCAAAATGGGATCTTTTAAAATATAATGAGCATAATTAATTTCACAAGCTTCACTTTCATCCCACATTTGCCGAAGTAAGCTTTTATCCAAGGTCATATTTTCTTCTTTAATAATTTCATTGACCACCCGAATACCAAACGCACTGTGTAATACTTCATCTCGCATAATGTATTGCAGCTGTTCTGCAGTTCCGGTCATTAGCCCGCGTCTTTGCAGGGCAAAGATAGGGCTAAAACCGTTGTAAAACCAACAGCCTTCAAATACTCCGGCAAAAAACAAATAAGAATGAACAAAGTTATGTAACTCATCTTTATCTTTTAAATCTATGTCAGGGCGTAATACTGAATTCAGCCGATTATTGGCCATTTGAATTTTGGCATTAATTTGTGGCACGACTCGATAACGATTATAAATTTCACTCTGTTCAATACCGATCGACTCAATGCAGTGTTGATAGGTCCAGGTATGTAATGCTTCTTCATAAACCTGTCTCGCCTGGTAAATTTGTAATTCCGGTGCAGTCATTTTTTCCATCACGGCTAGGCCCACATTTCGCATTGCTAAAATATCGGATGTAGTCAGGTAAGCCAATACGTTTTCGTAAAGATGTTTTTCTTCAAGGGTTAATTTGTGATGATAATCTGAAACATCTTTAGTCATATTAATGTCTAAAGGTGTCCAATGATTTTTATTCGCATTTAACCAAAAATTCCATGCCCAAGGATATTTAAATGGTGCCAGCTGATTGATATCACCGGCACCATTCACTATTCGTTTATCTGCGACTTTGACCGGCTGTAAATTAGCCACTTGAGGTATTTCACCAGTGACGATAGATGACTCTAGTTGGATCGCTTTCAACTTATTCTTATCGGTGATATTTTTACTGGAGATATCATTGTCTTTTGACAAAGATAATTCAATTTCGTTTGGTGTTTTAAAAGCACTGATTGGATCATCCCAATTTAACATTTATTTATTCCTTATTTTTTTGATTTATTTTTACTCGTAATGGTTACTGACACGCTTCGCAGTCGGGATCCTGTATTGAACAAAATTTTGGTTTCGTCGTTAATTCGCTTGGTTGCGGAGCATCGCTGTTTTTTTCCATTTGAGTCGCGCCAAGAGAACGTAAGTAATAGGTGGTCTTTAAGCCTCTCACCCAAGCTAATTTATACAGTTGGTCGAGTTTTTTGCCAGAAGGCTCCGCCATATAAAGGTTTAAGCTCTGCGCTTGGTCGATCCATTTTTGACGCCTAGATCCGGCTTCAATTAACCAACGTGAATCGACCTCAAAAGCAGTGGTATAAACGGCTTTAATTTCATCAGGAATGCGATTGATGGTCTGGATTGAACCGTCAAAATATTTAAGATCGGCATTCATTACTTCATCCCAAATATTAAGAGCCTTGAGCCGCCGGATCAAATGGGCATTGACCACACTAAATTCACCAGAGAGATTCGATTTAACGTAAATGTTTTGATAAGTCGGTTCAATAGACTGACTCACACCGCAAATATTTGAAATGGTGGCAGTGGGTGCAATTGCTAGGCAATTACTATTACGCATGCCGACTTGTTGAATTTGCTGGCGTAAAGAGCTCCAGTCCAGTTGGCAGTCCAGATTTTGGTCAAAATAATTACCGCGTTCTTTACCCAGTTTTTTAGCGGAGTCAATGGGTAAAATACCTTGGCTCCAGAGAGATCCTTTAAAGCTTGAATAAGCACCACGTTCTTTAGCTAAATCAGAGGAAGCTTTTAACGCATAATAACTAATGACTTCCATCGAATGGTCTGCAAACTCTACGGCTTGCTCGCTCGCATAGGCAATATCTTGCATGTACAAGGCATCTTGAAACCCCATTAAACCTAAGCCGACCGGACGATGTTGTAGATTGGAATTTCTTGCTTGCGGGACACTGTAATAATTGTAATCAACCACGTTGTCTAACATGCGCATCGCGGTGGTAATGGTTTTTTCTAATTTGACTTTATCTAGACCATTTTCATTCATATGCTGGGCTAAGTTAACGGATCCCAAATTACACACTGCAATTTCTTTTTCGTTCGTATGTAAAGTGATTTCAGTACATAAGTTAGAGCTATGTACGATACCTTTATGTTGATTGGTGTAACGGATATTGCAAGGATCTTTGAATGTAATCCATGGATGTCCGGTTTCGAAAATCATGCCTAACATTTTTCGCCAGAGTTCCACTGCGTTCAATGTCTTACTCATTCGAAGTTTGCCTTTGGCTGCTTTTTGTTCGTAAGCTAGGTAGGCTTTTTCAAAAGCCTGTCCCGATAATTCATGCAACTCAGGTGTTTCTTCCGGTGAAAACAGTGTCCATTTTTTCTCTTCACAGACCCGTTTTAAAAATAAATCTGGGATCCAGTTAGCGGTATTCATATCATGGGTACGGCGTCTCTCATCCCCCGTATTCTTTCTCAGATCAAGAAAATCTTCGATGTCTATATGCCAAGTTTCTAGATAAGCGCACATTGCCCCTTTGCGTTTGCCACCTTGATTAACTGCGACCGCAGTATCATTAGCGACTTTAAGAAAAGGAACCACTCCTTGAGACTTGCCATTGGTCCCAATAATATTGGATCCCATTCCTCGCACAGGTGTCCAGTCATTACCAAGACCACCGGCATATTTTGATAACATCGCGTTATCTCTCAGTGAATTATAAATGCCATGAAGTTCATCGGGTACGGTGGTTAAATAACACGAAGATAATTGAGGTCTTAAAGTGCCGGAATTAAATAAGGTTGGGGTGGAACTCATGAAATCAAAAGAAGATAATAATTCGTAAAACTCAATGGCTCTTTTCTCTCTATCGACTTCATTGATCGCAAGCCCCATGGCCACTCGCATAAAAAATGCTTGAGGCATTTCAAAACGGGTCCCGTCACTTTGGATAAAATAACGGTCATAGAGTGTTTGCAACCCTAAGTAATTAAAAAGCCTATCCCGCTCCGGCTTTATTGCCGCAGTTATTTTGCTCAGGTCATAACGGGTAAGTTCTTCATCGATCAGTTTTAACTTGCTCGCAGTTTTTAAATAGTCTGGGAAATAATCGCTATATATTTTAGAGGGATGGATATCACCAAAACTCTGATTAGATTGCTCGACAAAATTCACCGCTTCGATCGCTAAATTAGCGAGTAATAATCGAGCCGATACCTGGCTGTAATTGGGCTCTTGATCGATTAAAACACGGGCACTCAGCACCAATACTTCCGCCAGATCTGAATGGGTCATACCATCGAAACAGCTCTTAATCGTGTTGTCAAAAATAACTTGACTATTGACATCGGTTAAGTTGCTAACAGCAATTTCTATTTGAGCACGGATAACCGAGTGGTCGATTTTAATCCGGTGGCCATCGGTGCCATTGATTTCAATCGATGAAACAACTGGCGTATCTGGCTGATTATTTTGTTGTTCCTGTAACAGTCTTTCTCTGGTTCTTTCTGTTCGATACAGGACGTAAGCACGAGCGACTTTTTGTTCTCCGGCGCGCATTAATCCCAACTCAACCTGATCCTGAATATCTTCAATATGCATTACCCCGCTTTCTGGTAGCCTCCGGATAAGAGCATGAAAAACTTGTTCAGAAATGGTGTCGACGACTTGATGAATACGAGACGAGCTTGCTGCTTGACTGCCTTCTACCGCAAGAAAAGCTTTGGTGAGTGCTACAGATATTTTATTGACGTTAAATGATGTTCGCTTGCCATTTCGCCGGATCACCGAATATTGTGCACCCAATGCTGCCGATGAGTTTTCTATGGCGCTTTGAGGACGCAAATTTGAAGGTGTGTCTGATTGGGTTTGTGACTGGGGTGGTTGACTAGACGCAGTATTGGATTCGAGCATTGTTTCCCTCTATAGAAACTGGATGCTCGCGCAAAAGAGGAAAATGGTATTACCCGATAATCCATAGCCTTAACGCGAGGCGGAGTGATTAAACCTAGAAAAATCATAAAGTAGGTATCGGACTTAAAAAGCGGATAGCTCTTAATACCGTTGCGCGACAGTGCTGGATTCTCACCAGTTTCCCTAACTTTAAAACATCAATGATCGATCTTTGACCCATTCAAAAATCTAAATATAGTGTTTGAACGACCATTTGACACAATATAGTGTGTTAGATGATAATTAGCAAGAATTATTCCTAGAATATTTTATAAATGTTAAACTACGGAATATTCGCGTAAAAGAGCTGTAATCAATGCAAGAACTCATCATACAAACACCTGACGATTGGCACTTACACTTCAGAGACGGTGATATGCTTTCTGAAACTGTCGCGGCGACGGCTCGTTGTTTTCGCCGGGCGATAGTGATGCCCAATCTGGTGCCACCGATCACTAATGCGCCAATGGCGATTGAATATAAAAATCGCATAATGAATGCAGTACCTGATAAAAATCAATTCGATCCCCTAATGACATTATATTTAACCAATTTAACCAGTTCACAGACTATTATCGAGGCAAAAAAAGCAGGCATTCTTGCGGTAAAATACTATCCCGCTGGTGCGACGACTAATTCTGATGCGGCGGTGAAAAAAATCGAAGTACTCTATCCTGTTTTACAAACCATGTCTGACGAAGGGATGATTTTATTGATACACGGAGAAGTAACTGAAGCCAATATTGATATCTTCGACCGAGAACAGGTTTTTATTGAAACGATTTTAGATAAGATTGTACACAGTTTCCCTGATCTTAAAATGGTTCTGGAACATATCACAACTAAAGAGGCCGTCGAGTTTGTCGGTCAAGCAGACGATAATATAGCAGCGACGATTACCCCTCAACATTTAATACTTAATCGCAATGATATTTTAGTGGGCGGGATTAGACCTCATCATTATTGTTTGCCTATTCTAAAACGGAATATTCACCAACAAGCACTTCGAGAAGTGGTTGTTACTGGTTCAAATAAATTTTTCCTCGGCACTGATTCTGCTCCTCACGAAAAAAATCGTAAAGAAGCCGCTTGCGGCTGTGCGGGTTGTTACAGTGCATGGAGTGCTTTGGAATTGTATGCGCAGGTATTTGATGCGTTGGACGTGCTAGATAAGTTAGAAGGCTTTGCTAGCCACTATGGAGCGGATTTCTATGGTTTGCCTCGTAACGACGGAACGGTTACCTTAATCAAACAATCATGGCAGGTGCCCCAAGAAATTATTTTGCCCAATGGCAGACTGATTGTGCCATTTTTTGCCGGTGAAACACTACAGTGGAAGGTAAAAGTATAAGAGCAAGTAACGAGGTACAGGCAAAAATTCTGATCATCTTTACCGCTCCCTAGTCGAAGGCATCTCCTAATTTTTCGCTCCAGCCGAAGGCTTATAACCGCCCTTTTTGTACCGCTTCAATCAAGGCTAGTAGAGTTTTATCCATCGGACTTTTTTCCATCAACCTTTGATATTGCGTGATTGCCCGATCGATCTCGCCATTTTTATAAAACTCCCATCCTCGGATCATTGCATTTTGATTGCTGAGTTTCTCGTTTCTTACACTCAGCGGATCCTGGGAGAAAACTTCATAAATAGTTATCGGTTTCGACTTACCCTGAATCACACAGGTAGCAATAAAACGTAAATTTCGTTTGTCAAAGCTATCCAGCCGTAGTCGCATTTGTTCAGATATCAAGATCGGCGCTCTAAAAGTTTTAGTTAGGGCTTCTATTCTGGCGGCCACATTCACAGTATCAGAAATTACGGTAACATCCATTCGAGAGCTTGTTCCCACAGTACCTAACATCATTTTACCAGTGTGTAATCCCAAACCAATTTCGACGTTTGGCAAATTATTAGCGGCTAATTTTTTATTGTAGTTTGCTAAAGACTCCATCATACCGACAGCTGCATTTAACGCATGATCGGCAGAATTTGGAAATAAAGCCATAATACCATCACCCATATACTTGTCGATGGTGCCACCATGCTGATTGATGACTGGTACCATAATTTTTAGATAGCGATTAATAAACCGGAAATTCTCATGAGGAGGCATTGATTCTGATATCTGAGTGAATCCACGAATATCACAAAATAAAATAGTCATTTCTTTTTCAACACAATCGCCTAAACTGATTGATTTTATCCCATCTTGACTGATCAGTTTAAGTACCTGATGTGGTACAAAATGGCTGTAGGCTTTGTTAGTGCTGACTAATTCATTTCGGCTCTCCTGCAATTTGAGCACCATTAGATTGAATTGTTTGGCCAAATGAGTATAACCACCAAAACCGGACAA
The DNA here is from genome assembly GCA_964454125.1 of uncultured Kangiella sp. Lineage (GTDB taxonomy): Bacteria > Pseudomonadota > Gammaproteobacteria > Enterobacterales > Kangiellaceae. The sequence continues at coordinate 31,012 of CAYVSL010000036.1, forward strand.
CGATAAATTGAAGTTAAAGTCATTGGTGATCAAACGTTCAATAGCATCGGTCAATTGTTCAAATGGACTGGTAATTTTTCGAGTGAAAAAGATAGCCGCCACTAATAAACTAATGAAAAGCAAACTGATAGTTACTAACATGGATTGCAGTAAATTTTCCTTTAATGCGACAATTTGCTTGTTTGAAATTTCAACAATAACAATACCGGCAGGTTTTTGCAGCTTGTCCCGAATGATAGCCATACTAATATGCTTTTGAGGTTGGGTGGCATCATTGACCAGCACGGTCGTTGCTGAAGAATTGTTTTGATAGAAATGGTTGACTAGTTGCTTAAAAGCATTGGTAGGTGTAAGTGTCATTCCGCTGGTAAAAATTCGTTTTTGGGGTTGTCCACTTTCACTAGGAATATCCGGAACTAAGGCATATTTTAGTTGATGGGATTGACTACTAATGTTGATAGTGTATATGAAGCTGGCAAGGTTATCGATATTCATCGTTTCTAACAGCGCATCGTTATAGCGCCGATATGATGTTGTTTTCATCGATTTTTTTGAGCTGAATTTTCGATGTATATTACCATCAATAAAGCCAGCAGTGGTTTGTGCCAGTACCATCTGCTGGTGTTGAAAATTTTCAATCAGGTAGGCCTCTGCGCTGCGATAGAGGCTATAACCTGTGGTCGCTAAAATGATCCCAGCGACCAGCAAAAACCAGACAATGACATGACTGCGAAAATGTTGACTTGAAGATTTTGACAAAGCTCATTCCAAAATTGGGATACTTGTAATTGATTCTAAATCTAGAGTTATTTCCCAGAAATGCAAGTAACTAGATCAATTAATAACAATAAACATTTCTTAGGGAGTACCGTTTTTTTCAAAATTTAAGATCGTAAACCGGGATTAATTTATTTTGCATGTCGGCTGGCATTAAAATAAGGCGTCCAAAAACGAATACACAGCGGAACTAAGATATTGAGCGCAAAAGCGGTAAACATCAGAGTATAGAAGACTTCTGTGGTAAAGATTGCATTATGCACGTAGCCAATATCCATTACCACAAAAGCCAATTCCGCTCTTCCTAGCATGCCAAAGCCGATCATTAATGATTCTTCGTAAGAATAATGGCCAGTATAACGAGCCGCGAGAGAAGCAGAGCTAACTTGGGCAATAAAAATCACTAACACCAATATCAGTGTCTCATCCAGCACGCTCACAATCAGATCGAGATCAAATAACAGTTTTGCCCCAAGATTGACAAAAAATACTGGGCCTATCCAGGAAAAAGCGACATCATCGATGATTTTACGAGTCTTCTTATATCGATTGATCGGTTCACCTTTCTTATCGATATAAAATAGAGCCGGTGTCATAATTAATCCAGCCATATACGCTCCAACCGCCGAATGCAGACCCATTAAGTGAGCGATGGCACCAAATGTAACGGCAACCATTAAAATCGCTAAGGTGGCATCACGACCATCATTAAAGGCCAGTAGATTATTTAAGCCGTATCTATCGAAAAACGAAAGATGATTGTCACTAGGTTCTTTTTCTTTAATGGGAAAAATAGAAATGGCACACAGAAAAATAAGCACAAAAAAGCCGATAGCTTTAAGAAGAATAATACCCACTCCCATCAGGGTAGGTACTTCATTACCCGCCACGATTGGAACTAATACGGCGACTAGTACTAATGAAGCGACATCATCTAAAACAGCAGAAGTGATGATCCCGGTTGCGGCTTTGGTCAAATGTAGGTTTTCGTGTTTGAGTACCATCATGGTGAGTGAAACGGCTGTTGCGGTCATGGTTAAACCGACCAATAGCGCAATATTTTGATCGTGCCAAAAATAAAGCGCTAACAGGTAGGCTGCAAAAAAAGGGGTGATCGCACCAAAAAGAGCGATCCCCCAACTTCTTTTAGCACTGCGTAAAAAAGTAGTAGGATTTTCTTCAAACCCCAAGGCAAACATGATTAGAATGATGCCAAATTCAGAAAAACCTTGGATAAAAGGTGTGGGCTCTGTCGGTAATAGACCAAAATTAACCAACAAACTACCGGCTACCAGATAATAAACTAGTGGTGTCAGACTCGTTTTTTTGGCAAACCAGAATGATAGAATGACACTAGCCCATATCATTGCAAGTGATAATAAATTATCCATTTTTGTATAGCAGATTCCTATGCGTTTTAGGTTAGTTTAGTTTAATTTTTAAAATTTTACTAAATAACCTCAGCTCGGGATAGGAATGCCAGCCCACAGCGCGCCTAGCGATGCACACTCTGATCTAGCACTTCTTTCCACGACTTTAACTGATTAATTCACCAGCCAATCGATTATAAAGCAATTGTAACTATTCAGCGTAATTACTAAAAAAAGGGTAATAATTGCTTGACACGC
>CAYVSL010000037.1:0-33382 GCA_964454125.1 uncultured Kangiella sp.
TTAGCCTCATCGAAGGAAATTCCATGCTTCTTCTCATTCAAAGCATTTTTTTCATTGTTCCATTCAAAGGATAAATTATTCATAATTAGATTATACCTACAATGTAGTTATAGTCAAATATTAGGCTATACAAGATTATTTGACCATGAACATGCTAAGAGAGCGAAAGTCTCAGGTCGTATCCTAAGTTTCAATAGGTCTATTGATTGTTTTTGTGCTTTTCATGGATCCATAAGTCATTTAGTATTTTTGAAAAACTAATACTTGAAATTTTAAAAAATATCCCTATATATAAGTCACGAGAGAAAATATTTAAAACCGGTTTTATAGTTTCTTTTTTTTAATTAACTTTTTGAAGCAAGTTTCATTCTGAGACGACGTTTCATTTTGAGGAGATACTATAATGAATATGACCCCTTGGCATTCCCTTAGAAACTTTGACGATTTTTTTTCCGGCCTCAATCATTCTATTGCTAAAAGACCAGTACAAGAAGGCATGTTATCTGCTGATTGGATCCCATTTGTTGATATTACTGAAGACAAAGAGAGCTTTATGATCAAAGCTGAATTGCCTGAGGTGAATAAAGAAGATGTTAAAGTGAGCATAGATAAAAATATTTTAACTTTAAGCGGTGAGAGAAAATCTGAAATAAGAGATGAAAAAGAACATCGAATAGAAAGATCTTACGGTAGTTTTAGTCGAAGTTTTTCTTTGCCGGAAAATATTGATGAAACCAATATTCATGCGGAAAGTAAGAATGGTATGCTGTATTTAACTATTCCCAAAGCGGCACCAAAAGAAAAATTAAAGCAAATAGAAATCCACTAGTTCTAAAGACTGACCCTCACCTAAAAGGAGAGGATCAGATAACTTTATGACGAGACCTCAACTCGGGATGGCTGTTCTTATTCTGGGTTGAGGTTAGTGACTATATTTCTCTAAGATTTTTTCATATTCACCTGAGGCTTTGATGGCTTCGAGTCCCTTATTGAAGGCAGCAACTGTTTCCTGTTTTACACTGGACTTACTGAACAACATTGAAACATCGCCACTGTGGACTTCTATCGGAAATGCCGAAATATGTTTGCTTAATCCTTTGCGTTTAATGGTGTAACCAGCGACAAAAGGATCTTCCAGAAAACCATCAATTTGATTTTGAGTTAAGTTATAATAATTGACTTCGGTGATGGGAACGGCAACAATTTGATCAGCTAATGTCTGATCATCTTGCATATCAGAGACTTCATCTCCGTACATATAATCTTCGGTAACTCCTAGTCGAAAATTTTCGCTCATCAACTGGGCAAGTGATTTTCCGGAATAATTTTCGACTTTTTCAGTTTTGACAAATAGCACAAAAGATTCATGTCGGTAGGAGGTCGAAAAATAAGCAAATTTCTCCCTCGAAGTCGTTTTACTTGCTCCTCCTAATAAATCAATTGACCCCTTTCGGATCCCTTTTAATAAAGTCATCCAATCATTTTGCACAAACTGAATGCTACAGTCGGCCTTCGCTGCAATTGCACTAATCAAATCAATATCTAGACCTTTGACTTGATTATCGGGAGTTAAGTATTGATAGGGTTCCCATGGATCCCATCCCATCGTTAAGTTACAAACAGGTTTGGTTTTTTCTACCGGTTTGTTTTGTGCCATTTTTTGAGTTTGCTGTGATTTTTGTTCTGTTGGTTTGTCGCCACAAGATCCCAGAACTAACGCAAGTGCTAAAAATACTAGTGGGTAGCATTTTTTTTTCATTGTGTGCCTCCTCATAGTGAATAACAAATTGTTAACTAGTCAACTATAAGTGTAGACCTAATTGGGCGGTTTGGCGAGATTGACTAATATATCCTTGCTGAAACCTGCTTTTTGAAGTTGTAGGGATCGATAGCCGGGGCAATAAAAAAGGCGCTTAAAAGCACCTTTTTGAGATGTTGATTATCTTTTAAATAACCAATATTAGCTAATCAGGACATGGTTGATTTTAATTTTTTCATGGCATTTTTTTCCAGCTGTCTGATCCTTTCTGCGGAAACGCCATATTTATCGGCTAACTCTTGTAATGTCGCCTTGTCATCACTTAACCAACGAGCTGAGAGGATATCTTGGCTTCTTTCATCCAGCGTTTTTAACGCATTCATCAGCTTTTGCTGATGATGGTCTTGCCAGTTTTCAGCTTCAAAAGCCTCGGCAGGGTCGCTATTAGCCGTTTCCAAATAAGCGGCTGGTGCAAAACTTGTTTCATCATCGGCATCGGTTGGTAAATCAAATGCTGTATCTCTTGAATTTAAGCGGCTTTCCATTCGGCGAACTTCGATTTCAGCCACTCCAAGACCTTCAGCAACGGCTTTAACTTCATCATTGGTTAGCCAGTTTTGTGATTTTTTAGCGCTACGCAAATTAAAAAAGAGTTTACGTTGTGCTTTGGTTGTTGCCACCTTGACCACGCGCCAGTTTTTAAGTACAAACTCATGGATCTCTGCTTTAATCCAATGAACGGCAAAAGAGATTAAGCGTACACCTACCTCTGGATCGAATCGTTTAACCGCTTTCATCAGACCCACATTACCTTCTTGGATCAAGTCTGCTTGTGGTAGGCCATAACCACTGTAGCTTCTGGCAATATGCGCTACAAATCGTAAATGAGACATAATGAGTCCGCGAACGGCGTCTAAATCGCCAGTTTCTTTGTATTGAAGAGCCAAAGCGCGTTCATCTTCAGTCGAAAGGACCGGGATCGCATGGATAGCGGTGACATAAGATTCGATATTGCCCTGAGGTACTAATAAATTAGCAGGCTGTAGTACTTTGCTCATTTCTTTATTCATAATGTTTCTCCTGTTGCCAAATTTCTCAAGCCGAAGCGAGAAGTGCGTAATCTGTTTAAGGATCTAAATTCCCTAAATATCGCAAGCATTGGCTAATAATCGGAATTTTAATCATCTGTTGTCAGTTAGTTTAGCACTCCTTTAGTAAGAGTGCTAATTTTTTAGCTGTTACATCATTCTAGCGCAGTCTGCACGCAGCTATTATCTCGGTTCGATATTTCGAATGTGTCGACCAACACTCAACCATGAGCCTAGCAAGCCCAAGCTACAGCTAAATCCAATCAATTGCAGACTTTGTTTTACATTGAGTCCACTAATTGTAAATTGACTTTGGTAGAGTCCCGCCAAATCTGCAACCGGTTTTTGTAACCAAATGAGTGATATTTCCAGAATGATCCAGCAAAGTAGCCCGGCGAGTAGTCCGTACCAAAATCCGGTATACAAAAAAGGCCGACGGATAAAAGCATCGGTTGCACCGACTAATTTAACGACTTCGATTTCTTCACGACGGTTTTGTACCGATAAGCGGATCGTATTACCTACGATGAGTAAAACGGCTAATCCAAGCGCCATTCCAAGTGCCGCAGCGGCTTTTTCGGCCAATTGTAACAGTGCGTAGAGTTTTCTAACCCAATCCAAATCAAGCTGGGCCTGATCAACTTCTGGTAATTTTAAAAACTGAGCAAGTAGTTTTTCTGATGACGCTGGACTGGTGTGATTGGTGTTGGGTTGAATGACCAGTGTGGGGGGAAGCGGATTACTGTCTAGTTCTTTAATGGCATCGGCAAACCCTGAGCTTGCACTAAAATCGGCGAGTGCTTTTTCCGGCAGGATGACATTTACTCGCTCAACGGCCAGATTTTGACGAATATTGTCGGCTAATTGATTGGTTTGATGCTCATCTAAATCGATTTTTAAATACAGGGAGATCCGGCTGGCGCCATCCCAGCTTTGTGAGATACTTTTACCATTGTCGAGTAAAATTTGCAAGCCTGCTGGCAAGGCTAGTGCGATCGCAATCACTAATACGGTCATAAAATTAGAAAAAGGATTATCCAAGATATCTTTGATACCACGTTTGGCTTCTAATTTGTGCAGGCGAAACAACATCTTAAAGCGGGCGCTCAAGCTGGCTCCTTGGGCAATGCTCGCGCCTACTGGCTGTTCATTACTCATTTGGAAAATCCTGTGACAGCTTAGTTTTTAATTCGGTTTGGTCGGCTGGATCGCCCTTGGCTGAGTTGGTTTGGAATGAGCTATTTAAATTGAGTGTTTCATCGGTTTGATCCTGAACCAATCGTCCTTCTTTCATAACTAACGTTCGATAGTGCATTTGCGCAAGCAGACTAAGATCATGGGAGGCAATGAGCAGGCTTACACCGACTTGGTTGAATTGTTCAAATAATTTCATGATTTCAGCTGAAAGTTCGGGGTCGAGATTTCCGGTTGGCTCATCAGCGAGTAGAAGTGGTGGTTTGTTTACCACGGCTCTAGCAATCCCGACTCTTTGTTGTTCTCCACCAGACAGCATGATCGGTGTGTTTTTTTCTTTGGATAGTAAGCCCACCTTGTCTAGGGCTGCTCTTACTCGACGACCTATTTCACGGTGTTCATAACCGGCAATCATTAATGGCAGAGCGACATTGTCAAAAACGCTGCGATCAAATAACAAGCGGTGATCCTGAAATATCATTCCGATATCGCGGCGTACTGCGGGTATTTTTCGACGTTTTACTTTATTCAGATTTTTTCCATTAATAATGATCTGACCGGAAGTAGCGCGTTCCATCAAGCAGATTAATTTTAATAAGGTGCTTTTTCCTGCGCCAGAATGACCGGTAAGAAAAGCCATTTCACCAGATGCAATTTCAAAATTGACCTGGCGCAAAGCATCCTGTCCATTGGGATACCGTTTGCAAACCTGGGCGAATTGAATCATTGATGCTCTCTTTTTATTATTTGGCTAAAACCGATTAATCGAATAATGCATCAATGTATTCTTTTGCATTGAAGTTTCTTAAATCTTCTTTCGCCTCGCCAATGCCAATATAGCGAATGGGTAACTTCATTTTATTGGCCAAACTAAAGACTACTCCACCTTTTGCAGTTCCGTCCAGCTTGGTGATAGTAACACTATCGAGACTGACGACTTTATTAAATTCAACCGCCTGTATCAGCGCGTTTTGACCGGTACCGGCATCGACGACTAACATGACTTCATGAGGCGCACTATCATCAATTTTTCCGATCACTCTTTTTATTTTACTGAGTTCATTCATTAAATTGCTTTTGTTATGCAATCGACCTGCTGTATCGGCAATTATGATGTCAATATTCCTAGCTTTGCCTCTTTCGACCGCATCATATATGACTGATGCACTGTCGGCGCCGGTATGTTGTGCGACGACGGGTACATCGTTGCGCTCCCCCCAGGCTTTTAACTGTTCCACTGCCGCCGCACGAAAGGTATCCCCTGCTGCCAGCATGACGCTTTTTCCATCGGCTATAAATTGGTGGGCGAGCTTACCAATGGTGGTGGTCTTACCGACACCGTTTACGCCGACCATTAATATCACAAATGGTTGGTTATTTTTGTTAATTATTAAAGGTACTTGAACCGGTTCGATGATTTCTTGTAGCAATGATTTTAATTTTTCAAGCAGCGCCTGAGTGTCTTTTAGTTCTTTTCTTGCTGCACGCTCGGTAAGATCTTCAATGATCTGATTAGTGGTATCAACACCAACATCAGCCATCAAAAGCAAAGTCTCAACCTCTTCAATGATGTTGTCGTCGATTTCTTTTTGGCCGAGGACTAGATTGGCGAGTCCTTGGGTAAATTGAGAGCGTGTTTTAGACAGACCTTTTTTTAAGCGGTGATAAAAGGACTGTTTGCTGTCCGGTTGAGGTCGTTGAGAGTCACTCTCAACGACTGATTGTTGATTTGAACTAAGTTGTTCATTTTTGTTTTTTTTACCGCCAAACCAGCTAAATAGTCCTGATTTTTGCGATGATTCATCGGTCATGGTATGTACTTCTGTTAACTGCCTAAAATCTGCTGCTATGCTAACATTTAATCGCTTAAGCCTCCATTAATATACCAAAGTCTGCTATTTGGACTAGACTAGTCATAAAGTTATCGACAAAAATAATCTCTCTAGCGCTCTCAAAAGATTATGAAAAATAATTCACTAAAATTCCGGCACTCTCTTCGCTTTAGCGTTATTAGTCGGCTGTTTGCTCTGATTATTGTTTTACTTTTATTGTTGGGTGGCTATCAGTTTAATCAAATTGGAGAGCAAGCAATCCAACGTTCTCAATCCGATAAAATGATTGCAGAGAGTTATTTTACGACCGTGTTGGTGCAGGCAATTTGGGAGTTTGATGAACCGCTGATTGATGAGCTAGTGGCGGCCCAGAGTAATATCGATAGTCTGGTCGCTTTGTCAGTGCCAAACTTGTCACCCAAAAGTGCCCCTCTATTTGTTCGTAACCAGATGAATATATTTACGCGCAGCCATGATAACAAGGTACCAGAGGGAGATATTGCGCATAAGGTATTAGATGTCCGATATGGCCAACAAAATATTGGTACGATTACTTTATATTTCGATGATGATTTTTACCAAAAACGAAAACGGGATGATATTACACAGTTGCTTATTCAAATTTCTGGATTAGCGCTCGCTTTATTGGCGCTGTTTTACTCTTTTATTAACCGTTATGTGGTTACTCCAATCTCTAACCTGTATCAATCCGTTGAGCGACTCAGTCATGATCTCAAGCCGAAACTAAGTATTCAAGATGGACTGCCTGATAACGAAATAAAATTGTTAGCGCAAAAATATGCGGATGTTTATTATCAGCTCAGTACTCACAAAGATCATTTAGAGGATTTAGTGGCGATCAGGACCACAGGGTTGGAAGAAGCCAATCAGAAAATGAAAATTGAAATTGATAGTCGAATTGCTAGTGAGCAAGCGATGGAGCTAGCAAAGCTTGACGCTCAAAAAGCCAATCAGGCTAAGACTCGATTTCTATCACATATCACTCATGAATTGAGGACTCCACTGAATGGTATTTTGGGCTACGCCCAAATACTTGCTGAGCGAGATTTACCGGAAGAAGAACAAGAATATACCTCACACATATTGCGATGCAGTAGCCACTTATTAGAACTGATCAATAATATCCTTGATTACAATAAAATAGAATCCAGTAAACTTGAACTGAGTGTTATACCTACCTCTATTGAGCAAATGGTAGAAGAAATCCGCACCATTGTTTATCCCCGCTGTGCTGATAAAGGGTTGGCTCTACATATTGAACTCGCTGATAATTTGCCAGGAACAGTTTTGGTGGATGCGAGCAAGTTGAAGCAGGTATTAATCAATTTACTCGCGAATGGGATCAAGTTTACTGACGCTGGATATGTTCGTTTAAGGATTGAATATTCAAGTACAAAAGATTATGTTTTTTCAGTCGAAGATAGTGGTCAAGGTATCCCAAAAGAAGATCGAGCAGGTATTTTTGAGGCTTATCAACAATCAAAAAGCAATGCAACAGTGGATGCCAGTACTGGTTTAGGCTTGTCGATCAGCAGAAGCTTTGTTGAATGTATGGGAGGTAGTTTGTCATTGGAAAGTCAGGTTAATAAAGGAAGCCACTTTTTCTTTTCGCTTCGTTTGCCTAATTCTAGTGTTGAAAAAACGGTATCCGGTAAAGGAAACATCACTCGTTTGCGGGGCAGTGATAAATTGACTATCTTAATAGTGGACGACAACCGTGATAATTTATTCATCCTTAAAAAGGTATTGCAAAAGGTGGGATTTAATATTGTCGAAGCTTTGTCAGCAAAATGGGCTTTTGAGGCAATCAAACGGCAAGTACCAGATTTGATTTTTATGGATGTACAAATGCCTGAGATGGATGGAACCCAAGCAGCCAAAATAATCAAACATCAACATAATGGGCTACCCATTTTAGCTTTTACTGCCAATTTGTATGATGAGATGGGTACAAGTTTAGAATTTGAGTGTTTCGATGATTATATTTATAAACCCGTTAATCGTCAGACGATTTACAAAATGCTGGTACGATATTTATCGGTTAGCCCCGAGTATGAAAAATAATTGTTGAAATTCACTGACTCAATCTTGACCCTAGAAAAATCAGTTGAAGCACGAGAAATAGCGCCACTCCGCAACGCGCCTGACGATGCGAAAAATGGACTCATTACCAATAAGGTGGCCATACCATTTTTCACTAGATCATGCACGCCACGGGATAGCACTCTTTCCACGACTTCAACGGATTATTTTAGGTTGACAGATCTTACAATCAATATCTAATTATTAGATTAAAACAAATCAAAGATTATCCTTTTATTAGTTGGTGATTGTGGGTATTCTAGGTTCAAGTCAACCTAACGATTCTAAGGATATTCATATGCCTTTCTATGTTCAGCGGGGAGAGATCCCTTCAAAAAGACACATTACTTTCAAAAAGGAAAATGGTGAGTTATTCCGAGAGGAGCTTTTTTCAACCCATGGATTTTCTAATATTTATTCCAATAAGTATCATCATAATATGCCTAGTAAAGTGGTTCGGGATGAGCCGTATGCGTTAAACCACGGAGAAGAGTGGAAAGATACTATTTTACAAAACTATAAAATTCATTCTAAAAGAGTGGATGGTGGCGGTAATTTTTTTACCAGCCGCAAAAAAATGTTATTTAACGGCGATTGCGCAATGTATACCGCCAAGGTCACTGAGGATACCGATGAATTTTATCGAAACTCCTATGCCGATGAAGTCCTGTTTGTACACGAAGGTACTGGTACATTGTATTCAGAATACGGTACCTTACAGATAAAAAAATGGGATTACCTCGTGATTCCGCGAGGCACCACTTATCAATTAAAATTCGACAATTATGATAATGTCCGTTTATTTGTGACAGAGTCTTTTTCAATGATTAGTATTCCCAAACATTTTCGTACTGAATCGGGGCAGATGTTAGAAACGGCTCCTTATTGTGAAAGAGATATTCGCCAGCCAGAATTGCAACAAGCGATCGTTGAAAAAGGTGAATTTCCGCTAATGATTAAATATGGTGATACTTATCAAAAAACAGTACTCGAATGGCATCCCTATGATTTAGTGGGGTGGGATGGTGCGGTTTATCCTTGGGCGTTTAACATTGATGACTATGCGCCTCTGGTTGGTAAAATCCATTTGCCCCCATCCGCACATTTGGTATTTACGGCGAATAACTTTGTGATGTGTAATTTTGTACCGCGTTTATATGATTTTCATCCCCAATCAATTCCGGCACCCTATTATCATTCTAATATTGATAGTGACGAAGTGCTTTATTACGTGCATGGTGATTTTATGAGTCGTACGGGAATTGAAGAAGGATCAATGACCTTCCACCGTAAAGGAGTTCCTCATGGCCCTCAGCCAGGTAAAACAGAAGACTCTGTTGGTAAAAAAGATACTTATGAATATGCAGTAATGGTCGATACATTCGCCCCATTGCAAGTCACTGAACATTTCCATCAATGTATGGAAGAGGGTTATAACCAGAGTTGGTTAGAGAAATAATTATTACGAGCTACGAGTTACGAGTTACGAGTTACGAGTTACGAGCTATAAATTAGATTAAGCTAAGAAATTAGGACTGGAGAATTTAACATGACTGACAACAAAAACCCTTTGGGTTTAACCGGTATTGAGTTTACGGAATTTGCATCAAAAGATATTCAATTTATGCATGATGTATTTATGGACTTTGGCTTTTCAAAAACCAAAAAATACTGTAGTAAAGATATCGTGCATTATGGCCAAAATAAAATCCATTTTTTATTAAATGCTGAAAAAACAGGGTTTTCTGCAGAATTTACTAAAGCGCACGGTCCGGCAATATCTTCGATGGGCTGGAGAGTCAATGACGCCGAATTTGCAAAAAACGAAGCGGTTAGTCGTGGAGCAAAAGCGGCAGAAAATACCGATCTGCCTTATCCGGCAATTTATGGTATTGGTGATAGTTTAATTTATTTTATCGATCGATATGAAGGAACCAATACTCTCTGGGATACCGAATTTGTAGACTTGGAAGAACCGATTATTCAAGAAGATAAAGGATTTATTGAAATTGATCATTTGACTAACAATGTCTATAAAGGAACCATGCAAAAATGGGCTGATTTTTATAAAGAAGTTTTTGGCTTTACAGAAGTGAGATATTTCGATATCAAAGGTGTAAAAACAGCACTCATTTCATACGCATTGGCCAGTCCTTGCGGCACTTTTTGTATTCCGATTAATGAAGGAAAAGATGACAATAATAATCAAATTGATGAGTATTTGGGGCTGTATGATGGACCCGGTGTACAGCATTTGGCATTTAGAACCGATGATTTGGTGGCTTCATGCGACTCCTTGAAAGGCTCTTACATCGAGACTCTAGATATCATTCCTGAATATTACGATACCATATGGGACCGTGTACCTTGGGCAAAAGAAAGTAAAGAAAGAATCAAACATCATCAGATATTGGTCGACAGTCAGGCTGAAAATACCTACCTGTTACAGATCTTCACCAAGAACCTATTTGGTCCCATTTTTATTGAAATGATCCAAAGGGAGGGCGATCAAGGATTTGGTGAAGGGAATTTTCAAGCATTATTTGAGTCGATTGAGCGAGATCAAGAAAAACGAGGTGTTCTTTAGTTTAGACTAAGTTATTGTCAATTAAGGGCCGAATATTCGGCCTTTTTTATGGCCATACATAAACTTAGAGTTATTCTAGGATAAATCTGTCATAGGATAAATGAAATAAAAATGAACCACCGTTGTTGACTGAACGCTATGTCTAACTGGCGTCGGACTCGATATTGCCCCCTGTTTTTCTAGATAAAATGGGTTCCCGAAGTGGCTTAGTCGCTTTTGTCATTATCTTTGTTGGTATATCACTGTTAAAATATCGAAAAGATCAAATCAATTAATAAAAATCTCTTTATGACCATAAAACTCACCGAATATAGCCATGGTGCCGGTTGCGGCTGTAAAATTTCTCCGGCGGTATTGGCTGAAATTGTGTCTAGCAAGTTACCCCAGTTCGCCGATCCGTTTTTGCTGGTTGGCAATGAAACCAGTGATGATGCAGCAGTTTTTGATCTAGGTAATGGCACTTCGATCATCAGTACCACTGATTTTTTTATGCCGATTGTTGATGATCCTCATACTTTTGGAAAAATCGCTGCGACCAATGCGATCAGTGATATTTATGCGATGGGTGGTAAACCGATCATGGCTATTGCAATATTGGGGTGGCCGATTGATAAACTTCCAGCTAAGGTGGCCCAACAGGTGGTTGAAGGCGGCCGAGCAGCTTGTCGAGATGCTGGGATCTCATTGGCAGGTGGGCATAGCATCGATTCACCAGAGCCTATTTTTGGTTTAGCGGTGACTGGCACAATCGATACCAGCAAAGTGCTAAGAAATTCAACTGCTACCTTAGGTTGCCAACTCTTTCTGACAAAGCCATTGGGTATCGGTATCTTAACAACGGCACAGAAAAAGAAAATTCTACTCGAGGAAGATCAGGATATTGCGGCTAATATCATGTGCCAGCTTAATCAGATTGGCAGTCATTTTTCCGAGCTAGACGGCATACAGGCGATGACCGATGTGACAGGCTTCGGCTTATTTGGTCATTTAGGTGAAATTTGTAAAGCCAGCGGTTTATCAGCCAGAATTGATATGGAAAAAGTCCCGCGAATTTCTCAAGCAGAAAAATATCGACAACAAGGGTCTATTCCTGGAGGAACTCACCGAAATTATGACAGTTATTATTCAACTATTGCTCGGTTAGATGGGGCAGAATTAACCGATATTGAAAAACAATATGGCTGTGATCCTCAAACCAGTGGTGGTTTACTGGTAGCCGTTGCGCCTGACGCGGTTGATTTATTTTTGCACAGTGCTCGCCTACAAGGGTTTGAGCTCGAAGCTTTTGGCAAGCTTGTTGAGCAAGGTAATAAATTGATTTATGTTTAATCTAGAAAACTCAGGTGAAACCCCAAAAACTAGCGCTTATTCCGGTGCCTATCAATGAGTCGCTCCAACAGTAATGATTATCGACAGATATTTTTGTCGGATGCGCCAATGATCGATTTAAGAGCTCCCTGCGAATTTGAACAAGGCGCATTTCCGCATTCCATCAATTTACCATTAATGAATGATGATGAAAGAGAGCAGGTTGGGATCTGTTACAAACAAAAAGGCCAACTCAGCGCGATTGAGCTGGGTCATCAATTGGTTGATGGCAAAATTAAGCAAGCGCGTATTAATGATTGGAAAGCTTTTACAAAAAGCCATTTGAACGATGGGTTTATGTATTGTTTCCGAGGAGGGCTTCGTTCGAGAACCAGTCAAGAGTGGCTGGCCGATGCCGGATATCAATTTCCTTTAGTTGAAGGGGGTTACAAAGCCATGAGGCGGTTTTTGATTGCTGAAAGCGTTCGATTAGCGGGCTGTATTGATATTCACATTATTGCAGGATTGACTGGAACCGGCAAAACAGACTTTCTGCTAAAGCAAGTCAACGCGATTGATCTGGAAGCATTAGCGAATCACCGTGGTTCGAGTTTTGGTAAACGAATTAGTCCGCAACCAAACCAAGTAAATTTTGAAAATAGTTTAGCAATCCACTTGATAAAACATGAAAATGATAAAAAAACTTTTCTATTATTAGAGGATGAAGGGCGACTAATAGGGTCAAGATCGATCCCTTTAGTACTAAAAAACAAAATGGATCAATCGCCACTCATCATGATTGAAGAAAGTTTTGAATTCAGAGTCGAGCAAATTTTCAAAGATTATGTCACTGAAATGGTTGTGGAATTTGAGCAAAATTTTAACCGAACTGCACTGGAGGCATATCGAGATTTCTTAGTCAGCGCCACCCAAAAAATCAAAAAGCGATTAGGCGGCGTTGGCTTGGTTGAAATGCTAGAATTGATCAACAAAGCGATTGCTTACCAGCAAATCAATGGTGATTGTAGTAAACACCGAGATTGGATTGTGTATTTACTTAAAAAATATTATGATCCCATGTACACCTATCAAATGTCCCAAAAACAGCATCGCATTAAATTTCGTGGAACCACCGACGAAGTTGAGGACTATATCCACTCACTTCACGTTGACACATGATAAAGTATGCCGATAAAGCGGACTAGCACCAGTAAGGTGACCATGCTATTTTTCACTACGTCATGCACGTCGTGGGATAGCGCTCTTTCCACGGATCCAACTGATTATTTTAGGTTGATGTAAAAGGTAAGTCTTTTTATCAAAATGTGACTTAGGATCTACGATTTTTTGAACGATAGTGTAAAATAGTGGACAGAATTCTAGTGCTATACCCGTGCTGGGATCCGGATTTTTGAAGTCGCGAGTGCAAGTGATCTTGCCGCTGGAAACAGAATAACAGGAAATAACGCCATGATAAGCGTCAACGAACAAAAAACGATATTTTCCTCTATCAATAAAGAACTTTATTCGAAATCCTCACGTTTGTTTGACAAACTTAAACAATACGATAGCCCGCTAGTGGAGCTATCCATATCTGAGATACAAAGCCAGGGATTTGAACCGCAAAATGTTTATTTTCTAAAGGACGGCAACGTTATTGTTGAGTATGATAATAGAGAAATTTTCGTATATGAAGCTGGTGATATCATTCTTTCTCATACTGCTGAAAAATATGAAGAGGCTAGTATTTATTATTCGGTGGCTGCGGATGTACAACTATTTAGTCTGCCATTAGAAGTACTGTTTGATGTAATGGCAAAAGACACTTCGCTTATCGCTTTATGGTTTGCCGCTAGTCGGTTATGTCAGTTGCAACTCAATCAAATGGTTGGCGTATTAACCCAAAAAGAATTAAGAGCCAACCCTGGTTTTGGACGATTTAAAGCGGGAATGGAAATCATCAAAGAAGGCGATGATGCCGATTATGTTTATTCGGTCAGTGAAGGGGTGGCGGTTGCTATACACAATGGCGTAGAAGTGGGAGAGATCCATCAAGATGAAATTTTTGGTGCAATTGCAGTATTAACGGATCAAAAACGCACGGCCACTGTGGTTGCAAAAACCAATTGCACCGTTTTAATGGTGCGTAAAGATGAGTTTTCAAAAATGGTCCATTCACATCCAAAATTATTTCTTAATATCTTGAGTAGTCTGGCGGAAAAAATTACATCGTTAAATCATAAAGTGAGTGGTCAGCTATAGCCAGATGATGAATCAATTTCGTTTGCTAGTATTTCGCGAGAAGCAAAAGCCGTTATCGTTAAATTGGCTTCATTCGAGTTGAAGCCCCTCAATTTGTATTTGCCCATTTAGAGTGAAAACAGAGTACATATTTCTAATAAAGTACGATTGAGATATTGCTCCATCATTTTCCCAGCAAAATTCTCAGGTTGTACTAGACTCAAGGTGAGGGCTCTCGATCATTTGATCATTGTAGCCTGTTTTGGAGAACCAATCCTTGCACAGTAAAACCTTCTCAATCATTTTTTGCATGACTATTTTGTTAGGTATTTTAACTTGCCGATCGGTATTTTCCGAAAGTAAAGTATCACCAATTATGAAAGTTGCTGAGGATCCAAACTGCCATTTAACCTTCGGTTGGACGGAATGGTTACCGCTTCAATATTTAAACTCACAAGGCGAATTACAAGGTCTTCAGATTGAGTTTGTGAATTCAATTGCTAAAGAGTTAGGTTGTCGGTTAGTTTTTATGCAGGGAAGTTGGGTCAACTTAATTGATAAAGTTAAACGAGGGGAAGTTGACTTTATCTCTAACGCGACTATCACTGAACAACGCTCAACCTATGCTTATTTTTCAAATGCTTATAGAGAGGATGTTTTTACCTTGTATGTTCGCTCAATTGACCAAAAAAATTATCCTCAAAACAATATAAATGATCTGAAAACCAGCCAGTTCAAACTGGGACTTACGCGTAATTTTTTATATGGTGAGGCGATCGAAAGTTGGCAGAGAGATCAAAATTATAATCAATTTTTGAGTTACGCTGACAGTACAAAAGAAAATGCTCAGCGGTTAATTACCGCCGAAATTGATGGTTTTTTAGAAGATCCTTATGTAATCTCTTATCAATTGGTCAGTCAACAGCTCTCGCAAATATCCAAATTAAAAATTACACTTTTCGGATATCAATCCCGATTTATGTTTAGTAAAAAAACCGTCTCGCCAGAGAGAATAGAACGTTTTAATCAGGTGCTGGCTAAAGTACTACTTTTACCGCGTTTTCAAGGATCGTGGTTTGCGATGGAAAAGGACTGATTATTTTAGGTTCAACTATTAATCGACTAATTGATAGTTATCTTTAAGTACTCTCAATATTTCTGCTTTCGGATTTTCTGAAATGTGAATTTTTGCACCGATAATTTTTTCGGCAATACCAACATAGGTCTTGGATATCTTCATTAGTACTTCTTCCGGCAAGGCATTATCGGATGCGAGTGCTTGTCGTTCCAGCATACGTTCCTTATTCAGTAAGATATCCGGGTCAGGAAAATGATTGAGTAGTAGCTGCCTGAAATCTTCCTTAGAATTTTCTACCACGTGACCTTTTTCATAGGCGTTCGCATCCCATATTCTGGAGGAATCGGGGGTCCCTACTTCATCCATATAAATAAGTTTATTGTCACCTTTTTTATCTTTGACGTAACCAAATTCAAATTTAGTGTCGACAAAAATTTGATCGATATCGGCGAGTGCTTGGCTAATGACTTCAAATCCTTCCGCCAGCAGTTTTTCATAAAGATCAATGTCCGACTTGTTTGTGAAATTGAATGCTTGATAATGGTCTTCGATATTTTGACGGGTAATATTGACATCATCCGCTTCTGGAACATCGGGAATGTCCTTTAATATTCCTTTAGTTGATGGTGTCATCAACAACTCTGGCAATCGCTGATCTTTTTGTAAGTCATCAGCAATCTGAATGCCACAAAATTTCCTTTCGCCATTTTGATAAGCTCGCCACATAGAACCAGTAATATACTGACGACCAATGGCCTCAATCATCACGGGTTTGGCTTTTTGTACGATCCAGACCAGCGGATGAGGAATATCTAAAATATGACTATCAGCAAGTCCTTGTTGTTTAAATAGTTTAAACCAATGGTTGGAAATGGCGTTGAGCGCAGCTCCTTTACCAGGTACGCCATTCATGCCTCCTTTTCCATGCCAGATACAATCAAAAGCAGATATCCGATCGCTAATGATCATAATAGCCAGTGGCGCATCTGCGGGAACATCATAGCCTTTTTCTTCGATTAGCCGTTTACTATCGACGTCAGTTAACCAATAAACAGAACGAACCTTACCACTGTGAACCGGCTTGTCAGTACGAATTGGTAAATCATTATTTACTGCGAGAACTCTATCTGCAAGACTCATTTTTTCCCCATTTATCATTGACAATCAAATGCTTAGAACTTAAAGTTTAAATCTCAATCATTTCAAAATCTTCCTTTCCGACGCCGCATTCAGGGCACAACCAATCATTTGGCACATCATCCCATTTGGTTCTCGGTGCTATACCATCTTCCGGCCGTCCTTTTTCTTCATCATAAATCCAGCCGCAAACAATGCATTCCCATTTTTTCATATATAGACTCTTTGCTATTCTGAATTAAACCAATATTAATCCAGGATGATGCTCATTTTTTAGAAAGGCACTATTTTACTACATGAAGCTGTAATTTAAACCCCAAATTTTAAATTTTCCATTCGTACGCGAGTTGTATTTGTTATACTGCCCTCCAAATGACTGGAACCACATTAGAGTATTCGATTGAAGGGCAATTGCTTAGCATTATTGACCGAAAAAGGTAGTCTTACCGATTTGATGACTCGCCTGATGGGGCGGGCACCAACATTAAGTTGTCTGCAGCAGGGGAAGGATTATCCGACCCCGCAGGAAAGACAAATGCTAGATATACAACCTAGAAGTTATGCACATATTCGGGAAATAACGATGGGAACCGAAAATAGTCGGTGGTTATTTGCGCGCACCGTAATCCCCTTAACAACTTTAAAGGGGGCCGCCAAACGCTTGACTCGAATGGATAAAAAACCCTTAGGTAAAATATTGTTTGGCCGCAATCAAGCATTACGCAAAAATATGCGTTTGGATTTAATTACGGTTGATCCACAGAGCATGATACTATTTGCGGTTCCTGAGGGCTTTCCTCTTTGGCGCAGATGTTCCACGTTTGAGTTAGCAACCGGTCCTTTGATTATCAGCGAAATATTTTTGCCTGATTGCCCAATATATCCGGCTTGCCATGAATAATAACAAAAAAAAAATCAGTATTTCTCAAGTGATAATCTATTCACTGAAACAGTTTTCCGGCTCGATAAATTTTTCTAAAATGAGTCAAATCTTCAAAATAAGCCCATTATGGCAATATAGGATCCTTCAGTACGGTTTACTAATGCGAGTCGATAAACCCATTGGTAGCCTATTGTTGTTATGGCCAACTTATTGGGCTTTATGGCTTGCTTCGGATGGAATTCCGGATGCACACTTTATCATCATATTTAGCTGTGGAGTTTTTTTGATGCGTTCAGCTGGTTGTGTGATCAACGATTATGCCGATCGAAATATTGATGGCGATGTTGCTCGAACAAGAAAACGACCATTAGCCGTGCGTAAAGTTACCGAAAAAGAAGCGTTGGCCTTGTTTGTCGGCTTGGCCCTGTTAGCTTTTGCTTTGGTATTAATGCTTAACGGCCTTTCAGTTATTTTGTCTTTTGTCGCATTGGCTATTGCCATCATTTATCCTTTTATGAAAAGGATTACCTATTTTCCTCAGGTCATTTTAGGTATGGCATTTTCGATGGCAATTCCGATGGCATTTGCCGCGGTGCAGGAAGATATTCCCAATACCGCCTGGCTACTTTACATCACCAATTTGTTATGGGTTTTAGCTTATGACACCTTATATGGCATGGTTGACAAAAAAGATGATTTAAAGATCGGCATTAAATCCACGGCAATATTTTTTGGTGAAGCTGATTTACAGATCACCGCGTTGATTCAAGTGATGTTCCTTTTTGGTATGTTGCTAGTTGGTTCTCGGTTTGACCTTAATGCTTATTATTATGTCAGTCTTCTTATTGCTGCTCTTTTAATTGCGTGGCAAGTTTACCTTTGTCGAAACCATCAACCGGATAAATGTTTCAAGGCTTTTATAAACAACAATTGGGTAGGACTGGTGATTTTTTGTGGTATCCTGTTAGCTAAATGGACAGCGGAGTAACTCGCTTTTAGCCAATTTTTGACAGGCTCATGGTGGAATGGATATTATTTAGATAGATTGCGTAAAGGAGACAATTTGGATACCAAAATCTTAATTGTTGAAGATGATTTTGCAAACCAACAAGTAGCGACTTTATTTCTGAAGAAATTCGGATATCAGACGGAAGTCGCCGAAAATGGTGCAGTAGCGACTAACTTATCTCAGAGTAATCAATATTCTTTGATTCTAATGGATTGCCAAATGCCGATTATGGACGGGTTTGCCGCAACCAAAGCCATTCGAAGTAAACTGGGACCTAATCAAACGACTCCAATAATAGCCTTGACGGCAAATTTTGTCTCCGGGATCCGTACGGATTGTCAACAATGTGGAATGAACGATATTTTGTATAAGCCGGTAACTATGGCGACGATGAAAAAAATGGTCGAAAAGTGGATTCAGTTAAAGCAAGAAAACTAACCTTCGGATTTCTATTTCTAGCTGGAATTTATAAATTCAACTGGTTTTTCTAGGATTAAGATTTTATTTGCAAAAGCCTTTTCCAACCACTTCTGTTGCTCGCTAACGACAGCTGGTTGGTAAATAAACATTCTTTAAATCGCGACTCGAACATTGCCATTGGTATTCACCGGAAGGCTGCAAGTGAGGAATAAAATTTAATCGGTTATCGATTATTCGCTCTGGCTGTTTAAATATGATCTGGAAAGCACCTTCCGCTGCAAGCTGAACTTGGTAATTTTGGTTGTTAATCAGTTGTTGCTCTATTCCGGTTTGTTGTAAGGTATTCGGCCAATAGCCTGTTTCCTCAGCATGGGCGGTAACCGCTAGCTGGATAGAGGATGCTTCTGCAATTGCCTGACTCACTTTCGTTCGGATGGTGTAATCTTGATAGGCTGGTATTGCAATCGCAGCTAATATGCCGCCCACAGGGATCAATAATACCAGAAAAACAACGGCAATAATCCCTCCAACCGACATCCCTCGACCGGGGTTTTCGCTGGCAACATTGATTTGTGAAGGACCATATTGACTATTGACGACTAGTGTACTGGCCACCATATCGTGCAATGCTTGTTTGCGGGCGGTAAAAGCTGACATTAAATAACCAATGGTGAAAGTCAGTTGAGTGATTAATGCGGCAAAATGCCGACCGGTTGCGTGGCCAAAACTGATTGGTTGTCCATGGAGATCAGTGACTTTAATTCCCAATACTTTTTTACCCAAAGTGGCTTGAGCGGAGGAGCTTTCCATCAATGCATAATATAGCCACCAAGCCGGATAAATAAGAGCATACATTCCTAAGAATGCCATTAAGCTAGCCGGGTTTTGAGGAGCCATGCTAAAAATTGATCCACCTAGTAAAAATGCCAAAATCCAGAATAAAAAGCCAAAAATAATACCGTCTAGAATGTAAGCAATTACTCGCTTCCAAAATCCGGCAAACGCATAGGCTGAAACTAAAGCGGCTTCTGGTTGGCTTGATGGTGTTTGGTAAGGGGTAGACTCAACCTGGTTTAAATTAGCGCCGCAGCTAGTGCAAAAACGAGCGTTGGATGAATTATGGGCGTTGCAAGAAGAGCAATTAAATGAACTCATAAAAGGGCACTCGGTTAATAAATAGGCTTGTATATTAGGTAGCAAAAATTTTGACATAGATCCAGTGCCTCTTCAACTGATTATTTTAGGTTTAATTTAGGATTAAAGTATCAATTTATGCGAAAAATATGAGGAAAACATCTATACTTCGATTACGTTTGAATATTGAACCTAGAAAAATCCGTTGAAGTCGAGGGATAGTACTCTTTCCACGACTTCAACGGATTATTCTAGGTTGAACGAGAGTTGCTTCCATGAAAGTTGCTTCATCAGTCCAAAAGTTAAGAAAAAAACAACAAAGGCAGGGTAGAAGAAAAGGCGATCTTGCTCCTAATCCAGAAATGTGGAAAGCGTTAGATAATGGAGAGCTTTTAGGTAGAATTTTAAACGAGTTTTATGCTTTGGTTTTTGACGATCCAAAACTCGCACCCTTCTTTGAAAACTCCAGCAAGCAGCGTGCGAGAGATAAAGTCTACTTATTTATGAAGGCTATTTTTACCGGCGAAAAATGTTATTTTGGTGAAAGACCGCGTAATGCACATAATTGGATGATTATTTCTGATGACTTATTTGATTATCGATCTAGATTATTAGAGAAGGTGTTGCGTAGCAATGGCTTGTCAGAAATTTTAATTCAACAATGGCTTGCTGTGGATGAGGTGTACCGAAAACAAATTGTTAAAACAAAACCTATTGCAAAAAAAGTCGATGGAATAGAGATACCCGTTGAAGGATATCAAACCGATATTATTGAAAGTGGTACGGTATGTGACGATTGTGAAAATGAAATAGAAGCTGGTAGCAGGGTAAGTTATCACTTAAGAACCGGAAAGACCTTTTGTCAAAAATGTAGTCCAGAAAAATAACTATCGTTGATCAATAAAGTCTATTTTAACTACATCATTTTATCAAGCTGGTTCACTGTTTTCCAAGTGACATGCATCATCATTCTGGAATTAATATCGGTCGTCGTTAAGCAGGCCAAAATACCTTTGTTCGAAATCGGTAAAATAGTTAATGAGCTAGTGTCTGAGCGAATAAACATTTCTCTCATTTTCCCTCCATCTAGCTGTGAGGTTATTTTATCGCATACGAGTTCAAGTTCAATACATAAAGCCGCCACGTTTTCTGCATCTTCGACCTTGCCTTCATAGGCGAGAATAAGCCCGTCGGGAGTGACGATCATTGAAAGTTGTATTTGTGAAATTGAATCGGTTAATTTTTTTAACGTAAACTCAATTTGAGAAATATCTAACATTGTAACCTGTAATTTTTAACGGGGTTCATGGTTAGTTTTAGCAAGTTTTTGTCAATTTAGCCGAGAACCTCTTCAATTTTTTTAGCTGTTTTTTTAGCTTCCACAAACACCATTCCGAGATTGGTTCCAGGTTTAGATGCGACTGCAAGTACCGCTTTTTCTCCGACATGAGAAATCAGCATAAATCCTTTTGAACCATGCAAAAGCACTTGTTTTAAGTCGCCTCTATCAAGTTCTTTAGCGGTCGTGTCAGCTAGACCTAATAGTGCCGCGCACATCGCACCGAGCCTATCAGGATCAACACCATTGCCTAATACAGAAGCAACGCTTAACCCATCTCGGGACATCACCGCAGAAGCTTCAATGTGACTTGAAGAGCTGTTTAGTTCCCGTAAGATAGGTTGCAATTTATTTTCTAAATTGTTTTGTTTAGTTTGTTGACGAATTTTTGTCACTGATATTGCAACCCTTTACATAATCAAACTGCGGATTCGATGGCTGGCAATGCTCTTCGGGCCTTGGTGAGTGCCATGCCTAAATTCACAGATTTACGACAAACGACTCCTAATACGAACTCTTCATTGGCCTTACAGCGTAGAAATACATGCAACAGATTATCGCTGTTAACAATGATTTCTTGAAAGTAATGATGACCATCATTTTCTGTACCGCGGGCCTTTTTAAAAATATCCTCTATCATACTCACATTTTGTCCTTGAAACATATCCGATGTGGCAGCGGCTAGAATATCCATAACTTCGGAAGGATGTGAATCGACGGTTTTAATACCTAGCAACATTCCAGTTGATAGATCAACAAAACCTGCCGCTAAGCAGTCAGGAACGTCTGATACTACAGTAGCGAGGGCATTATCTAATGACATAAAATTCTCCTTAAATAGAAATTTATAAAAAAAGTTAATGATTGAATGATGTATTTCACAATAGTTCTAGAATAATATAGTGTGTTCAATTTATTCTAGTCTAGAAAGTCATATCTTTTATGAATTATTCTATTTTTAACTGTTTTTCTTAAAAAATATCTCAAATTGCGCTAAAAAATTAACCTGTATTTCAGATTGTACCCAACGAGGTTCTATCTGCCTGACTTTTTCCAATGCTTCTAATGCGGATTGTCCCTCCGTTATCAATTGACAGGCTAACATGGTACCGGTTCTACCTAAACCGGCTTTACAATGATAAGCAATGACTTCTCCACATCGTAAATATTCGGATACTTGCTGGCACCATTTTATTGTCTCATCATATCCGGGTGCTGCCATATCAGTAATCGGAAACCAAAGTGATTTAATCTCATATTGTCGCATCGGTGATGGGTCGGGTTTGTTCTTTCGTAAATTAATTAATATAGTGACACCGACTTTGTTAAGAAGTCTCAAATCGTAACTTAAATCATTGACTAATCCTGGTTGTGGCGTACCGGCTAAAATGCCTTTTTTTAACCATAGAAAATTTCTTGGACCAAATGCATCGCTGACATATTTTTTTGCCGCTTCTGGAATGGGTGGTGGTAAATCAATCGTTTCTTTATCAACAAAAACTAAATCACTTTCAACGACTCTTGGTCCTATGGATGGACATGAACCTGTTTTAATAAATTGTTTTCCGGCTTTTGATTTTGGTTTTTGGTAAAATTGTTTGTCGGAACTATATTCGTTGATCCAACCGCCAGAAAGTAACGCCACTTCACCGGGTAACTGCTTTGCGTGTTTTTGATTGTGCAAAATGGTAATGATGGCACGTTTTTTCGATTCTTGAGAAATGTATTCTAAAATGGGGGTGATATATTTTTCATCTAAATTAGTGGTTGGCTCATCAATACACAATACTTTAGGGTTAGCTGCAGAGGTTCTTAAAATGGCCAAGTGGCGTTGTTGCCCAAGAGGCAAGGAAATAACATTGTCCATTAGTTTTTCGCTTAGTTCTTCAAGTCCTGCATGATCCAATAGCCGTTTTGCGAGATCGATTTGTTGGTTTTTTTGCAGGTTGCTTCTTTCGGGCAAACCAGAAATAACGTTTTCCAAAATGGTCGACATCATGAGTTTAGCATTTTGTGAAACGAGTACTGGTCCTTGATTAAATTCATCAATCAACTCACCTGCAAAGAATGCTTTACCCCAAGTTCTAAACGTTGGATTAGAATAGTTAATTCCACAAATTGAACGAAATAAAGTTGATTTGCCAATGCCAGACGGGCCTAATAGAACTACGTTGCCTTTGGCTGGGATTTTTAGATTAACACCGCTCAATATGATTTTTTCACCAAAGGCTACACCATATTCCTGAAGTTTTAATACATATTCGGTCATTATTCGGCTAGCTCTATCGTTTCTTCCAAGCTTTGATCAACACTAAATAATAAGGCTTGAATGAGTATGCTGATGTCATTTTTTTTTCTAGCATCTACCTCGAATATAGGAGGGTTATAATGATGCTCTTTAAGAACTCGATGATAGTCATCTAGGTTGTGTTTGCCGGGTAAATCGGTTCGAGTGATACCTACCACTATGGCTTTATTTTGAATGAAATGACTAAAGCTATTTAAAAAAAAGTCTAGGTCGCCGAGAGGATTTTTGTTTGCGCTGTCGACCAATACAACAATCCCTAGTGCATTGGTGACTAAAATTTCCCACATGAAATTAAATCGAGTTTGTCCTGGTGTACCGTAAAGATGAATGTTTTCTCCTTCATCTAAACGGATCACTCCATAGTCCATGGCAACCGTGGTGGTTTCTTTTCTTTGTTTAACAGCGTCGGTGGCTTTTTGTTCTGTAGAAATTACCGGAGTATCACTGATGGCATTGATGGCTGTGGATTTACCGGCCCCCACTGGACCGGTGAAAATAATTTTTGAAGCGCTCTTGTCAAACATTTATTATTCTCCTCGTTTGATTTGAGTGTCATCGGTCGATGAAAATCGTTCTAGTTTGCGTAGTATCGCAGAAAATAGTCCTTTTTTTTCACTGGCTACTTTTGCAGCGTCAGGTTTAAACATTTTGTCTTCACGCCTTTTGGCTTTTTTTATCAAGCCCGTCGCACTGGCTGCACTAAAATAGGTAAATACATCTTGAATAGGAATTTTTAATTCATTGGCAACACCGTTAATTGATTGGGGTTGGTCTAGCCAAAATGCGCTGATACGCATAGAGTTATTTACCTTGGCCAGACGTGTCAGGTTAGGCCACTGTTTAAGCACATAAGGTGAATCAATCGAAGTTCCTTCAGGAATTCGACCGCGCGAGGTTCGCACTGCGATATCCCAGATAAATTTTTGAATCGAAACTACTTTTACTTCTTTTGTGGGCGTTTCAGCCATGGCTGCCATTTGTTCTTCAGAAAATGATTCTTCGCGAAAAACAATATCACTACCAGTTTTAATTAATCCTAAATTGGAGAGTTGTCTTTCTTTTAAATTTTCAACTAAATAACCGGAAGAGGGGCTAACAACAATCCATCGGTGAGACCAGCACCTTAAAAACAGGCTGGTATTCTGTTGCTTGGCTTTTTCAATAGCGGCAGTGACTTTTCCTTGTAGAAAGCTACTGGGTTGATAGTAAATACTTGGATTTTTTTTATTTTTATCCTTTTTGCTATCTTTCGATTTAATTTTGCTGGTTTTATTGTGTAGTGATTCCGCTGTTTTTTTTGCGCGGTTATTGGTTGCTGATGCATTTGACAGTTGACTTGCAGATGCAGATTTTAGTGCTTCAAGCAATTCGGGTAGTTTAAAAGGGCGAGTAAGGCAGGTTATGCCAGCCATTGTGACAGGCTCGTCACTTAATATAATAGTTGCTTTTCCGGGATAGGATCGATGAAATTCTGTGAGTCGTTTTTCAGGTGTGCTATTTTCCACATTTACGATAACGCAGTCAGCATCTTCTAATTCAGATACAACACAGAGGCCTTTGTAAACCATCTTAAAGACAATACGAAGGCGCCCAGCGCTTCGCTCGTCCATTTCATACAAACCAACTTTAATGCTCATAAAATAGTGCCAAAAATAGCCCCAATATTCTGTCTGTTAATCAGGGCGCGAGAGCAGCTCCTTATCTAATCAATGAATTCATCCATTTCATTGATTAATTCGAGGGTGACATTACACAGAATGAATATTGAATATAGTTGTGATTTCAGCGTTGTCAAATTGGGATAGGAAGATGTTGATGAACCTTCGTCAACTGATTTTTCTAGGTTCAAAGGCGATCAAAATTAAATTGGCTCATCTTATTGCAAATTTTTTTGCTTTGTTGTTTTTCTATTCTATTGATTTAAATCAGTATTAATCGTATTTAGCCGTGCTGTTTGCGTCGTACCTAGTGAGTTACTAAAGTACCTTTTTTGGCCAGATTTTACAGTAGTTAAATCCGTTATCCTGTAATCTATGCCGGATCGATTCCGCCTTACGTTTGCTTTTGAAAGGCCCTAGCTCTACCCGGTGCCATAAACCTGACTTGGCTTTCACCTGATTAAGTCTTGACTCAAAACCTAGGAATGCTATTCGAGCTTTGAGCTCTTCGGCTCGTTTGCTCTCTCTGAAAGAGCCACAAGGCATTAAATAAACGTATTTATGTTCATCTTCTGGTAGCTTTAAATCTTCGAGTGGGATTTCGACAGTTTTGTTGAGCATTTCTTTGTGGGTTTTGTAAAAAGGCACTTCATCATCCAGTCCTTTTTTGTCTTGTTGATTTTTTGCAGCTTGTTCTTTTGGGGAGAGTGCCTTTTGTGAAATGATCTTATCTTTTACAGGAATAGCGGGGTTTATTTGAAACCACTTTAGATAGATCAGTAGGCCAATCAAACCACTTACCAGTAATATTGTCGTTATCAATAAGGTGGTTGAGATCGATGATTTTTTCTTACCGCGACTGGCGCCGGATTTCTTTTTTTTGCCTCTGTTTTTGGCGTAATCTCTTGCCATGGGTTACATTTTCTCCGGCGCGTTGACGGCTAATAAATCTAACCCACTAACAATAACTTGCTTAACCGCTTTGATCAAACACATTCTGGCATCACATAAATCTCGATCATCCACTATCCAGCGCTTAGCCGCTGAATCGGAGCCAACATGGTTATATTGATGAAGATCAGCCGCTAGTTCTCTTAAATAATGAGCAATCACATGGGGTTCGCAAGTCTCGGCGGCATTTTTAACCCGTTCAGGATATTGGTTCATTTTATCCATCAGAGCCAGTTCATTTTCTAGGGTTAGTAGAGATAAGTGAGTCAGACCGTTTGGTTGATTAAATTGGCGACCTTTTTCCTCTAATTTCCTAAATGCTGAGCAAATGCGTGCATGAGCATACTGAATATAATAAACCGGATTATCTTTGGTTTGAGACTGCGCTAATTCAATATCGAAGGTCATTTGTGAGGTGGAGCGTCTGGCGGCCAGAAAATAACGGGTGGCGTCTTTGCCGACTTCGTCAATGATATCTCTAAGGGTGACGTAACTACCGGCCCGTTTGGATATTTTAACTTCTACATCACCGCGCATCACGGTCACCATTTGGTGCAGCACGACTTCCGGCCAACTTTCAGGTATTCCCAAATCGAGCGCTTGTAATCCTGCTCTCACCCGACTGATGGTGCTGTGATGGTCTGATCCAAATTCATTTATGACTCGCTTAAAGCCTCGATCCCATTTATTCACATGATAGGCAATATCGGGCAAAAAATAAGTGTAACTACCGTCGGTTTTTCGCATCACTCGATCTTTATCATCGCCGTATTGAGTGGTTTTAAGCCAGAGTGCTCCTTCTTTTTCGTAGGTATGGCCTGCCTTGACTAAGGCGTCCACGGTTTGCTCGACTTCGCCATTTTGATACAGGGAAGACTCCAGAAAATAGACGTCAAAGTCTACATCAAAGGCTTTTAAGTCAAGATCTTGCTCGCGGCGTAAATAGGCGACCGCGAAGGCTTGGATCGCTTCTAAATCGTCAATATCAGCTTTACCGGTGACATGCTTGTCGGATGAGTCAACGGTTTTTCCTGACATATAGTCGGCGGCGACTTCTTTGATATAACTTCCCTGATACCAGTCATTTTGCCATTCACTGTCTTCTGGTCCAATATTGTTTGCTCTGGCTTGGACTGATTGGGCAAGATTCTTAATTTGCTGACCAGCATCGTTGTAATAAAATTCGCGAGTGACCTGCCAGCCGGTAGCTTTGAGCAATCGGGCAATGCAATCGCCAACTACCGCGCCGCGACCGTGGCCGATATGTAAGGGGCCGGTCGGGTTGGCTGAAACAAATTCTACTTGAACGGTTTTGTTTTGCCCGATCTGACTGTGACCGTATTTTTTTTCTAGCTGTAAGATATTAGTGATAACTTGGGTATTGGCTTTTTGGCTTAAAAAGAAGTTAATAAAACCGGGACCAGCGATCTCTAATTTAGCCATTTCAGGATGATCTCCCAGAATATTAACAATTAATTCAGCCATTTGCCGAGGGGGTTTCTTAGCCGGTTTAGCCAGCATTAACGCAACATTGGAGGCAAAATCACCGTGGCTTTTGTCTTTGGTATAGGTCAGTTTTGCTTTTGAATTAAATTCGGTAGGAATAATACCCTGAGCCCGAAGCTCCTGAATGGCATCATTTAGCCAAGATTCCACGACTGCTTTCACAGGAAGATACCCTTAAATTTGTACACTTAGATAAAATAGACGGGTATTATCCTTAAATTTGTTCGATGAT
The DNA here is from genome assembly GCA_964454125.1 of uncultured Kangiella sp. Lineage (GTDB taxonomy): Bacteria > Pseudomonadota > Gammaproteobacteria > Enterobacterales > Kangiellaceae. The sequence goes on from CAYVSL010000037.1 coordinate 27,768, forward strand.
GCGAGCTTATTCCTTGTATAACTTTTTTCCGTTATTAATGAGGGACATCTCAAGGTGTATTCGAACCCGACGGGGTGCCATCAAAACGGTAGAAGTCGGGTATTGTTTTGATCAAATTTAGGCGATTCGGTTAACAAAGGCTTCAAATTCAGTGTATCCACCTATATGATCATTACCATGAAATATTTGTGGTACCGTGGATACTGGCGCTCCGATGGTTTTTTGAAGATCGGCCTGACTAATGCCTTCAGCCCAAACATCGATATATTTAAAGTCAAATTGTTTGATTTCGCATAACTGCTTAGCACGACTACAAAAACCGCATCCGGGTCTGCCAAAAATGGTAATTCTATTCATGATCATCTGTCTCAATAAAGTTTGGCTGATAGATGCTATTGTCAAACCTGGCGAAAAAATAGTCTAATACAATACACCTATGATTATGATAGTTTTCTTTCATGCAGAATGGGGATATGCTAGACTCAAATAATTGCTAACTCATTGAGCTTAAACAATTAATAGTTTAGAGATCGGGGTCTCAATACTCCACAATATTACACAATGTATCTTCTATATTGGGATTTATGAGCGTTTCTCTGCTATGTTTACTATTCATAATAATAAACGGTAAGTGGTTGTATACCAATATCATGGCGCTTGATCACAGTAATTTAGTTCGCCCCAATGGAAAATTCTCCATGTTCGGAGCATTGCCTTTGCTGTTTTTTCTATTCATATATATTTCTCAACTTAACGCTGAGCCCGCTTTTCAATTTCATACACTTGATAAACAACAAGGACTAGCTTCTAGTGTGGTATACGATATTGCGGAAGATAAAGATGGATTCATTTGGTTTGCCACCGAAGATGGTTTGCAGAAGTATGATGGTGTAAAGTTTGTTAGTTATCGACATCAACGCTCTAATCAAAAAAGCATATCTAGTAATATTATCCGCAAGTTACTCATCGATAATGACGGACGGCTCTGGGTGGGAACGGATAATGGGCTAGATTTGTTTCGCAAAGAATATAATGATTTTCTCCGCATGAGTTCTTTGGCAAACTCAATGCCAGATAAGGAAAAATATCGAGTACGAGCATTATTTCAATCAAAAGATGACACTATTTGGGCGGGTACGACAAAAGGCCTTACAGCGATTGATCCCCATTCTCTTGAAACCGAAGATTTTGACCATGTTAAAGTTCGCAGCATATTTGAAGATGATCATAAACAACTATGGATTGGAACTTTAGGCTTAGGGTTATTCAAGTTCGATAGAATAACCAAAAAATTTATCGCCAACAATAACATGATTGCAAGCTCACCTGAAGTTGGATTGGATCTGTCAAAAAGTTTAATTATGGACATTTTCAGAGATTCGTTTGGTCGAATTTTGATTGCTACTTGGGGTCAAGGAGTTTTACAACTAAATAAAGCTAGCAATAAACTGAGTCGATACCAACTTGATTTGCCCAGTGATAGAGTGAGAACGATCCACCAAGATGAAGAAGGACATTTATGGTTTGGAACACAAAATGGAATATTGATTCAAAATACCATAGAAAATGAGATAAGAGTCATTAACTTTAGGAATGAGAATGTTTATTCAAATAATATAAACAATGTAATTGCAATATTTCAAGGTAAAGACAAGACCGTTTGGGTGGGTACTCAAGGTGGGGGGGTTAGCAGACATTTTCCCTCAAGTCGAAAATTCGAAACATTTGGCCCTAATAGTGATAGAGCCTTCGGTCTTTTGGATCCTGTGGTTTATGCATTGTCTGAAACGACTAGTGGAGATATTTGGATTGGAAGCGGAGCGGGTAAGTTAAGCTATTTTAATCTATCAACTCGAACATTTGAACATTATGAAATAAGTTCAAACGAAATTAATATAACAGGTGTCATTAACGGTATTGTCCAGCTAAATGATGAACTTCTTTTATTGGGAACAGAGTCTGGGCTTTTTCAGTTTAATTTTATAACTAAAAAATTGGAAGTGGTTACAAATTCAGTGGGTAATAATAGTGAAAAAAATGAACCTGTTCGATTAGTTAAAAGAGATTCTAAAGGAATAATCTGGGTTGCATTTGTTCAAAGTGGTTTACAAGCTTTTGATGTCAACAAACAAGGAGTCTTGACACCCATTAAAGGCTACAACGTGGATGTTATATCTCCACAAGCATTTGCGGAAAAATCGGACAATAAATTATTTGTAGGAACTGAAGGCTACGGAATATTTGAGTTTTCAGTTTTCGATAATATACTTCAAAAAACTCAATTGAAAGGTTCAGAAGGAACAAACGTATTATGGTTGGACTTTGATTGGAAAGGCCGTTTGTGGGTCGCGACTGCCTCGCAAGGGATCAAAGTTTATTTTGAAGATGGTAGAATTTTAACGATTGAAGAAGAGGACGGGCTACCAAATAACACCGTCTATTCGCTATTTGCGGATAATACATCGCGTAGGGTGTGGGCGACAACCAACAAGGGGATGGTTTCAATTGCTCCTGATACTTTTCATATAGAACGGTATAGCTTTTATGATGGATTACAAGGTGACGAATTTAACAGGGCAGGACTACTTGCTCGGAATGGTTACATCTATTTTGGAGGAATGAATGGATTTAATCGATTTTTTCCAAATATCATAGAAAATAAATTATTTCTTCAAGAAGCCAAAATAACTAGTTTAAGCGTAGCCAATAGAGAAATAAAAGTGTCAGGCAAAAGCAGTTCCGTTCTAGGTCGTTCGTTGCTGGTATCAGAAGAAATTAATTTACAATTTGATCAAACGCCGTTTTCGTTGGAATTCACCAGTCCTCAATTCGTCAAACCGTCGGATATAGAATTTAGATATAGATTAACCGGTTTAGATGATCATTGGATTAGTGCTGCAAAAGGTTCTAGAAGGGCAACTTATACCAATATTGATCATGGTAACTATGTTTTTGAATTACAGGTTAAGGATATCAATTCCAATTGGGGAAACGTCGTAGAACGCAAAAAAATTGTTATTCATCCTCCTATATGGTTAACCAATTTCGCCAAAATCGCCTATCTACTAATCATAGTACTGATATTAGCAACTTTTGTTTATTTGAACAGGAAGAGGCGTCAAGCTGATTTGTTAACCCAAAAAACTGTCGAAGAAAGTGAGAAACGACTTAAGCTTAGCTTATGGGGCGGTGGCAATGAAATTTGGGATTGGAATTTAATCACTGGTGAAGTGCTTCGCTCTGATGCCGATAAGAATATTGATATTAATAGCAATATTCTTTCAAGAAATTTAAAAGAGCTATCACTGTATATTCACCAGTATGATGTCGATCGGGTCAGGAGAGATCTTCATTCGCATTTAAACGGTGAGTCAGATTTTTTTGATTCGGCCTATCGCATTAAAGACATAAAGCTTGGATGGCGATGGATCCAAGATCGGGCTAAAGTGGTTGAAAGGGATGAAAATAATACCCCAACTCGAATGTCTGGCACTCAACGAGATGTGTCGGAAATTCATCGTAAAGATGCTGAGATAGAAAGGTTAGGACAAGCTTTCCGAACCACTTCAGACGGTGTTTGGATTAGAGATGAGAAATGGCGTTTAATCGAATGTAATCCATCCTACGAAAAAATGACTGGTTTTATGTTTACAGAGAAAAAAGGCGAAGAATTGTGGTTTCCAGACGTCGCTGAACAGCAAGCAAATATCATTCAGAGAATTCGCTTGAGTTTGATGGAAAAAGGAAATTGGCAGGGTGAGGTTTGGGCAGAAAGAAAAGAGAGCGAGCCATTCCCTCAAAAATTAACCATTGATACCATTTTAGATGAAAAAGGCTACGTAAAGTATTATGTCGGTGTTTTTTCAGATATTACTTTTCATAAGCGTGCAGAAGAAGAGTTTCGAAAACTCGCTAATTTTGATTCGCTAACGGGGTTGCCTAATCGCGCGTGTCTGTATGATCGACTTAATCAAACGATTAACAAGACCAAAATTCGTAAAGAGCGCTTTGCAATTTTGGTGATTGATATTGATAACTTTAAGAGAGTTAACGATTCGCTTGGTCATAGCGTTGGCGATACGTTGATTTCTGAAGTAGCCAAGCGGTTAACGCGTTGTAATCGTGAAGAAGATACTATCGCAAGAGTCGGTGGGGATGAATTTGTGATTATTCGGGATGATATTCGTTCAGCGACGGAAGTTGCATCCTTTGCCGAGTTGATGTTAAAAGAACTCAATATGCCTGTTTTTATTAAGGGGCAAAAATTGAATTTGAACTTTTCTATTGGTATTACATTGTCACCTGAGGACGGACTAACCGCTGATAAACTATTAAGAAATGCCGACACCGCTATGTATGAAGCTAAAAAGGAAATTCTTAATTCTTACCATTTTTATTCTGTTGAGCTTAATCAGCGAGCACGAAAAAAACTGGCCTTAGAAAATGATTTACGCAGCGCTATTGAAGAAGGAACTATTGATTTAGCATATCAACCAAAAGTGGATATGAAAACTGGACGTGTATGTGGAATGGAAGCACTTGCTCGTTGGGATCATCCAAAGTTTGGTTTTGTGAGTCCTGATGAATTTATTTCTCTTGCTGAAGAAACGGGGTTGATTTTATCGCTTGGTCATCAGTTGTTGAAAAAGGCTATCGTTCAAACTAAATGCTGGGTTGAAAAAGGGATCATGCGAGGTAGAATGTGCGTTAATTTATCGGCACACCAATTTTGGCATAGAGATTTAGCATCAGAAGTTTCTGCAATCTTAAAAGAAGTTGAATTAGACGCTAGATATATCGAGTTAGAACTAACTGAGAGTGCGTGTATTCAAGAGTTAGATCAAACCGTAGAGCAAATGTTAGCTCTACGTGAACTAGGGATCCATTTAGCACTTGATGATTTTGGTACTGGCTATTCATCATTAGCCCAACTTAAGACCTTGCCTTTAGATACATTAAAAGTGGATAAAAGTTTTATCCAAAATATCCAAAATAGCGCCAAAGATGCAAATGTTGTAAAAGCGATCATCGATATTGCGAATAGCCTAGAATTAAGTGTTGTTATCGAAGGTGTCGAAACACAGCAGCAGTGTGATTGTTTGTGGCAAAGTCGTGCTAGTATTATTCAAGGTTTCTTTTTTAGTAAACCTGTTAACTTTAATGTTATGGCCAAGTTATTAGATAAAAAATGGGAAAAATCGAGTTATTTATCGAACATCGCTTATAATGTTACTCCTCTCGGCTAATTGAAATTATTTGCCATTATTGGGGTTTTGATTTTTATCTGAATACTGTCTCCCTATCTTCTTTGGTCAATCATTTACGTTGCTAAAAACGTGATAGAAAATATCATTAGTCTGAATTTCAAACAGATCATTTTTTTCTTCAATCCTTTTTAATCTCCCCTTATTGGTTATGATTGTTCTCAGCCTGAGATATGTTTTGTAATTTAACGAGTATTTCTTTTCATAAATTGATTTTACCACTGGACTTCTATGTATTTGTAAGTCAGTCTACGCTTATGTTTTTATTATTTTTCGAATGAACTTTAACTTTCATGAGGGTTTTAAAATGTATTATGTTCGTCTAGTTGGTTTTTTCTTTTGTTGTGCTTT
>CAYVSL010000038.1:0-32477 GCA_964454125.1 uncultured Kangiella sp.
TTCGCTTAGCCGCTCTTTATCTTAAAAATGGTAATAAGGTTAAAGCTAAGGAGCTAGCTCTTATAGCTAAAAAAGACAAAAGTGATGATGGCCCTAGAAAAATAGCAAAAAAGCTGCTTAGAAAGATCAAAAAAGCGTAAATATTTGCATATGTAAATTCTTTCTTACATCTTAATGTTTGCCTTTTCTTACGGATAAACCTCTACAACCATAAACATAAGAAAAGGTGGGCTCATGCAAAGGTCGGTCATTCGATAAAGAATCCATTAAAGCTAAAGGTCGAGCGATGATGGATCATAAAGGATGAGTGAACGGCTCCTCTCGCCAGAAGCCGAGCAAGACTTCATTGATATCTGGCTTTATATTGCAGAAGACAACCCCGTCAATGCCGATAATTATATCGATGAACTCCACGACAAAGGCTATATTATTTGGGTTCCCTTAAATAGATGTTATATTAATTGAAATACTGAATGAAATCAGTGGGTTTGGTTGATCCGACCCGAGAAAATACGAGTTTATTTTAATGCCGCTTTATTCTATAGAAGCTTATGATATTATTGGCCCCAATATGATGTTTTATGACAATAAAAAATGCAAAATAATAATAAAGAGAATTGGTTAAGGATTGCTTTTACCCCCAATTTTGCCCAAACATATCTGTTTAATATTTTCACTGCGAATACTCAATCAATTATTGATGGGGTAGGTATTGTGCAAACGCAATTATATCGAGGCTCTCAGCCCCCAAAATTAAACTTGGCCTACAGGTTACTAATTTCGAGCCTTTTTTGTATCGTTCTATTAAATGCCGGTGTCGCTTCCTCTAATCCTCTTAAGATCCAAGGAAAACCATTAGTTCGTTCATTTTCCTCTTATGAATATAAAGGACATGAACAGAATTGGTCGATGCTGATCGCGCCCTCAGGTTTGCTTTACGTTGGAAATGGTGAAGGGATCCTTGAATATGATGGTATCAATTGGCGTCATATTGAAACACCTTATGCTGCGAGGGTTCGTTCTTTGGATATTAACAAAAGTGGCAGAATTTTTGCGGGTTCGCATAATAGTTTTGGATATCTGACTGAGGGAGCTCTTGGACAATTGGAGTTTGTTGATATTTCACAATCAATTAAACAAGAAGATAGAGAGTTTGAGGATATTTGGACCGTAAAGGTTGTTGGAGAGGTTGTTTATTTTGTTGCCTCAAAAATCTTATTTCGTCTTAATGCTGATGGTAGCCTTCAATCTTGGCGTACGCCTCTCAGTCATTTGCGGGGAATAGAATCTCTTAACGGAAATATCTATATAACCAGCAAGAAAGAAGTTTATCAAATCAAGGACGATCAGTTGGTTGTTTCGCCAATTCATTCAAATGGTCAATCGCTTTCGAATATTATTCGCGTATTGCCACTAGAAAATGAAGAGCTTATTTTTAGTGGGGAGGGTATTTTTAGCTTACCGAATGATTCACACGATATTCAGTCCATCCAACCTTGGAAAAATTCAGCAAGTCAAGCATTAGCAGGAAAGCGGTTATACAAAATGAGTCGATTCGGAGAAGGTTTTATTGTTGTGACCACTATCGGAGACGGCGTTTTTCTTTTTGATGAAAATGGTTCGAACCTTATTCATTTTGGCGTTGATGAGGGGCTTGTGGCTGATATTGTTTTGGCGATAGGCGTCGATCATCAGGATGGTTTATGGCTGGGATTAGAAGGCGGTATTGCTCGAATTCAATCTCCCACCAATATTTCAATCAGCGACGCTAGCTTGGGATTGGATTCTCCAAATGAGATGATTAATTATCGTGAGGAAATGCTCATTGCAACCCAAACTGGTGTGGCCGTTCTGTTAGAAGAAAAGCAATCTAATAAATACAGTTTTCAATACATCGACAATTTTTCCAAACAGATTTTTTCATTAATTCCCATACATCGTGGGATCTTGGCAGCCGGAAACGGAGGGATATATCAGATAGAGTGGAATGAACACTCGCCACTTCAAAGCCGTATTAGTCATATAGTTGATTATGGATTGGTATATGGGCTCATTGAATCCTTGTGGTTTGACAACGAATATTTTGTAAACCTAGATGATGGATTTGCCCGTCTTCGATGGGATGGCAATCAATGGTTGTTTGAGAAGATTAACGAGATTAAAGGTCAGGTTCGCGGACTTGTATTTGACCAATATGGATTATGGTTGGCGACCGTGTCAGGAAAGGTGTATCGGGTAGAGAAATTTGATCGATTGGCCGATATGTCGTTTGAGCTTTTTTCTCAGGATAAAGGTGTTATGCCTGCTAATATCAAGATATTTCCTAATGATGATGGGGTTTTGATCGCCGGTAATGAGAAATTAGCACAATATAATTTTAAAAATAACCGGTTCGACATGGTCGGACAAATTGATCCCCAATATGAAATTCAATATTTAAGAAAAGATAGTGAGCAGCAGTATTGGCTTGGCACCGAATACGATATTGGTACTATTAAAGATTTGCAGTCACTAGAGCAGATCGATTTTTCATTTTCGAGGCTGCTTGTATCTAGCCGGGCGCTTGAGTTACTTAATTTTGATGATCAAAATTATTTAGTTCGTTCAAGAGATTTGGTCAAGTACAAAACATCGCAATTTGAATTTAAAAAGGCTGATGTACTGTTGAGAAAAACTCATCCTTCAGCGCTCAATAGTTTGCATCAATCACTTATTCAATTAGATTCACATGACGTCAAATTTCATGTTGCATTGCCTGACTTTGCTAATCCTGTCCATCATCAGTATCGATTTAAGATCGATGATAATCGATGGTCAGAGTGGTCGAAAACACCATCTAATCGTTTTTCCAATTTATCGGGCGGCAGGCATGAGTTATCAGTTCAGGCGACTAACTACAGTGGCAAACTCTCGCAGCGAGTTTTTCCATTTAATATCAAGCTATATTGGTATGAAACCTTGTGGTTTAAATTGTTAGTGATTGTTGGCTTGTTATTACTCATATGGATGATTGTTCGTTATAGCACCTATCGATTAAGACAACGTAATATCCAACTCGAAGAATTGGTGCAGAAACGTACTCAGATCATCACTGATCAGTCCAAAGAATTAGAACGACTAAATAAAGCCAGAACCCGTTTTTTTACTCATGTTTCTCATGAACTTCGAACTCCGCTGACCTTGACCATTGGGCCATTGCAGGAAATTTTAGATGGTCAATATGGCAAATTTTCTAACGGTGTAAAACAAGCGATGGGGTTGGTTTTACGGAGCGCCAGTAGTATGCAAAGCTTGCTTAATCAGGTGCTAGATCTGAGCCGAATGGAAAGTGGGGCACTTTCTTTAAAGCTAAAACCTGTCGAGTTAGTGAATGAGTTAAAATTATGTAGTGCATCATTTGAGTTGTTAGCAGAAAAGCAACAAATCTCTTTTAACAAAATTTATAGTCAGCAATCATTGAATATAGAAATTGATCCAAAAGGCTTGCGAAGTATCATCAATAATTTATTGAGTAACGCCTTTAAGTTCACATCTACCGGTGGGATCATTCAATTAGAGCTTATAGTTCAGAGCAATGATATCTTTATCCAAATCTCTGATTCTGGTTGTGGAATTAACAAAGCAGAGTTGCCGCATATTTTTGATCAATATTATCAAGCAGAAACTAAAGATTTGAAAAAATATTCTGGAACGGGGATCGGTCTTTCGATGGTACGTGAATATGTTAAGCTTCATGGTGGTGATATTCAAGTCATTAGCCAGCAAGGTAAAGGAACAACCTTTAAAGTCAGATTGCCGCTGATTGTTTCTACTGAAGAACCTTCAACTCGTCCTTTTACCGCTGAACTCAACCAAAAAGAAATGTCTACGACATTTAATCAACAATTGATGGTTAAAATTAAAAATGGCGATTGTCCAACGGTTCTGATTGTTGAAGACAATGATGAATTACGTCAATTTATTGCTCGACGCCTCAGCGAGACTTATCGCGTATTGGAGGCTGAGAACGGACAACAAGCGCTAAAAATAGTAAAACAACACATACCAGATGTAATTATTACCGATATTATGATGCCGATAATGGACGGTCATGAATTGTGTAAAGTTCTCAAATCTTCAAGGAAAACGGATTATATCCCACTGGTGATGCTTACCTCAAAAAGTACTGGAGAAGAAATAGTTGAAGGTATTAACCTAGGGGCAGATGATTATCTCGCTAAACCTTTTTCAATGCCTGAACTACTGGCACGAGTTCGTCGTCTCATTGAATCTCGACTAGTTTTGCGTGAACGTTATTCTAAAAATGAATTTGTTTTTAAGGCGACCGATAAAAAACAAAAGAAACGGAAAGTTGACGAATCTGAGGCTTTCCTGTCACGTATTAGAGAGGTCGTTTTAACGCAAGAACCTGAAGGGTTTGGGGTTAAGGAATTAGCTGATGCGCTTGCCATGGATCGCACGACCTTATATCGCAAACTCAAAATTGCCACTGGAGGTTCGGTGGTTGAAGCCATCAGGAGTATTCGTCTAGAAGAAGCAGCCAGCTTGTTTAAGGCGAATCAAGGCAATGTTACTGAAGTGGCTTATGGTGTCGGTTTTAAAAGTTTAGGGCATTTTTCGCGTAGCTTCAATTCCTATTTCGGCCAGTCCCCCTCCGACTTCAAAGCTGAATATGACTGCTAACTATATGATTTTTAGTCGATTGCAACATATAGACAACAAGTTGCAACCTACAAGCAAGAACCTCCAATACTAGCCACTTATCCTTCAAGTATTCATTTTCTAACCACTTAATATAAGTGAAGCTTGAGGTAGGTTGTGATTAGTTCGTTGCCCAATAATCAATTGGTCGGTAAGCCGGTAAAGGAAGAGATTTACAGCAACAAGCTGATAAACAGTAAAATTATTCAGTTTGTACTGTTTTCAGTTTTCGGTTTTATTTTTTATGCCAATAACGCCTTGGCAAGTCTGGCCTATGTGAGTCAGCCGATGACTTGGCAAAACGCAGAGGCTTATGCCCAAGCCAATTTTCCCGGTGGCCATTTAGTTACCATAAACAGTGCAGAAGAAAACACCGCCGTGATGGCCATGGTTAATACCTACGACACAGTCGTTTGGCTCGGTTACAACGATATTGCAGAGGAAGCCAATTGGCAATGGAGCAGCGGAGAATCTCCGGTTTTTAACCCGCCATGGGCTAGCGGTAACCCTGATAATTGGACCGGACATAATGATGCAGGTGAAGACGCTGCTTTAATGTTAACTAATGGTGAATGGCAGGATCAGTCCACTGACTATGCGCGCTCATTTGTGGTCGAATTTGACGATACGGGTAAGTTCTATTTTCAGTCCTTTGGTGGGGGATCGATGAAAAGTCTTGACGCTATAGATTTGGATGCGAGCTCCGTCATACAAAGAGGTTTGAGTTCTGATATTAGTACGGATGTGGTTAGCAGTGTGGATAATTTTGTATTACGCTTTAGTGGGGAGTTTTTTGTGGCGGGCGGCGATGTTACTTTCCAGTTAAGCTCTGATGATGGTAGCCGCTTGTATATCGATAATGAACTAGTGCTCCTTAACGATGGGTTACATGCGGTTTCGACACTGAGCACCACACTTAATTTATCTAACGGATGGCATCCTATTCGGGTTGATTACTTCGAATTAACGGGTGAGCAAACACTTGAATTACTCTATCAAACCGCTGAAATGAATATTCCTCAATCCATCGGCGACGCCATTATTAGAGCCGGAGCCGATCGAGATGGTGATTTTTATAGTGATAGTTCTGACACCTTGTTTGCTTCAGGATGTGATTTAAATTTGTTAGTTGATCCATCGGTAACGGACTATAGGAACTGTAATTTTGATGGTCAGGATTTTCCAGACGGCACCTATAGAAATAAAGTATTTGATAACTCTTCGTTTAGAAACACTAATTTAAGCAACGTCACTTTTATTGACTCCTCCTTTAAATGGGCCGTTCTAGTCGATCAATATCGTCAAAATGGATACGGCGGCATAAGTTATTCCGGCAATGTCACTTTCATTAATTCGAATTTAAGTTCAGCTCAGGTAGAAAAACACTGGCCTAATGTTCGTTTTTATAATGTCAATTTTAGCTCGGCGAGATTTAAGACTTTTGATAGTGATAACTACGATTCAAGCTGGTTTTGTTACAAGAATAGCCGTTTCTTAGAGTCTGACCTAGCGCGTATCGAACTTCCTTCTGAAATGGCTGGCGATCAAAATTATCGACTAGGTGTGCCTGCGGCGAATTCTAGTGGAGATCTTAAATGGGAATTATATAACTGGAGCCATTCTTGCGTGAGTGACATAGGATTGGATAGCGCTTCGAGTATCCCCGAACTAGCTAATACCCCAATTAATATTGCGCCGGTGATATTTTTGCAGCAAGAGCTAGGCAGAAGAGGTCTTGTTAATTTTAGGAAGATCGATCCCTACAATTATCCGATCTTCGGTAATGATCTTAAATCCAGTTATCGCAATGCGGCTGCGGAACCGTCCCCCTATTGGGAGTGGGATATGGGAAATTATTATCACATGGATTCAATTCGAATCTATAAAAATAGTGAAAATGTCAATGAACTCGATAATGCGGTGGTATTAATTTCAGAGTGGCCATTTGGCGAATCCCCACTAATCCAATCGGATTTTGATAGTATGGTCCGCTATCAACTTAATCCAACCGGTAAGCCGTATTATGAGATACCGCTTAATCGCTCTGTTCGATATATACGTATCCAACGTCCAATAGATGGAACAGATCAATTCCTCAGTTTTAAGAAATTAGCCATGTTTGGCAATCAAACTCCACTTGCCGCTGCAAGTACGCCACAACCTGCCAATTTTGTCCCGCCGCGCTTTGAATCAAACCGCACCGAGTGTGAAGAGTATATGTTTGACGAAACTAGGTTAGATCCTAGCTTTGATTATCTGGCGGCGGTATTGCCCGACGAACAAGGTCGTACCTACTGGAATAAAGCTGATCTGGCTCGTCAAATCAAAAATAACGCCAATTTTCATTGGTCTGAACTTTACAATACTAACTTTGAGCAATCCGAGTTGGTGGGCGCTGATTTCAGACAAGCGGACGCACTAAGCGCGAATTTCAGAGGAGCGAACCTAGAAGGAGCTGATTTTTATGGAGCCAACCTTTACGGTGCAGATTTTAGAGGAGCAAACCTAAAAAACGCTAACTTCAGCACAACTGACCTGAGTTGTGCCTATTTCTCTGGGGAAATCCCAGCATCCTATACACCGCGAGGTGAATGGGATCCGGTTAATGCACCGATGATTTCACATCTGGCGGGAAATAGCGCTTATGGATATGCGCGATCTTCATCCATTGATTTAAATGGTTATCCCAGTCTTGCGGTGGACAATGATCCCGCTACCAGTAGTATTACTGCGGTTGAAAAGAGTCCTTGGTGGGAGTTAGATATGGGCGCTATTTATGTTTTATCCAGTGTTGCATTAGATACCGAACATGATCTGGTAACTACCGAGCAACTGGAGCTTTTTATCTCTGATTGGCCATTGCCCTTTGACTTTAACGGGGTTGAAGTTGAAGGACAAATTTACCGAATAACAGACTTTGAAATTGATCCCGATGATGCTTCAAAAATCAAATTTAATACCGAACAAACCGGACGATTTATTCATATACGAGCGCCAGCATCGCTGGGAGAGTTGCGTTTGCGCTTAGCTGAGGTGAATGCGTTGACACCCGTTTTACCAAGCGCGCCGTCTAGTAGTATGCCGCTAACCAATGCACAGGCCAATAATTTAGTCCCTGAAACCCAAAATTTGCTTAATCAAATTGATCGCCTAATTGATTTCTACCAAAAAACTGACCCGAATGATGGGGTTGAAAGTGCTCGCGAGACCGTGACTAGCCTGATGATACTCGCGTTAAATTCTATCAAAGCGTCTCACGGGGCAATCGAAATTCAACGCAACTTCAGAAAAATCACACGGCCTGTCGATAGCTCGATGCTTTTGATGAAGCGACTAGAAGTGCTCCCCTCGGCTAAACCGGTAGCGAAGCGATTTGCCAATCGAATGAAACCGGTTAGAAGGCTGTTTACGGCCCTAAACTATTCGACCCATGTTATCCAACAGAATGTGAATTTAATTAATGATAATTTGAAGAATCAAATAACCGCTGCGACTGTAGCCAATAAGGAAATTGGCAGCCAGGTGTCGATATTGAAAACCGGTCGCTCTTACGTTGAAACCATCCAACGCTGTGCCCTCTACGGATCTAATTCGGATCAGGTTAGAGCCGCGCTCGAAAGTTACTCATCATTTGCGGCAACGGGGATTAATAGCATTATTAAAGAAATTGACGATCAAGCGTTGGTGGCCTCTTCAACCTCCGAGGCGCGTCAATATACTCAGCAGGTTTTTGAACTTTACACTATTCCCGCTATCGATGATATTTACCAAACTAGTAAGGATGTTGTCGAGGCGATGGGACCTTTCGCCGCCGCCATTACTCCCTTACAGCTGCTATTTGCTGGGGGCGAAATCTACGATGGCTTCACGCTATGGGATATCGTCGACCTGTTTGCTGATGTGTCGGACTGGTTTCTAAGCTTACCGGGTATTTCAGATATTTTGGATTTTGTCGAAAAACTGTTATCTCCACTTTTCGCCGAAATAGAGTCTGTTTTAAATCAGCTTGTTGGCAAAATAATCTCTGGTCCATTGGCTGGTCCGTTGGCGAAAACTCAGAGTTTATTGGATCAATATGTCAACGACATTATCTGGCTTGCAAACCAAATTAAAGGGGATGCCGAAGTTTACTATATCCCAAATGTCAACAATGATACTTTTGTGGATGTAATGAATATATCGGGAGGCTCCATTTTTACCAGTTGTCGTGACAGTTTAAATTTACCTCCCCAATGGCCAGAGGCAGAAAATGATGATGACGGCGATGGGCTTCTTAATGCTTTTGAGATTGGCTACGCGCCGGATAATATCGACCCAGTGACTAATACACTGTCGGATAATCCCGATTCGGACCTTGATGGTTTGACAGACTATTTTGAGTGGTATTGGAGTAGCCAGGCGAGTGCTGATGATACCGTCTTTTTTCCGACTAATGGATCACTTAATGAAGCGCAACGAGATGATGATGGCGATGGACTTTCATCTATTCAGGAGCAGTTTTATCAAACAAATCCTTATGTTGCCGATACTGATGGTGATGGGATCATTGACGGTGATGAAGTAAAATGGCGGACTAATCCGCTTTCCGAAGTCGGTGATTTGTCCGATCTTGAGCTAGATTTAGATGACGACACTGTAACGATTGCGCAGGAATTAGTTTACCAGCTCGATCCAATCAATCCACTGGATATTTATGAAGATCCTGATATGGATGGCGTACCAACCGATCAAGAAATACTTCAATTTAGTTCTCCGCTAATCGCTGCCCCTGTACAGTTTTTACAGACAATTTCAGAAATTGTTGATCCTCAAGTATTGAACAATGAAGTGTCTATTGACCTAAACGACTGGGTGAGTTATTCGGGTAGCGACTTGATGGTGATTGATAAACAGGTGTCTACTATTTCAGAAGGGGAGTTAATTATCGATGATCCAAACCTACTCCGTGTGCGTTATAAGTTAAATGCGGTTGATCAAAATTCACGACGTGCTTATCTACTCGTAAAACTAAAGTCTGAAGGTGGCGATCTGGTTGTTCGAATATTGATCAATATCAATTTCCCCGATACCGATAACGATGGAGTCAACGATCTGTTAGATAATTGCATCGCAATAGCAAATCCAGATCAACTCGACTTTGATTTAGATGGTGCAGGTGATGTCTGTGATTTAGACGATGATAATGATGGCGTGGCCGATGTGGATGATGTTTTTCCACTAGATGCTTCAGAATGGGTCGATACCGACGGTGACGGGGTCGGTAACAACGCGGATACCGATGATGACAACGACGGTGTTTTAGATGATGATGATGCTTTCCCTTTGGATGAAACAGAGTCACAAGACAGCGATGGTGACGGTATTGGCGATAACAGTGATCCAACGCCTTATCCACCATCCGGCGAATTAAATTTTGATTCAACCGATTACATGGTCGCTGAAAATGGAGCTTCTGTTGTTATTACCGTATCACGAATCAATGGCGACTATGGTGCACTCACCGTTGACTATTCATTGCAAGATGGCGCTGACTCAAATGCTGCCACTGCTTCAGTTGATTATGAATTTTCATCGGGGAGGTTATCCTTTATCGATGGTGAAGTCAGTCAGACTTTCACCGTAACTATTCTTGATGATAGTTATTATGAGGGCGATGAAACCTTTACCGCGGGTATAAGTAATATCGTTGGTGGCGATGGCACCATTGGTTCGATCGCATCGGCAGTCATCACCATTGCTGAGGATGACGCGGTACCACCTGCCGGTGAAATCGGTTTTGAGTTTGACAGTAAAACGGTGATTGAAAATGACAGTGACGTGACACTTAATGTGCAGCGAACAGGCGGAAGTTTCGGTGAACTTAGCGTGAATTATGCAAGCTTTGACGGTTCTGCCATTGTAGGTACAGACTACAGGGTGCTAAGTGACAGTCTCACCTTTGCCGATGGTGAAACGCAAAAAACAATTGTTGTTAACTTATTCAATGACGATATTTATGAACCCGATGAAACCTTCACTGTTCAACTGTCCAACCTAATTGGTGACGGAGTTTTAGGGATAAATCTATCGACTATTACCATTTTAGACGATGAGCCAATACCGGAAGCGGGTGTTCTGGAAATTGAAAATGCCAATTATATTATTAACGAAAATGATGGATCATTAGCTATTAATGTCATTCGAGTTGATGGTGATGTTGGTACGGTGAGTGTTGATATTTCAACTTCTGACTTAACAGCCATTGCCAGTGAGGATTATGAGACGATTTCTCAAACACTTAGCTTTGCTGACGGTGAAGGATTAAAATCTATCACGTTGAATATCGTTGATGATTCCAGCTATGAAGGTGAAGAAGTCTTCAGCCTCAATCTTAGCAACGTCGTGGGAACCTCACTCGGTAATCAATCAACATCAACAATTGCAATCGTTGAAGATGATGAAGTACCGCCCGCTGGTGTGATTCAATTTAGTGGGGCGAGCTACTCGGTGGACGAAAATGCTGGAAGCATATTAATTACAGTTACAAGAGCCAATGGTAGCTTTGGAAGTGCTAGAGTCAATGTGGCAACGGTTGATGGAACGGCGATTGCGGATGAGGACTATCTAACACCAACCGAAACGCTCACTTTCTTAGACGGCGAAACCAGTCAAACGATCAGTATCATCATTCTTGATGATGTTGAGTATGAAAGCAATGAGAGCTTCAATCTGGTGCTTTCGAACTTGGAGGGTGATGCCGCTTTGGGTAATCCTGATACAGTAACAGTGACCATTGTTGAAGATGATGCCATTCCACCTGCCGGTGTATTGCAACTAAGCGGTAACAGTTATACAGTTAACGAAGCGGATGGTGGCGTGATAATCACCGTGCAAAGAACCGAAGGCAGTCATGGTGATGTATCAGTGGATTATTCTGTCACCGACAACCAGGCAATCAATGGCAGTGACTACTCTGTCAGTGACGGTACGCTTTATTTCGGTGATGGTGAAATGAGCCAAACGATCACGATTGATATTATTGATGATCGTTTAGATGAAGTCACTGAAACACTAACCGTCTCTTTGTCGAATGCAGTCAGCGCCACTTTAGGCAGCATTCAAACTGCCAGTGTTTCAATTACAGATAATGATGGATCATCGAACGGCGGAGGTGGAGGTTCGTTCAATTTTTGGTGGTTGTTAGCAGGTTTAATCTTGCTGAACAGCCAAAGGCGGCAGGGTCATCTTTAGGGTGAATGTCGGCCGTTAACCTTCAGGGGCGCATGGCATGCGCCCTTTATCCTAAAACAGGTTAGCCAACCATGTTGTTGGTCTATAATCCTAGAATAATCAGTTGAAGTTGTGGAAAGACATCCCGAACGAATTGGTAGACTGAAAATAAATTATTGTAGAATAGGAGAAGCAAAATGATTACTCGAATATGGCATGGAACGACTTCGTTGGAAAACTCTGATGAGTATCTGGACAAGATGAAGTCGGTGGCTTTACCAGACTATCGTTCGACACCCGGTAATAAGGGGGCCTACATTCTTCATCGAATTGAAGGAGGTGTCGCTCATTTTAATATGTTGACCTTTTGGGAAGATATGGATGCGGTGAAAAAATTTGCCGGAGAGGAATCAGAGACACCCAAATATTATGATTTTGATAAGAAAATGTTATTGGAATTAGAGGATGTTTCTCGAAATTTTGATACCTATGAGTGAATGGGAGGTTGGTTATTTTAGGTTCAAGGTGCCTTGTTTAGCATTTTGCCAAACCGGCTCCTTTCTCCTCTTGGAGGAAAAGGTTAGGATGAAGTTAAATACTATCTGCGACTTCTATTAATAATTTTTCCAATTTATTCGTTTGTTCTTCAATTTCAGACATTGTTTTTTGATCAATTTTTGGCATTTTGATTTCCATTGCATGCATTTGTTTTTCTAAGGCTTGCATTTTTACTTCTAAATTTTGGCTCGCTTTTTCCATTTTTTCCGAGAATTCATCCATGCTGTGGGTGTGTCCATCGAATTCTAGACTATTCATGGCACCTTCCAATTTTTCTGCTTCAATTTCCAATTCTTCAGCCACTTGTTCTATCTTTTTACCCCATTCTTCCATACGGTCACTATCAACTTCGAACGCACCTTCTAGTTGATTCATTTTCTGGTGTATCGCGTTAATTTGCTTCTTTTGTTCTTCGGATAATTGGTCAACCGTAAATTCCTTGCCATCCACAAAATAAACTCGGTTATCGCGATCACCGTGTATGTGGACATGATGATTATCTGAGATAGGGGTATCGTTTGACGGAACACTGGAAATTTCTGATAGGTGCTTGGAAGATGGGTTTGTGTTTTGGCATGCGCTGAGCAAGGCGCACATGATGATAGTGGCTGTCATTGATAGTAATGGGTTGGTCAATTGATGATTTCGCATGATTAATCCTATTGTGGCTAATAATGGTAATTACCTCATATGTCGTCAAACTGAATAAAAAAGTTTGGCTGGGTCAGTTTATTTTTCGAATAAACCATTATATTTGCACCAAATCACCACTAGCTCTGTCCCTCAGCCATTAAAATCGTTAAAATCACGCCTTTATAGAGAATGGCTTGCTAGACTCTGATCCATTTAAGACTGAATCAAGATCGAATCTAAACCATATAATTGATTCAACAGACAGCCCGTAGAGAAAAACCAGCATGCAACATGAATACAACCCGCAAGAAATCGAAATGCGAGTACAAAATATCTGGACCAAAAACAAGGTCTTCAAAGCCGTTAAAGACAACTCAAAAGAGAAGTTCTACTGCCTGTCAATGTTGCCTTATCCCAGCGGTCGACTGCACATGGGGCACGTCCGTAATTATACTATTGGTGATGTGATTTCTCGTTTTCAGCGTATGAATGGTAAAAATGTGTTGCAGCCAATGGGGTGGGATTCATTTGGTTTACCTGCTGAAAATGCAGCGATTAAGAACAAGGCTCAGCCAAGTACTTGGACCACCGAAAATATTGCTTACATGAAAACCCAGTTGCAAAGTTTAGGTTTTGCCTATGATTGGGAACGAGAAGTCACGACCTGCCAACCGGAATACTACAAATGGGAACAATGGTTTTTCACTCAATTGGTTGAAAAAGATCTGGCCTATAAAAAAACATCAGCCGTTAATTGGTGCTCGAATGATGAAACAGTGCTGGCTAACGAGCAAGTACACGATGGTCTTTGCTGGCGTTGTGATACCCCGGTAGAGAAAAAAGAGATTGATCAGTGGTTTATTCGAATTACCGCCTATGCAGAAGAACTACTGGAGAGTTTAGATACACTGGATGGTTGGCCGGAAAGTGTTAAAACCCAGCAACGTAACTGGATCGGCCGTTCTGAAGGCATAGAAATGTCTTTCAGACTGGAAAATGACAACAATGCTGATCTAGACGAAAATTCAGTCAGTATTTATACCACTCGGCCTGATACATTAATGGGGGTCACTTATATTGCGGTTGCTGCCAGACATCCCATTGCTGAAAAAGCCTCTCAAAATAATCCTGAGTTAGCGGCATTTATTGGCGAGTGTAATCAAAGCACCACTGCGGAAGCGGATATTGCTACCATGGAAAAGAAAGGGATGGCGACTGGAATGAAGGCCATTCATCCGGTGACCGGTGATCGGGTGGATATTTGGGTTGCGAATTTTGTGTTGATGGATTATGGCTCTGGCGCAGTCATGGCAGTTCCCGGACATGATCAGCGTGATTGGGAATTTGCCCATCAATACGGAATTGAGATCTCTCAGGTCATCATTCCTTTGCAAAACTCTGAACGGGAATGCGATTTATCTCAAAGCGCTTTTACCGAAAAAGGCATTCTGGTTAATTCAGGCGAATTCGACGGGTTAACTTCCGATGCGGCGTTTGAAGCCATCGCCCGTTGGTTAGAAAACAAAGGGTTGGGCGCTAAACAAGTTAACTACCGTATTCGTGATTGGGGTGTATCTCGCCAGCGTTTTTGGGGCGCCCCTATTCCCATGATCAAATTGGAAAATGGTGAAATGGTTACAGCCAAAGAATTTCCAGTTGAATTGCCAACGGATCTTAAATTAAAAGATGCTAACTCGCCTTTGATCAATAATCCTGAATTTCAAGATGTGGTGATTGATGGCATAAAAGGTAAACGGGAAACAGACACTTTTGATACTTTTATGGAATCGAGCTGGTACTATGCTCGTTATACTTCACCGGATTGCGATACTGCGATGCTCGATAGTGAAGAGGCCAACTATTGGCTGCCAGTTGATCAATATGTGGGCGGTATTGAACATGCCACGATGCATTTGCTCTACTTTCGATTTTTCCATAAATTAATGCGTGATGCAGGATTGGTTGATTCGGATGAACCGGCCAAAAAGTTGCTGACTCAAGGCATGGTATTATCAGATACCTTTATTACCAAGGATGGAAAAGGCACTAAACATTATCACACCATCGAAGAAGTGGATGTGATAAAAGATGAAAAGGGAAAAGCCATCAGTGCAACCTTAAAATCGACAGGCGAATCGGTCATATTGGCGGGCATGGAAAAAATGTCCAAGTCAAAAATGAATGGTGTCGATCCTCAAGCTTTGATCAATGAATACGGTGCTGATACTTCTAGGCTTTATACCATGTTTGCTTCTCCACCTGAACAAACGCTTGAATGGAAAGATGATGGCGTACATGGTGCCTATAAATTTTTACGCCGATTATGGAAAGTTTATACTGAGAATGCACTAATTGAAGAAACTGCGTTTTCTATTAAGGATTTAAATAAGCAACAAAAAGAATTGTATCGTAAAACCAATGAAACCATTGAAAAAGTCAGTGATGACTATGAACGGCGCCATTCATTTAATACGGCGATTGCTGCTACCATGGAACTGGTGAATGCCATTGTCAAATTTTCAAATTCTGAAATAAATGAGATCGATAAATCGGTCATCAAATATGCGCTGGATACTACAGTGTTGTTGCTTTCTCCAGTGGTGCCACACATCTGTCAAGAATTATGGTCTCTATCTGGGACTGTCTCTGGACGTGCAGAAATAATTGTGGATGCAAAATGGCCTGTTTGTGATAAGGCTGCTTTAAGCAAAGATGAAATCTTAATTATTCTTCAGGTTAACGGTAAAACTCGTGGCAAAATCGAAGTTGCGACGGATCTCGATAAAGAGGCTATTGAGACCTTAGCTATGCAGGATGAAAATGTAAAGAAATTTATTGAAGGCAAAATCGTTCGTAAAGTCATTGTCGTGCCGGGTCGTTTAATTAATATTGTTGCAAATTAAGCCGTCGTTCTTGATATTTCGAAAGAGCTTAAGTGATTGAGGAACGAAACTCTTTTAAGTCGCTTAGGCTTATGTCAGGATGACGATTGATCGTTTTTCATTCGGTTTGGCATGCTCTTGTTGGTATAGATATATTATGAAAATAAAATTAATTACGATTATTATATTGGGCTGCCTTTTGTTGGGCTGCGGCTTTCATTTACGTGGTCAAGGGCCCCATGTTAGCGGGGCTAATATTGAAAATAGCCGAGTGTATTTAGCAACGATCCAGAGTGCCGGTTTGTTAAATAGGCAGATACTGCGAGATTTACAATTTTCTGAAGCTGAGGTCATTGATGACCCGGAAAAGGCTGACTGGCATATCATTGTGTTATCTGCCAAGACGGAAAAAAAATCCGTTGGCATCGATTCAAGTGGTCGAAATAATGAGTATGAAATAATTATATCAGTCGAGTACATTGTTGACTCCAGTCGAAATCTTAAAGCGACCAATCAAACCGGTAAGGATGAAAAATATAGTGAAATTAGAAATCGATTTATAACCAGTCACAGAAATTTTTATTATGACAATAACGATCCAATCGGAAAAAGAAATGAAGAAAAAATTCTTCTTAATTCCATGCACAAAGATATATCCAGACAACTGGTAAGTGTTTTGTCCTCCAGTATCGCTAATCAATAAGGTGATAAACTCAGTTAACATCATCTGTACCGATGAAGCTTTGTTGCAAAAAGAGGCTTGTGATCAAATGATTGCTGAAGCCAAAAAACAAGGTGTCAGTGAAAGAAAAATTGTGGATGTGACCGATAAGTTTTCTTGGGATGAATTGTTGGCAAATAATAGTAGTTTATCTTTATTTTCTGAAATAAAATTGACAGATATCAGATTTAATAAAATACCCAAAAAAGATGCACAGCAAGCCTTAGTCGAATTAATGAAAACGGCAGATCAAGATAATTTATTTTTAGTCCGCCTGCCTAAACTTGAAAAACGACAAAAATCGACTAAATGGTTTAAAGATATTAGTAACGGCGCTAGAGTCCTAGAACTTTGGCCACCGAAACCCCATGCTTTTAATGATTGGATCATACAACGGGCAGTAAAGTTAGAGATTGATATCGATCGAGATGCTTGCGCGATGTTAGCAGAACAAACAGAAGGTAATTTGCTAGCGGCTAGCCAGAGTTTAGACAAAATAAAATTACTATTTGAAAATGAAAAAATTAATACGGGCATGTTGAAAGATGTCATTTCTGACAACGCCCGCTACTCGGTATTTTTATGTTTGGATGAAGCGCTGGCAGGAAAAGGTGAACGTGCAGTCAAAATGTTAAAAAAATTCCAGCAAGAGTCAATTGCTCCTATTTCAATATTGGTTAATTTGACCCGTGAAATTAAAACTTGTAATCAGGTTTCCGTGGCGGTACAAAAAGGTCAAACAGCTATGCAGGCGCTATCTAAAAGTTATTTGTGGGATAGCAAGAAAAAAATGATCGCCGTTGCTGCTGGCCGTTTACCTCTGGCATTGTGGCAAAAATTAGTGATCCGCTGTGCTCATTTAGACCGAATGGTGAAAGGACAAGAGCAAGGTAATATCTGGCAAGAAATGGAATCTTGTTTATGGTTAATGAGTGGCAAAAGAATTTGGGGTATTAAAAAATAATTTCTAGGAACTATTTTTATAGTCGTTCAATGGTGGTTGTTTGGAATAGGATTTGTCAAATTTGATAAATAGTGAAAACATCGAATTTATTTTTGGCGGAAGTTTCGACCCGATTCATATCGGGCATATCAACGTTATTGAAAGGTTACGGGAAAAATGTCCTAGTTGGCCGATTCGTTTGTTGCCTTGCTCTGTACCGGTATTAAAAAATAAACTTTCTGCTAGTTTTGAACAAAGAGTAGAAATGCTTGCCATTGCAACTAATCATATTGATCATATCATTATTGACGAGCGAGAAAATAAGCGTCTGGGTAAATCTTTTACGATAGATAGTTTGCAGAGTTTGATTCAGGAAGTACCTGAAAGAAGGCCCGTTTTAGTGATTGGTGCTGATACATATGAGAGTGTCAAATTGTGGCATCAATGGCAGCAACTTAGAGATTATTGTCATTTGGTATTGGTCAATCGGCCGGGAGTGGCGATCGGTGATGTCAATAAAGGCATGGAGCAACTAGGATTTGATTGTGCAAAAAATATTCAAAAATTAGAGTTAGTACCCGCAGGGCAGTATTATTATTTAAATATAGAAGAGAAGGATGTTTCTTCTACAGGTGTACGATCACAATTGAGCGGTGGTTTGTCCGTTGAACAATTGATACCGAACAAAGTGATTGATTACATAAAGAAAAATTTAATATATCAGAAAGAGACATTATTGTAATGAAAAATGTACCACTAAAAGACTTTGTCGTCGAACAGCTTGAAGAAATTAAAGCAAAAGATATTAAAGTGATTGAATTGCGGGAAGACAATACTATCGCCGATTATATGGTGATTTGTAGTGGTACTTCCTCGCGACACGTAAAATCGATTGCCATTTTATTAATCAAAGCGTTAAAAGAGAGAAATACTCCGCCGATAGGAATTGAAGGTGAAGATGCCTCTGAATGGGTATTGGTTGATTGTGGTGATGTAATTGTTCATGTGATGCAACCGACTACTCGCGATTATTATCAGCTTGAAAAACTTTGGGAATAGTCAATTAGTTTTAAGCCACGAGCTACGAGAAAAAGATGAAAATAAAAATAATCGCGGTGGGCACAAAAATGCCCCACTGGGTCGAAACTGCATTTGATATCTATGCTCAACGTTTACCTCGTGATTGTTGTTTGGAACTTATTGAAATTCCAGCTGCCAAAAGAACACGAAACCAACTAACCGATAAATGGATGCAAAAAGAAGGTGAGCTAATCATAAAATCGATTGATTCATCCGATTGGGTGGTAGCTTTGGATGTTGAAGGGCAAAATTGGAGCACTTCTAAGCTTGCTTTGCAAATCACCAAATGGCAATCAATGGGTAGTAATATTGCATTATTGGTGGGTGGTCCCGATGGTTTATCGGCTGAATGCTTATCGAGAGCGAATCAACGATGGTCACTTTCAGCATTGACTTTTCCTCATCCAATGGTCAGAGTGGTTTTGTCTGAGGCGATTTATCGAGCATGGTCGGTGACGGTTAATCATCCTTATCATCGGGAATGAATATTTTACTTTATTTATTTTCTCTGTGGTGAATACTATTTTTTATGTTTTGTTTTCAGGTTTTTCTATTTAATGCTAAAAAATACTAACCAGATAAAAAGTGGTCACGCTTTTAAAGATCATCGTCAAGAACGACAGATCTTGGTTTCCCGCAGTATTTTTGCCTTCATACTCGTCCTTATCTTGATGCTTGCATTGCTGGGGCGTGGTTGGTATTTGCAAGTGGTTAAACATGATTTGTACCAAACTCGCTCCAATAATAATCGTATCAGCGTACAAAGAGTTGCACCTAATCGAGGATTAATTTTTGACCGAAATGGTGTTTTATTGGCCGAAAATCGCTCTGTCTATTCTCTGGAATTGATCCCTGAGCAAGTCGCAGATCTAAAGGAGAGTTTACTCCAATTAAAACGGTTGGGGTTGGTCGAGGACAAACATATTACTTATTTCAATGAGCGCTTGAGAGGCGTACGTCGATTCAAAAGTGTATTGTTGAAATCTCGTTTAACTGAAAAAGAGGTGGCTATTTTTTCTGCTAATGGTCATCGACTGAAAGGAGTGAGAGTTGAAGCTCGTCTGGTTCGGTATTATCCGTTTGGCGATAAAGTGGCTCACGCATTGGGTTCTGTCAGGCGGATAAACGATCGGGATTTATTGCGCATCGATCAGATCAACTATCGTGCCACTCGTCATATTGGAAAGCTAGGTATCGAAAAATTTTATGAGGATGTTTTGCATGGCACCATTGGCAGTAGGACTGTAGAAACCGATGTACAAGGACGGGTAATTGGCCAGCCGATTGAAGAAACTCCTCCGATCCCCGGAAGAAATCTAAAGCTATCTCTGGATATAAAATTACAGTTAGCGGCAACTGAAGCCATTAAAGATTTTCGTGGTGCTGTTGTTGCGATTGATCCAAGAAACGGCGAGGTTTTAGCTTTAGTCAGCAATCCCGGATATGATCCCAATGATTTTGTTACAGGTATATCCATAGAAAACTATGCCAAGTTAACTCGATCGGATGATCAGCCTTTGTTTAATCGCGCTTTGAGAGGCCAATATTCCCCAGGATCGACTATAAAGCCTTTACTAGCATGGGTTGGTCTGGAAAATAAAATCATTACTGAGAAAACCACAATTAACGATCCAGGTTTTTGGGTGCTCCCTAATAAAGAAGAGAGAGTCTATCGAGACTGGAAGCCTGGTGGACATGGCTCAAAAATTGGAGTTCGCAGCGCTATTACCCGTTCGTGCGATCCATTTTTTTATCAACTGGCTTACAAAATGGGCATTGATTTAATATCTGAAAATATGAAAAATTTCGGATTTGGTGGAACGACCGGGATCGATATGGGAGAAGAGTTGACTGGCATTATGCCCTCAAGAGAATGGAAGCAACTCAAAAGGAATACTCCTTGGTTTCCGGGCGAAACCGTTATTACCGGGATAGGCCAGGGATATTGGAATGCCACACCTATACAACTTGCCAACGCTGTAGCAACCATTGCTAGTGGTGGACCACGTTATAACTTGCAACTAGCTATGGCCCAAGAAAAGGATTTTACTTGGATAAAAAAATCTCCGAAGCTGGCATTAAGGCAAGTTGATTTTGGTGATGGTATTAATTTGAAAATCGTTCGTCAGGCAATGGAAAAGGTGACACGTTTCCCTTTTGGTACCGCCAAAAAGGCGTTTAAGGGAGCGAACTACCAATCGGCCGGTAAAACAGGTACTGTTCAGCTTATTGCAATGAAAGAAGATGAAAAATACGACGAGAAAAAAATAGCAAAAAAGCATCATGACAATGCTGTTTATATTGGATATGCGCCAATTGAAAATCCAGAAATTGCCATCTCAGTCGTTGTCGAAAATGGGGGGCATGGCGGAGAAAGTGCTGCTCCTATTGCTAGAAAAGTACTGGATGTTTATTTTAACGAACTGACTAAGTTAAGTCAGGTTAATCAATAATGGCGTTTGTTGATGGTGATATTTCTGATCGACGAGGCAATAGCTTAGCCAGTCGCCTTCATGTTGATCTACCGCTTTTAGCAGGACTGTTGGTTCTAATGGGATTTGGTCTGGTCGTTCTTTATAGCGCTTCTGGACAAAATATGGCGGAGTTACAGCGCCAGATCATCCGTCTGGCTATTGCCTTTATGGCGATGACATTTTTAGCTTGGATCCCGCCAAGAGTCTATAAAAAATGGACACCTTTTATTTTTGTAGGAGGCATAGTACTTTTGCTTGGTGTCATTGTTTTCGGTGAAATGGGCAAAGGGGCACAGCGCTGGCTCAATTTCGGTTTTTTCCGTTTTCAACCGTCCGAGGTAATGAAGCTTGCAGTACCTATGATGGTAGCTTGGTATTTTAGTGAACGAAAACTGCCGCCGAATTTACGTGAGCTTGGCGTTGCGGGTATTATTATTGGCTTGCCAACATACCTTATTTTGATCCAACCTGATTTAGGCACTTCAATTTTAATCGCAAGTTCAGGCGCTTTCGTAATATTCTTAGCGGGGATCAAGTGGAGAGTATTGTTTTCCTTAATTTCTATCGCAATTATCTATGCACCGATACATTGGATTTTGGTGATGGAGTCCTACCAAAAGCAGCGGGTTCTGACCTTTCTCGACCCAGAGCAAGATCGTCTTGGCAGCGGCTATCATATTATCCAGTCGCAGATTGCAATCGGCTCTGGTGGACTGAATGGCAAAGGATGGTTACAAGGAACACAATCTCAATTAGAATTTCTTCCAGAAAGAAATACTGATTTTATTTTTGCTGTATTAGGTGAAGAATTTGGATTTTATGGTGTGTTATTATTGTTGAGCATTTATATCTGGATCATCGGTAGAGGTTTTTATATTTCAATCAAAGCCCAGGAAACTTATACTCGGCTATTAGCCGGTGCAATCACTTTGACATTTTTTGTTTATGTGTTTGTCAATATTGGTATGGTGATCGGTGTGCTACCAGTAGTTGGATTGCCCCTGCCTTTGGTGAGTTATGGTGGAACATCAATGGTGACTTTGATGGCTTCTTTTGGTATTTTGATGGGGGTTCAAACGCATAAAAAATTATTACCTGGCTAGAAATAAATTAAAAATACATAAAGGAAACGTTAGTGAAAAAAATTCAAAAAATGGTGGGATGTTTGGCTGTGATGTTATTCAGTTTTTCGGTAAACATCGTCCTAGCAAAAGATGACCTTTCATTGAAATTGAAATTTTTTGCCGATCGAATGGAAAAAGAATATCAATTCGATGCTCAAGATGTCTTAAAGACTCTGCAAAATTTGCAAGTCAATAATAATATCATTGTCAAAATGAATCGCCCTGCAGAGTCACTTCCTTGGCATCGTTATAGACCTATCTGGATGAAAGAAAAAAGGATTAATGGCGGGATTGAATTTTATCGGAAATATCAGAACGAACTGGAAAAAGCAGAAAAACAGTATGGTGTCGATAAAATGATTATCGTAGCTATTATTGGAATTGAAAGTTTCTATGGTCGTCATCAAGGCTCTTATCCTGTTTTAAATGCTCTTTATACTTTAGGGTTTCATTATCCCAAACGAGCTATTTTTTTTAAAAGCGAGTTAGAACAATATTTTTTGTTAGCTAGGCAACAAAATTGGAAATTGTCTGTCGTTAAAGGATCTTATGCTGGGGCAATGGGAATGGGGCAGTTTATTTCGAGTAGTTATCGATCTTACGGTGTCGATTTTAATCAGGATGGAAAGGTGGATCTTTTTAATAGTCCCGTTGACATGATAGGCAGTGTTGCCCACTATTTTAAAAAACATGGATGGAAGAAAGATGGATTTGTTGCAAAAAAAATCACTCTAAATAGTCAGCAAGCAAAGCCGCTGGTTCAAAAAGAATTACAACTTAGTAAGCGGCTAGCTGATTTGCAAAGATCAGGCATAGTAGTTAAGGAGATAAACGACACGGATTCAAAAGTTGGGATTTTCGAGTTTAAACAAAAAAATACCAATGAACATTGGTTGGCGGCTCATAATTTTTATGTAATCACTCGTTACAACCATAATGCCATGTATGCTCTGGCGGTGTTTCAGTTAAGTGAAGCGATTAAAGAAAAAATGATACAACAAAAAACATTAGCTCAATGAGTATCCATTATTCAAAATATTGCTTTAAGATCAAATCAATTTTTAGTTGGCTGTTTCTGTGTACACTGTTTAGTTGTTCAATAATTAGCAAAAAGGATCAAGATACCGGACCTGATAAACCTATTGATTGGACTCAGGTTAAACCTGTAGTTCCCCAATACGAAGTTAAAAGTCGATATGGCAATCCCGTTTCGTATGAAGTTGCAGGCAGAACTTATCATGTACTGAGTTCTTCCAATAAATATAAAAAAAGAGGCATCGCCAGCTGGTATGGAACCAAATTTCATGGACGCAGAACTTCAAGTGGTGAAACCTACGATATGCTGCAATTAACGGCGGCACACAAAACCTTACCGATCCCCTGTTATGTAAAAGTGACTAACTTAGACAATGGTAAAACGCTAGTGGTACGAGTCAATGATCGGGGACCTTTTGTTAAGTCTCGTGTTATTGATTTATCTTATGCCGCGGCTCACCAATTAGGTATGGCAGAAAAGGGAACCGCTAACGTGATTGTTGAGTCGATAGATTTTCACAATCAGGTTGGCAACTCTTTGGTCAAATTGTCGCCCAATAAATCGGCTATTCAATCCAGTGGTCAGGGTCAATACAGGTTTGTTCAGGTTGGTGCCTATGCAAATGCAGAAAGTGCTAAGAAATTGGCCAAAGTACTTGATAGAGAAATTAAATTACCGGTTAAGGTTACTTGGATAAAAAGAAAAGGGAAAAAGCTATATCGAGTGAGAATTGGGCCGATCGACTCGTTAGAGACGGCTATGCAACTGGCAGAAACTTTGAATATTAGCGAGCTTGGTAAACCTAGGATAGTCTACCAAAATTAATGTACAATGGTCTAGTGGCTCAGCCACCTTTAAAATTCGTCAATCCTGCGTTAAAAATGATTACATATCTGCGTATGCGCACATTTTTCGCCTTGTACTGACAAATTTTAAAGGTAACCTGAACCACTACATTCCTGTGTACGTAGCTAGGGCAAAATTATTATTTAGGTATTTCAATGACAAATGTTTTTAAACAAGGTTTATTTTCAGCACTTTTAATCGGTTTTAGTTATGTGACTCATGCGATCGTTCCGGCGGCACCTGATTTGTCGGCAAAATCTTATGTATTGATGGATTTTGATAGTGGTAAAATATTGGTGGAAAATAACGCGGATTTGCCTTTACCACCCGCTAGCTTGACTAAAATGATGACCAGTTATGTGGTTTCGGCCGAAATTGCGGATGGTAATTTAAAGCTCACCGATAAGGTTCATATTAGTAAAAATGCTTGGGCGCAGAACCCATTATTTCAAGGTAGCTCTTTGACTTGGATTGAGGTAAATACTGAAGTGAGTGTTGAAGATCTACTTAAAGGCGTGATTATACAATCTGGTAATGATGCTTCGGTTGCTTTAGCAGAGCATATTGCAGGTAGTGAAGATGTATTTGCTGATCTAATGAATCAGCATGCTGTTCGCTTGGGTATGACTAATTCCAACTTCAAAAACTCGAATGGACTACCGGCGGAAGGACATGTGTCAACGGCCAGAGATTTGGCAATTTTGACCGCAGCGATGATCAAAAACTTCCCAGAAGAGTATGCTTATTACAAAGAAAAATGGTTTATTTTTAATGGCATCAAGCAGCCCAACAGAAACTCATTGTTATGGGATGAAAGTCTTAGTGTTGACGGCGTGAAAACAGGGCATACTGAAGCGGCCGGTTTTTGTTTGGTTTCTTCAGCGACCAAAAATGGTATGCGTCTTATTTCTGTTGTGTTAGGCACCAAAAGTAAAAATGGTCGCAAAGTTGAAAGCAAAAAATTATTATCTTATGGTTTTCGTTTTTATGAAACGGTAAAACCTTTGCAAGCTGGTAAGCAATTACATCAGCAACTAATTTGGATGGGCGAAAAAGAGATTGTCAACCTTGGTATTGCAAATGATATTTATTTGACTATTCCAAGAGGAAAGGCAAAACAACTAAAAGCACGGTATGTAGTCGAAAAGGAATTGGAAGCACCCATTGTTAAAGGGCAACTAGTAGGAAAGATTTTCTTTACCTTGGGTGATGAAAATATTGCCGAGTACCCGTTAGTTGCTTTGGAAGAAATAAAAGAAGCGGGTTTTTTGGGTCGTTTATCAGATTCTGTTAGTCGTTGGTTTGGATCTTTGTTTTAAGCTAGAAAAATCAGTTGAAGCGCGAGAAGCGCCACCTCGCAACGTGCCTGACGATGCGAAAAAGGGGCTCATCACCGGTAAGGTGACCATGCCATTTTTCACTAGGTTATGCACGCCGCAGGATCGCACTCTTTCCACGACTTCAACTGATTATTCTAGGTTTAATTTTCCTGCCTGATTTTCACAAATTGAATGAGAATGACATTAATGAGTGATGAAAAATTTGATCTCTGGAAGTTCCCCTGTGACTTTATGTTTAAAGCAATGGCACATGCCAATCAGGGTGCGGAAGAAAAAATTGTTTCTGTGATTAATACATTTATCCCGGGAGATTATTTTACTAAACTAAATCCAAGTAAAAATGGCACTTATGTAGCGGTTTCGATTACCTTTAAAGCCTCTTCTAAAGAGCAGCTCGATGAAATTTATTTGGCAGTTAACGCTCTGGAATGTGTGAAGGTTTGTCTGTGATTTAGTCAAACCACTCTTATGAATTTAGCCAACCAACAGTGTATTTTTCGTCAACTGGGTCATCAGGATTATCAGCCGGTTTGGAATGCAATGCAAGCGTTTACATTAAGCCGAAGTGAAAATGATTTAGATGAAATCTGGTTCGTTGAACATAACCCTGTTTTTACTCAAGGGCAGGCAGGTAAAGCCAAACATATTCTCGCACCTGGAAATATACCCGTTGTACAAGTCGATCGAGGTGGTCAAGTGACTTATCATGGACCCGGTCAGCAAGTGGTTTATTTTCTGATTGATCTCAAGCGAAAAAAAATTGGCGTCAGACAACTGGTTGCCGCGATCGAAAAAATAATTGTAGATTTGTTATTGGGTTATCGGATCTTGTCTGCTGCAAAATCCGATGCGCCTGGAGTATATGTTGACAATAAAAAAATTGGCTCGTTAGGACTAAAAATAAAACGAGGCTGTTCGTTTCATGGTCTGGCACTTAACATTAATATGGATAAAGAGCCCTTTACTCGAATTAATCCTTGTGGATATGCCGGGCTAGAAATAACTCAATTATCGGAGCTCGGAGGGCCAGATAATTTATTAGCGATTGAAAAAGACCTTAAGCAGGTCATTTTAACTAATTTGGATTATGCGAATTTTATTGTTGGTGAAGGACTAGAATTTGATTGAGTTAAAATAATTGAGCAATACTATGAAAAACGAAGAAATGAAACAGGCAAAACACATTCCCATTTGGCAGATCCCTGTTGAACTCATTACCAGCGGAAGCAAATTCGAAACTGCGCAAGGTTTTTCTGCGATTAAAGACGGTGTTAAATCTCGAAGTGGTACTGGAAACATAGCATTGGGTGGCAAACCAGCCTGGTTAAAAGTCAAATTGCCTAACGGTAAAGGATATCAGGAAGTTAAATCCAACGTTCGGGGGAACAAACTAAGTACTGTTTGCGAGGAGTCAAAATGCCCCAATATTGGTGAATGTTGGACCGCTGGTACTGCAACAATCATGCTAATGGGTTCAGTGTGCACTAGAGCCTGTCGATTTTGTTCGGTGGATACGGGCAATCCGAATGGATGGTTGGATGCCTATGAGCCAGAAAATTCAGCTGAATCAGTGAAACTAATGGGCCTGAAATATATTGTTTTTACATCGGTTGATCGCGATGATATTGATGATGGAGGCGCTCATCATTATGCGGAGTGTGTTAAAGCGGTTAAACGTGAAAATCCCGATACTAATGTTGAAGTTTTGACGCCTGATTTCAAAGGTAACCTGCAAGCGCTTGAAGAAGTACTCGATTCTGGTATCGTAGTGTTCGCCCAAAACATTGAAACGGTGAAGCGTTTGACTCACCCAGTGAGAGATCCTCGTGCAAGTTATGAGACGACGATCAAATTACTTGCTCATGCAAAAAAATATCGCCCTGACATTTTAACCAAAACCAGTTTAATGCTCGGTTTAGGTGAGTCAGATCAAGAAATCAGAGAAACTATGCAAGATTTAAAAAATATCGGTTTGGATATTGTTACGCTGGGTCAGTATTTGAGACCGACGATTAACCATTTAGCGATTGAACGTTACGTTAAACCTTCTGAATTCGATGAATATCGTCGATGGGGCTTGGATATGGGGTTTCGAGAAGTCGTAGCGGGCCCCTTCGTCCGTTCAAGCTATCGGGCCGAAAGAGCGCTTGAAGGTAATAATGCAGGCATCACCAATTAGTTAGTAGGGACGCATTGAATGAATAATGATATTGCTACTAAGGGAAATTCTCTGTCAGAACTTGACGGTGACATGACGCCAGAATCTCACCCCAAAGCGGCACTTTGTGCCAATTGTGGCGCTGAACTCGGTGGTCAGTTCTGCCATACCTGCGGCCAATCATCCAAAAGCATGATCAAATTTTTTGGCGAGGTGATCAAAGAACTACTGGATGACACCTTAGGTTATGATTCTCGTTTAAAGCACTCTCTTTTTCCATTATTTTTCAAACCTGGCCGATTGACTCTTGATTACGTTAAGGGAAAACGGTTTCATTATGTGCTGCCTTTCAAGCTCTATCTGATCACCAGCGTTTTATTTATTCTACTGATAAAAAATAGTACTGATACCGAAAATCTCAATTTTGATAATGTGGCGAACAGTGAAGCTTCACAAGAAGTCAACAAAGAAATCGAAGAAGACATCAAGCAGGCAATTGATGAGGTTAATAAAGCCCACTCAACTCAAGGTAAAAAAACAATTGATTTTCATCTGGGTGAAAATTCACAAAAAGAGGTTGCTAATTCAGGTGTTGAGCCAGTAAACCAACCAAAAACCGACGAGAAAAAAAATGATAATATTTTTACCATTGGCACGGGTGATGATGATATTAATTTGAAATGGAATAAAGAAACGCAACAACTAGATGGTATTGACGAAATTGATGATGGTTTTATTAAAACTTTCGTTACTCAAATAAATCCAAAACTAAAGAGTTGGAAAAATGATCTCAAACCACTGGTCGAATCAATCATCGAAATATTACCCTATATGATGTTTGCAATCTTACCTGTTTTTGCTATTTTCTTAAAGATTTTTTACGCATTTTCCAAACGTTATTACACCGAACATCTGATATTTTTATTGCATAATCATTCGTTTATTTATATGTTAATGATGCTACAAATAGGACTGGGTTTTGGAGATGATAAGTTAAAATCGATGGAAAGTTGGTCCGCTCAGACTACTGCCGGAGTGTTTGAATTTGTATCAGTGCTATTAAGCTTATGGATGGTGGTTTATGTCTTTTTGGCTATGAAACGATTTTACCAACAAGGATGGAAGATAACTATTTTCAAAACTTTGGCTTTGGGGGGTATCTATTTGATGATGTTATCCTTCGGCTTTGTCGTGAGCATCGCTTTCGGCGCATATCAGGCCTGATAGTTAATGCAAGCATTTACAGAGGCTATCTTGCAAACCATTCAACAAAATTCTGAATGGGCGTGGTTGATTGTTTTTCTTATTGCTTTTATCGAATCTTTAGCAATTTTCGGTTTGTTTATGCCGGGTTGGATTTTGTTAGTCGGTATTGGAACCATGATCGGTGCTGATGTTCTAGAATTTTTTCCAATTGTGATATCGGCATATTGGGGTGCAGTGATCGGCGAGTATCTAAGTTATCATGCGGGCTATCATTATCATGAAAAAATTCTAAGCTGGTCCTTTGTCGCTAGACATGAAAAATTGATTGAACAATCAAAATTTTTTTTCAAAAAGCATGGTGCCACTGGCGTTTTTTTTGGTCGTTTTATCGGTCCGGTGAGAGCTGTTATTCCGCTTATAGCAGGAATTTCTGAGATGCCAAAGCGGGTTTTTTTCTGGGTTAACATCATCTCAGGTTTAATTTGGGCTCCTCTTTATTTGATCCCCGGGATCTTTATTGGCGCGGCAGTTAATGCTGATCGAGAATTTTCTTCCTCTTTAATTTTTATCTTGTTGGTCATCGGTTTAGTTTTATGGATAGCGATTAATCAAAGTCGAAAATCGCTGAAAGTCATTAAAGGTAAGCTGAAAGCTAATCGCCAGTTTCTGGCAGTCAACCTTATATTAGTCTGGGCCATTTTTGTGGTGCTGGTTATAATTTTGATCAAAAGTACCTATTGGGATGTACTAAAGGACATTTTCGCAGTTGTTTGGAGTAAAATATTGGAAGCATAAGTGGGACTCTGCTATTTTTGGTTCTTAATTTAGGTTAACTAGAGTTTAGGTAATTTGTGCAGATTGTTTATCTAATTTTTCAGTGGCACTATCATAATCAAAAGACTGCAAATTTTGCTCAGCAATTTGTAGCATTTGCGAGGTTTTATTAGTTCCCAGCATACTGTTAAGTGGGCTTTTTAAACCAGCTCGCTTTTCCATAAACAGTTTGACACTATGCTCTAAAAATCGACTCATCATGGCTTGCATCGAATCACCATAAAAGCGGACAAATTCTTTTAGTATTTCTGAAGTCAAAATGGGGTTGCCGTTGGTTTCTTCTTCCGCGATTAATTGCATTAATGTACAGCGGGTCAGATCTTCCTTGGTTTTGGCATCAATGACTTTAAAATCATTATAGGACATTACCAATTCTTTAATATCCTGAAGGGTGATGTAACGGCTTATTTTTATGTCGTACAATCGGCGATTCGGATACTTTTTAATGATTCTTGGTTTTGGGCTAGCTTCTGACACGAGTGAAATCCTTTGATTATTATTATTGATTGTCTTTTATTCATTTGAGTTTAGCAATTTATATTGGTGCATGCCAGCATTTTAAAAAGCAAATAGCAAAGTTGTATCAAAATTTACTTTCGTTTACGAGATAATATCTCATATTCCGCACCAAATAATCTAAACTCAATCTTTTATGTGCGAGATAGATCACAAGACTTTCAGCAATAGATTAAACCCATTATAGCGAAAAGATCAAAGATTTCTTATTCGTTATTTGAAATAATCAACTTACTTAGATTTTTTCGGTTAAAACCTCAATGGTTGCCACTGTCGATTTTGAAAAATTAGAACTTCAACCGATTGATCATCTTGGGTTAGTCGCCAGTCTTATTCAAAAATATGATTTAACTTGCTTGATAAGCAGCTACCTGTCAGTCAAGAAAAAGGGAGCATTGTTAGTCATGGTCAACGAGTGGCAGCTATGATCATCAATGGTTTGGGATTTACCGCTAAACCGCTTTATTTATCGCCCGATTTTTTTGAAAGCAAACCTGTTTCACGGCTGATCGGTGAAGGGGTTAAAGCTGAGCATTTGAACGACGATGCTTTAGGGCGCACTTTAGATGCGATATATGCTCAAGGTTGTACCTCATTATTTTCAGAAATCGCATTTCACATTGCATCCCAACATCAGTTGATAGGCAAGTCTGCCAAATTAGATACAACCAGTCTTAAATTGTTTGGTGAGTATTATGAAGTCGATGAAGAAAAAGGGAAAAAACCACCACAACCTGCGCTTGGTTACTCAAAAGATCATCGTCCCGATCTGAAACAAGTCGTGATGTCATTAATGGTCAGTGGCCCTGGCAGTATTCCCTTATGGTTCGAAGGGTTAGATGGTAATAGTCAAGATAGAAAAAATTTTCATGAGACGATTGAGCGAGTCAGAGCCTTTCAACATTCATTGAAAGATAGCCCTTCTTTTTTAGGGGTTGCCGACTCAGCACTTTATCATCAAGGTAAACTAAAGGATACCACCATCCGTTTTCTCACCCAAGTTCCTGCCACACTAAAGCGCGTTAAAAACTATTATAAACACGATGAAGATGGGTTTGTGTGGGAATATTTAGCCTTAGGTTATCGAGGTTGTTGGGTTGAATCAAATCATCCTCAAAAGGAGCGTTGGTTATTAATTCATTCAGAGCAAGCTGCCAAGAAACAAACGATAACACTACTTAGACGTATCAAAAAAGCACTTGGCTCAGCCAAAACAGAGGCAAACAAACTTAGCTCGCACCATCAGATCCGTTTACTGTCATCAAAAACAAGGTCGCCCCAAGTTGGGCGAGAAAGCCAAATTAAGTCACTATCAGCTTTGCACTGAATTAGATAAAATGCCAACCGTTTGAAAATCAGGTAGGACGTTTTATTTTAGCCACCAATGAAACTAAAACAAGTCTAACAGCAGAGCAAATGTTAAGTACTTATAAAGAAGAGCAAGATGTTGAACGAGGATTTCGTTTTATCAAAGAGCCCAGCCTTCAATTAAATAAAGTATTTTTGAAAAAGTCAGAGCGAATAGAAGCATTAATGACGGTCATGACACTCTGCTTGATGATTTACAATCTAGGTCAACACCAAGTAAGAGAGCAACTAAAAGAAGAAAAAGAAACGCTTCCCAATCAAAAAGGAAAGGAAATTACCAATCCAACAATGCGTTGGGTTTTTCAAATGATGAGTTCCATAACAATCGCCCACTACCATGAGCGAGGCTCACATACGATGGGATTAAGTGATAACAAGCGAAAAATAATTGGGTTGTTTGGGCGTGAAGCATTAGAGATCTATGGATTAAAGAGCAAGTAATCCCTTCGAAAGCCTAAGAATGCCTACCCGGTAGAATTTAGAGTGTGTGAACGAAAAAATAGTGATGGAATATAAGGCCTAAATAGCAGTGAATTTTTATTTTTGATTAATATTACTCCCTACTCAAGGCTTTTGGTGCGGAATGTGAGATTGAACAATGTGGATCCGTTTTAACCGAAAAAGATTTTTATATCAGTGGTTCAGAAGCCATGGTGATGGCCGTATATCGGGCGCTTAGAGATAAAGACATTGAATCTTGCAACATTCATTCTGATATTTTAAATATTAAAAGAGGAAATGGTGAAATTGAATAAAAAACTAGGGTCTGTTGAAATATGAAAGATCAACAGACCCTAATCTATATCTAGTGGATAATAGCGCAATATTATCTTTTAGTCCCCTTAATA
>CAYVSL010000039.1:0-31995 GCA_964454125.1 uncultured Kangiella sp.
TTTTACGGACACGCCACCCAATAAAAAAAATGCAGAAGAATTAAATGAAGCCGAGCTAGCCAAGCGGATCGTCAGTTATAAACAAGTTGAGGTGAAATTCGTCCCAATAGATTTTGGCCTCAACCAGCAAGCCAACATGTTGGTCATGTATACGACCACTCGATGCCCATATTGCGCCAAAGCACGAAAGTATTTTGCTAAAAAAAATATAAATTATGTCGAGAAAAATATTGATTATTCACAAGGGTACGATCGAGAGTTTAAGCGTCTTGGCGGCAAAGGTGTGCCCTTAATATTGTTTGGGAAATATCAAATGTCAGGATTTAGTACCGCTCGATTTGATAAAATGTATGCCAAGTCTGGATTTTAACCTGTTTTATAATCCAAAGCAGATGAAAGCATCTTGGCGGTAACATCTACTATCGGGATCACTTTGTCATACTGCATTCGAGTAGGGCCAACTACAGCCAGAACGCCCACCGGTTCGCCTTTTTGTTTATAAGGCGCAGTCACAATACTACAACCACTTAAGCCTTTACTGCCAGATTCTTCACCGATAAAAATCTTCACTCCCTTGGCGGCTAACGAACGATCTAATAAACTCATAATCTGTTGCTTTTGTTTAAAAGCTCCAAAGATTTGATCGATATTATCTAATTGGCCATGAGATGCCATCGAAACCAGATTCGTTTGTCCCGACAAATGAAAAGAATCACTTGATTGTGCAGCCAGATTTTCAGATTGCTCGAATCCTTTTTCAGCAAAATCGATAGCATTTTGCAATAACACATCCAATTTCTGCTTTTCTCTTAACATCTGACCCAATAATTCCTGACGAGCATTGTGGATATCTTTGCCAACCAATTGTTTGTTTAAATAATTGGCCATTTGAGCCAGCTCATCGCGCTGATAATCTCGATCAACAGGGATCACCCGATTTTGAATTTCATCGTTCTCCAACACCATAACCACCAACAGCCTTTTGTCCGATAAAGGCACAAAATCAATGTGCTGTAGGCGATTAACCGGCGTACAGGGGATTTGCACTAAACTTGCCATTTTAGTCATATCGGAGAGTAGATTTGACGCATTGCCTAACAAGGCCCTAGTTTCTTGACGAGGATCCAGATTTTTTTTAACCTGAGCAACGACATTCGATCGCAAGCTGCGAACCTGAATAATTTGATCAACAAATATTCTTAACCCACGAGTGGTCGGTATTCGTCCAGCGGAGGTATGTGGAGAAAGCACCAAACCTTGGCGTTCCAGATCGGCCATTACATTACGCACGGTTGCTGGGCTAACTGAAAGATGAGAGGATTTTAACAACGCATTGGATCCAATCGGTGTCCCTTGTTTAACATAGGACTCGATTAGAGATTTCATCAAGATTAAATCGCGTTCTTTCATGGACTATTTCTTATTTTTGCGTCATATTCTAATTAATATACCGGCACTACCTCAAAATGTTGGTTGCAGCATTTTGAGGTAGTGCCGGTATAAAGTCAGTATCTCCTTGATAATCAACAAAAAAGAATAGATTATTAAGAGAGTATCGATATTCATTAGTCTGTTGAGATACTTCCCATAGTTGGGACTAAAACACCAATTTCAATAGAAAAATCTTTGGGATCCCTATGCCTCACACTAAAGCTTTCAAAAAAATCGGATTAGTGGGTAAGCCTGACAGTAAAGCAGCCCAGGAAACAACCGATGTATTATGCGAACTTATTAGCAAATTGGAGTTAGAAGTCTTTTTACCTGAATCCGGCGAATATAATTTTCCTAGCGGTAATGGTAATAAAGTCAATGGTAATAAAATCCCCTTTGACACTATGGGTGATCATTGTGACCTAGTGATTGTCGTCGGTGGTGATGGCAGCCTATTAAAAACCGCTCGTGAATTAGTCGACAGTCAAGTACCTTTGTTGGGGATCAATCGAGGTCATTTAGGATTTTTAACCGATATTAGACCCACTGAAGTTGATACCCGTGTGCCGCCAATCCTAGAAGGCCAATACAGTCTAGAAAATCGATTTTTATTACATGCGGAAGTATTCAGAAACGATCAATCGATTGGTTCATCGAATGCGGTTAACGATGTGGTGTTATACCCAGGCGAAATTGCACGCATGATCCAATTCGAGCTTTATATGGATCACCAATTTGTTTATAGCCAACGTTCAGACGGACTAATTGTATCCACTCCCACCGGTTCGACCGCCTACTCTCTCTCCGGTGGCGGTCCTATTCTTGCTCCACAAACCGATACCATTGTATTAGTGCCAATGTGTCCTCATACATTAACTAGTCGGCCAATTGCGGTCAATAAACAAAAAGTCATCAATATTGTTATTTCTGAAGGTAATCCTCACAATCCCAAGTTAAGTTGTGACGGACAAGTGATTATTTCTTTGGAACCGGGTGACCGCATTCAAATCAAACAATATCCGATTGAAATGCGTTTGGTTCATCCACTCGATTATGATTATTTTGAAGTTTTGCGCTCAAAGCTCGGCTGGGGTCAGAAGCTTTAACCCTGAAATAATGGACGATCTCCCACAAATTCTAGTGGCTTTGTCTGACAGACTCGTTGACAGTAATGCTATAATATAAGCGCCCGTGAACCTAGAAAATTCAAATGGATTTTGCAATGGATAATCAAAGTAGACAACAAGGGTACTTTCCCGCTTCTTTCTTTCACCGAACCAATCGTTTGGTACTAGATGAAACGGGTTATCATTATCGCGTTCGTAAGGGGAAAATTATTGGCCCGTTCAGTTGCGAAAAGGATGCTAGCAAGGATCTAAATGGTTACATTGAAAATCTGGCAATTGATCAATCTTTTACGACTCACCACCGTTCTTAGGTTTTGCTTTTCGCTGTTGGGTATTGCACAAAATCTCAAGCCGCCGCTGGTGACTCGCGCTGTGCCAACCGGTTATTTCATCAATATGCCGAAAACAACCCAAACAAATATCCTCCTCATCTAAGCAGCAATTACTTATACAAGGTGAAGCAATAACCTTCTGCTGATTATCAGGTTTGCGATCGGGCAAAATATTCTCTCAAATCTTTTAATTTAATGTAGATGGGAGTCGAGGCGATGACAATAATTTTGCGAATCGTTTCCAGCGACCCTTTGGTGATTGATCTTGGCCTGATTCGACCCAGTTTTTTACCATGTCTTTTCCCCAATTATAGTTAATGACATAGGCTCCATAAGTATCCCAAAAGTCAATTCGTTGAGCCGCTTTTTGGGCTCCAACCAATGTATATTCTTGAACCAGTTTAATGGCTTCGATCTTATCAATTTGACCATTCAGATATAAGCGGGCTAATTCGTTGCCGACGTATTTAAGCTTGCTCGCTAGCTTGGCATATTTTTGATAACGATCAGCAAGTGATGGGTCGATACCTGCAACGGGAAATAAACTTTCTTTTTCAAAGTTTATTTTTTCATTGCCGGGAAACGCCATTTCAATACCATAGTTAGCACTCCCTTCGGCAATAAGTGATTGAGGGCTATATAAAGGATAAATACTAAATTCTTTCCAGTTACGCTTTTTAACCAGATTGGCTTCTAATAGTGCATTGTAAGTATGGTGGCCGGGATAACCCTCGTGACAGCCTAAATCAATTGCTCTGGAAATATTGATCGGATATTCGGTGTTGACTTGAATGAGAGAAAACGAGCCACCTTTGTACCAGTTATATCCGCTCCAAGGTTTGCCAGTGACAAACTCTAACTGAAAGTTCTCA
Source organism: uncultured Kangiella sp. (assembly GCA_964454125.1). GTDB lineage: Bacteria > Pseudomonadota > Gammaproteobacteria > Enterobacterales > Kangiellaceae. The sequence goes on from CAYVSL010000039.1 coordinate 3,763, forward strand.
TTTTCAGGTAGCTCAATAAATCTCATTGTCCTTTCTCGGCAAGCTTTAATCGCAATATCAAACACAGCGGCCAACTTATCTTTAGGAATAATAAACTGATCATTGAATTTCTTGGCTTTTACAATAAGAGGCTCAGCACCTGGTAATAATTCGTCTAACGCTTGCAATATAATGTCGAACTTGCTTAATTTAAAATGCGGTGATTCAGTATCATACAGCGCCAAACTTTGCTGATCGAAATCCAATTTTTTACCATTCAATATTTCGGCTCTGGCGTGCAGTGCTGATAACTGCACTTGCAAATAGTTAAGTCGAAGTTTTGACATCTCATCATTGGCAGATTGTTGTTTAATAAGCTGCTGCAGATTTTTGGCGACCAGAATAATTTTGGTGAGCGCCATTTTTTTTGAGCTGGCCTTCACTTGCCATTCCTTTGGGCCATAATAGGCATCGACATAACCTGGATCATGCTCACCAAGCGCTAATACCAATTTAACGTATTGTTCCGACACTTCATCAACCAAATTGATGGCGAAGACCGAGGTAGAAAATAACCATGAGGCTATTAGAATCAGTATTTTATTTTTCATATCATGTTTTCCCTAGTATGCACTATATAATATTTTGACGAGGTGCGCTCTTACCAAAAAAATCATTCGAAATTCGATTCAATAAATTCCCTTTTTTAGCTCAGAGCAGATTCTATTTAACTTCGCCAGAAATCCGGCGAAAATAATACTAATAAAGTAAATATTTCTAACCGACCAAATAACATTGCCAAGGATAATATCCATTTGGATAAACTGCTCAGTTCTGAATAATTGGCGGCTACATCACCCAATCCGGGTCCTAGATTATTCATACAAGCTGCCACAGCAGAAAACGCCGTGATCTGGTCATGACCATCAGCCATAAGAAACAGCATAAAAATAAAAAATAAAACAACATATGCAGAAAAAAATCCCCATACTGCTTCAACAATTTTCTCTGGTATTGTCGTACTTCCAATGCGCATCTTAAAAATGGCATTGGGATGGATTAACCGTTTGATTTCTCTCGAACCTTGTTTAAAAAGTAATAATATTCGGATCACCTTCATACCGCCTCCGGTAGAACCGGCACATCCACCTACAAAACTGACAAATAGCAATAACATTGGTAGAAAAACAGGCCAAGAAGAAAAATCTGCAGTCGCAAAACCTGCAGTTGTACCAATGGAAATAACGTGAAAAATCGATTTGATCACCGCTTCAGAAAACGGGTAATGCTCGTGCATTACCAAAATAAATATGGTCATCAAAATAACGCCTAAAAGAATTGATACATAGACTTTAAATTCGGAGTCAGAAAAATAAGAGTCCAAGCTAAGCCGCCTTACCGCAACAAAATGCAAAGAAAAATTAACTCCACTGATTAACATGAAAAAACTACAAATTAATTCGATGTTGGCACTTTCAAACCAGCCGATACTGGCATCGTGGGTTGAAAACCCGCCGATGGCGATAGTTGAAAAACTGTGACTAATCGCATCAAACAAACTCATTCCAGCCCCCCAATAACTTAGTGCACAAATAACGGTCAAACCAAAATAAATATACCAAAGTGCTTTGGCTGTTCCAGCAATGCGTGGTGTGAGTTTGGCATCTTTAACGGGACCTGGGGTTTCGGCACGATACAATTGCATCCCACCTATACCTAACATGGGTAGTACGGCGACCGCTAACACAATGATCCCCATACCACCCATCCATTGTAATTGCTGGCGATAAAACAAAATGGAATGGGGCAAATTATCAAGTCCAGAAATAACCGTAGCGCCAGTGGTCGTTAGACCAGAAAAAGATTCAAAAACAGCATCTGAAAGAGTAAAGTCAGAAATTCCACCTAAATACAGGGGCAAAGCTCCCATAAAACTCAGTACACTCCAGAATAAAATCACCACTAAAAAACCGTCCCTAGTGCGAAGCTCGCCTTGAGCATTTTTTCGAGGCAAATATAATCCCAGCCCTAAAAATAAACTGACTGCAAAAGCGCTAAAAAAAGCCACTCCGCCACCATCATCAAAATGCCAGGCGACAAAAATTGGCGGCAACATCGCTAAACTAAAGATCATTAGCAAGATGCCTAAAATTCGAATAATAACTTGTATTTGCATAATTTTTTATTCCCCTCTCCCTTCTTTCATGGGGACTGTTTTTTCCTTGGAAGGAGCTACTCTTGGTGATGGAGGAAAAGGGTTCTTTATATCAGCTTAAAAGAAGGTTAAATCAACCTGGAATAATCGTTCGACTTCACTCACATATTTTTTGTCAACCAGAAACAAGATGACATGATCATCTGATTGAATGACGATATTATGATGAGCAATAATGACTTTTTCGCCACGCACAATAGCGCCGATAGTGGTTCCCTTAGGCAATTCAATTTCGCCTATGGCTTTACCGACCACCTTTGAGGTGTCTTCGGTACCATGAGCAACTGCTTCCATTGCTTCCGCTGCACCACGTCTTAAGGTATAAACATTGGCGACATCACCTTTTCGAATATGGGTTAAAAGAATACTGGTCGTGGTGTGTTGGGGAGAAATAGCAATATCGATTTCATTACCTTGCAGTAGATCAGTGTAAGCAGCTCGATTGATCAGTACCATGGTTTTGCGAGCTCCCATGCGTTTGGCTAGCATTGCTGACATGATATTCGCTTCATCACTGTTGGTCACCGCAATAAAAACATCCATTTGATCAATATTTTCATCGACCAACAATTGCTGATTACTGGCATCACCATGCAGGACGATGGTATTTTCTAAATCATCACTGATTAACATTGCTTGTTTGGAGTCGCGCTCAAGCAGTTTGACATAATATTTATCCTGTAGTGCTTTGGCCAGTCCTCGGCCGATATTACCGCCACCGGCGATCATTATTTTTTTATAAGGATTTTCCAGTTTTTGCAGCTCGCCCATAATTTGCCGAATATGATGACTGGCGGCAATAAAAAAGATTTCATCATCCGCTTCAATTACCGTATCACCGGTTGGCATAATGGCCTTGCCCCGGCGAAAGATAGCCGCAACCCGCGCTTCAATATTAGGCATATGAGAACGTAATGTGGACAGAGTATTACCCACTAGCAAACCTCCGTAATAAGCCTTTACCGCCACCAATCTCAATAGTCCATTGGCAAAATCCATCACTTGCAACGCACCAGGATTTTCAATCAAGCGATGAATATGTTTGACTACCAATTGTTCGGGACTGATCACCACGTCAACCGGAAGATTGTCGGCGTTAAATAAGGTTTTTTCTTTTAGATATTCAGGAGAGCGGATCCTCGCTATTTTAGTCGGTGTATTAAAAACTGAATAGGCTACTTGGCAAGCAATCATATTAGTTTCATCACTGTTGGTTACCGCGATGACCATATCAGCATCTTCACAGCCCGCTTGCCTTAATATTTGCGGATGGGATCCGTAACCGACAATGGTACGTAAATCCAACTGATCTTGAAGGGCTCTTAGTTTTTTGGGATTCGTATCGACTAAAGTAATGTCGTTATCTTCACCAGCCAGACTAACGGCTAAAGTGCCACCAACTTGGCCAGCCCCTAAAATAATAATTTTCATTTTTGACTAATGCTCAAATGATCGTTGCAAACTTTGTGGATTTAATGGCGTAACCATACACCCAAAAATGCATAAAAAAAAGTATTTCTAAGCGGGCTTTACTAGGCCGCAAAGATAAAAGCCATCCATTTGTGCTTCCCCCGGAAAGATCTGGCAGCCGATATCGCTATGTGACATCATTTGACGGTCTATCTCAGGCTCCAGTCTGACAGGGTTAGCGGAATTATTTTCAATAAAACGAGCCATTTGGCCTTCGTTTTCATCTTTGAATATCGAACAGGTGGCATATACCAGACGTCCTCCGGGTTTTAACAAAGACCAGACTTTGTTAAGTATTTTTGCCTGCAAGGAGACGATATTGATCAGATCCGTTTTTTTACGATGTAATTTGATATCCGGGTTTCGCCGGATCACACCAACCGCTGAGCAAGGTACATCAATTAATATACGATCGAACCGTTGGCCATCCCACCAATCATCCAGAGCGAGAATATCGGCACATTTTAGTTGGCAATGGTTTTCAATATCGAGACGTTGTAATGTCTGGCTAATTTTTTCCAATCGTTTGGCCGATATTTCAACCGAAGTCAATGCAACGTCCGGCTGACGTTGAAGAATATGAGTGGTTTTGCCTCCGGGGGCCGCGCAGCCATCCAAAACCTTGAGACCCGGTTTTAGATCGAGCAAATCCACTACCAGTTGAGCGGCTGCGTCTTGTACCGACACCAGTCCTTGCTCGAATCCCGGTAACTGATAGACATCGCAAGCCGTATCTAAAATCAACGCATCTGTTGCCAGACTATGAGTCGATGCTGATACTCCGACGGCCTCAAGTTGTTTCAAATAATCATCCAGACTACTTTTTTGCCGATTAACTCGAATAACCATTGGTGCACGTTGATTGTTCGCGATTAAAAGTTGCTGATAATCCTCAGGCCAATCGACAGCCAATTGATCAATCATCCAGTTAGGGTGTGAAAATTGAAAGGTTTTGGCTTTGCTTAATCTTTTTTCTATTACAGATAATTGACGTTGATAATTTCTTAAAATACCGTTAACCAGTCCAGTGGCCCATGATTTCTTTATTTTACGGGTTAACTCAACACTCTCTGACAAGGCGGCATGATCGGGTACCGACAAATAACGTAACTGATAAACCCCTAACAGCAAAATCGCATAAATATCGAGATCTTTTTGTTTTAACGGTTTTTCGATTAGTTGATCAAGGATCGCTTTTAGTTGGTGGTAATAACGCAAGCTGCCAAATAGCATTTGTTTAGCAAAAGCGCTTTCTGATGGGTCAACTTGGCTGTGAGCTAAAATATCATTGACCGAACGACCGTCACGGATCACCAAGGTTAGCCACCATAGCGACTGCAATCGGGCGGAGATTTTAATCTGTTCAGCCTCTGCATTCACTGGGTAGTACCATTTTGTTGATCGATCTTACCTAAAATCGAATGCTGGCTAAACCATTGACTTTTTGAGTTCAACATTTCGGCGACATTCATAGCGCGGCTACCATCCGTTTGCATTTGAGTCAGCAGCAGATTATGTCCATCACCACATCGCACCAGGATCCCCTTTTTGTCAAAACGAACAATCGTACCAGGCCGTTTTTCAGATAAATCAAGCCCTAGTTCGGTATCAATCTCTGACTGCCACACACGCAGTCGATGTTTGCCCACAAAGGTGAAACTCACTGGCCAGCTATTAAAAGCACGGATTTTTCGTTCGATATCACTTGCTGGCACGGTCCAGTCGATTTCGGCTTCGGCTTTGCTCAGTTTGTGGGCATAAGTTGCTGATTGGTTTTGTTGAATTTCGCCGGGGCTATAGGGGGAGCCTGATGTCTTGTTAAAACTCGCCAAAAATTGGTTGATTGCCTGACTGCCAATTTCGACTAATCGATCATGTAATATCGAACCAGTATCGGTAGACTTAAGCTCGCAACTTTGGCTTAGTAGCATATTCCCAGTATCCAGACCTTTGTCCATTTGCATAATTGTAATGCCAGTTCGACTGTCACCTTGTTCTATTGCTCGTTGAATGGGTGCTGCGCCGCGCCATCTAGGCAATAACGATGCATGAATATTGACACAACCGTATTTTGGGACCGCTAGCACCTTTTCAGGTAATATCAGCCCATAAGCAACTACGATCATTAAATCTGGCTGATAGCTGGCTAGTCGTTTGATCGCCGTTAAGCCTTGTTCATCAACTTCCTGATTAAAACGGATGGGTTGCTCTACCGCGATACCTTTTTTAACCGCTAAAGCTTTGACCGGACCAAAGGTTAGCTTTTTACCGCGACCCACACGGCGATCAGGTTGACAATAAACCGCTGAAATATGGTGCCCGGCTTCCAGTAACGACTCAAGTACCCACGCAGAAAAATCCGGTGTTCCGGCAAATACAATATTAAGCGAAGAGTTCGAAGACATAATAAAAGAAACCAAAATTAAGTAATAGAAAGCCGATATAACTGTAAGTGAGCGGTTACATGCCCGCTAAACTTTTTGCTTTATGTTCTTTTTCTAATTTTTTACGGATCCTATCGCGCTTAAGCGAACTAAGGTAATCCACAAACAATTTACCCTGTAAATGATCTAACTCATGCTGAATACAGATCGCTAACAACTCCTTGGCATCCATTTGAAAGCTTTTTCCGTTTCGATCAAGCGCATCTACCGTCAAAGAATCAGCACGCTCTACCTTGGCATATATCCCGGGAAAGGATAAACAACCTTCTTCCATTTCTTCTACACCATGTAATTCAATAATCTCCGGGTTAATGAAAATCAGTGGCTCATCTTTGTTTTCGGACACATCTAAAACAAATAACTGATGGTGATAATCCACTTGAGTAGCCGCCAAGCCTATACCTGGTGCGGCGTACATGGTTTCAAACATGTTCTCTATTTGAGTCTGTAGGGGCTGACTAAAGTCCAAAATGGGCTTAGCCTTGGTTCGTAAACGTGGATCGGGATATTCAAGAATTTTTAATAAAGCCATAAGTGTGTGACGTAAGTTATAGTAAAAACATAAGAAATGCTGCTAAGATAATGATCATACTGGAAAATTTGTTAAGTTTATACTGGGTTTTTAGACTTATTTTAGGCTAGAATATGCTCAATGCTTAATAGATTATCGTTTATTTATAGAATCACAAGCAATTGTGAAGGGATCAAACAATGAAAAAGCTAACCGTCAGCCTAGTATCAGCTCTGTTGAGCTTTTCAGCATTTTGTAGCAGTGCTGCTGAATTAAGAGAAGGCCATCCAGAATTTCATGTGGTACAACCTGGCGATACACTTTGGGATATTTCTCAATCATTTCTTAAGTCTCCTTGGTTATGGCCTGAAATCTGGCATGTTAACAATCAGGTCGACAATCCCCATCTGATTTTCCCGGGTGATGTGCTTTCCTTGGTGTATATCAATGGACAGCCCAGAATTCAAAAATCGAATAAATTACCCAATGGCACGGTAAAGTTAACCCCCCATGCCCGTCAATTAACCGCTGACCAAGCAATTACTACAATTCCGTTGGATGCCATATTACCCTTTTTGACCTCCGCCAGAGTACTTGATCAAGATGAACTGGACGACGCGCCTTATATTGTTGGCAGTGATAGTGGTCGATTACTTGCAGCGCAAGATCATAAAGTTTATTTACGAGGGATTGAAGATCAACCGGTTGATAATTATTCTTTTTTTCGTAAAGGTGATAGATATCTGGACCCAGTAACGGCTGAATATTTGGGCACCGAAGCAATTCATTTAGGCGAAGGATTTAAGATACAGTCAGGCGATCCTGCCGTTATTCGAATTAAAAAGACCGTTGAAGAGCTAAGAGCGGGTGATCGCGCTTGGCCAACCAATGACCAACAAATTCGCCCTGTTTACTTCCCGAGAGCACCCAAAAACTTTGAAGGGGGACAAATCATTTCTGTTTACGGCGGCGTCCAACAAATCGGTCAATTTGATATTGTGGTGATCAATCGCGGTGAGCGGGAAAATATGGAAGTCGGTTATGTACTGGATATATACCAGCGTGGTGAAACGATTGTCGATACCATTGCAAGCCAAAGACGTCGTGACGATGAAAATGTTAGCACTTGGGATAAAATTAAAGAAGGAGTCATGAATGAAAAACAAACCGTTAAATTACCCGATGAAAAAGCCGGTCAATTGATGATCTTCAGAACCTTTGAAAAAGTCAGTTTAGCATTGGTATTAAAAGCGACTCGTTCCATACATACTTTAGATAACGTTAAAACACCGCTTTAGCACATCATCGGGCCGGGCTATGTCAAATGGATGTGATGAGCGGCAGCTAAAACAGTTATTTGCAATCAGGAAAATTGATGGTGTCGGTGATGTCGGCGCGATCAAACTGCTCAATCATTTTAACTCACCTAGTGAACTCTTTGCTGCCAGCGAGTCACAGCTAAAAAATGCCGGTCTTAAGCGTAATACCATTCAGTCTATCCAGAATATGAATTTCGAGCAGTTTGATGATGTTTTTGAATGGTTGCAAGCGCCTGAACGGCAAGTAGTGCCTTTTCAATCCGCTTACTACCCTCCATTACTAACTCAAACTGCCAGCCCGCCATTATTTCTTTTTGCTCTAGGCAATGTGGAGCATTTACTCAATCCACAAATCGCCGTGGTAGGTAGTCGCAGTCCCACCCCACAAGGCGTTGCTAATACTCGAGATTTGTGTCATTCCCTCGTCGATCAGGGACTCACCATTACCAGCGGCTTAGCACTCGGTATTGATGGTGAAGCGCATCGCGCCGCATTAGAAGCGCGCGGCTATACATTGGCCGTTACCGGAACCGGATTAAGTCGGGTTTATCCGGCCAAACATCGCAATTTGGCGCATTTGATCAAAGACAACGGGGTGATTGTTTCGGAATGCTTCCCCGCTGAAAAAGTTGTTGCAGGTTGTTTTCCTCGTCGAAATCGAATTATCGCAGGCCTTACTCTCGGCACATTGGTGGTTGAGGCAAAAAAGAAAAGTGGTTCATTAATTACCGCACGTCTTGCGATGGAAGAAGCACGCGAAGTCTTTGCCGTTCCCGGGTCTATTCATAACCCACTCGCACGGGGTTGCCATGAGTTGATCAGGCAAGGTGCCAAGTTGGTGGAAAACGTGGAAGATATAATGGAAGAACTACCAGCGCTAGCAAAAGCGCACAGCCAGGCCAGCCAAACAAAAAGTCGACCACAACTTAATCCCGAAACAGCTGAATTTTTAAAATTTATTGATTATGAAACAACCAGTCTGGACAGCATTTCAATGCGAAGCGAATTGCCTATAGAATCTGTCACAAATAAACTGTTATTATTAGAACTGGATGGTTGGATAATAAACACCACCGGTGGCTACGCTAGATTGTAGTCAATCATCATCTAAGTGGTAAAAACAATAATACTTGGCCTAAGGCCATTTTTCGGGGAAATTAATGAAAACAGAAGTGATGGATGTATTGCAGTACATTTTTGAACGTTTTCAGGAACAAGAATTTGTCGCGGTCGAGAAAACCCAATCCTTAGTCAACGAATTAAAAGAAGTCGGTTTTAGAACGGGTGAAATTGATTCGGCGTTAGACTGGTTAGATGGTTTAATCGATGCTAGCTCTGACTCTTTTGCTCCGGTTGTGGGTAGCCAACAGCATACCCGTATTTATCATCCTTATGAGTTAGCCTTTTTTTCTGTCGAATGTCGCGGGTTCTTATATTTTTTGGAACAAACGGGCGTTTTAGACAGCCACAGCCGAGAAGCCGTGATCGATCGGGTGCTAGCGTTGGAGTCACAAATCCCAGTCGATTTAGATCAACTCAAATGGGTGGTCAGCATGGTTTTATTTAATATACCCGGTAAGGAAGAAGCCGCCATCTGGCTAGAGAATATAGATGCCTGTTTTCATTAACTTATTTTAGGATTAATTCTCAGGTATCTATTCAGCTTACCTCTAAAATTCGCCTAATAGTGACAATTCTCGTATCTTACAGCTTCTATTTATAGGGATCACTGCCATCCTGTTGTCGCCTGAAACGTTTATAATCCCAAACGTATTGTGCTGGATGTCGGCGGATAATTTCTTCTATTTGCTGGTTCATCGCTAAATTAAATACCGCGACATCTGCTTCACCGACATCAAAATCTGCGGTTTCAAATTCAATATCAAAACCAGTTCTATCTTGTCGACGAATGCAGTCGGCAAATAATACTTTGGCTTTGGATTTGACGACCAGTTTGTGAAGCAAGGTCATCGTGTAGGCGGGTTTGCCAAAAAATGGTGAATAAATACCTGCATTTTCCCTTGGAACTTGATCCGGTAGCATCATCATAAAACCACCTTGTTTTAAACCTCGCAGCAATTGCGTAATGCCTTTGGCATCAGTTGAATAAGGCTTACAACCAAATTTCTTACGTGCATCATAAATCAATCGATCGATCTGAGGGATTTTGGAGGGCGAATAAAGACCTATTAATGGATAGTTTAATTGTACCCACTGCACCAGAAACTCCCAATTACCAATATGTGGCGCAATGACCACCAATGGTTGTTTTTTTTCACGAATGTGAGTCACCAGCTCAGCATTTTTGATGTCAATAATTTGTTGTTCAATTGTCTGCCGACTACCAAGCCAGGCATCGGGAAACTCTGAAATAAGCAGACCGCTTTGAACAGCGGACTGTTTGGCTAGCTTGAGTTTTTCTACTGATGGCATTTCGGGAAAAGCAATCGTTAAATTGGTTAGAATAATATGACGTTTTTGGGCAGACAATTTGTAGGCTAGCTTGCCAACCAGTCGGCCCGCAGCATGGGTAAATGAATTGGGGAGCCAATAAATTATTTGCAACAAACTGACTGCAATAAATCCTTTGATCGGAAAAAATATTGATTGTTTCTTATCTTGTCGATGATTCATTAGTCTTGATTTAATAAATTAGCCGGTGAAAACTGATCAGTCAAAGGTGGTACGCTGGTATCCCAAACGATGTCACCGGAAAGACGACCCACCAACAAATCAAGATCAACACCTAGTGGCAGCAAAGCTGCTTTGATCGGTTGTTTATGTTTGAACTGGCCAGCTAATTTGTCACAGTTACAGACGAAAATAATGCGATTGCCTTTGGTTGATGAAGGCAAAATCTGCAATTCACTAAAAACGGTTTGATAAGTGACCGATTCATAATCATACAGTTTGCTGCTATTAAAGGTATTGGCAGACAACAGTCCACCCGGTGCTAATAGGGCTTTTGCTTCGCTTAAAAATTCAACCGTTAACAGATGTTCTGGAATATAGTCACCGTTAAAAGCATCCAGAATAATCCAGTCAAATTTTTGCTGATTTTTAACCGCACGTTTAATATAAACCCTGCCATCTTTTATTGATGTTTTGATTTTATCTGTTTCTGTATAGTTGAAATATTTTTTTGCCAGTTTAGCAACTGCCGGATCGATCTCCACAGAAACTACTTCAGTTTCAGGTAAAATTTTAGCAAAGGCCATCGGCAAAGTACCGCCACCCAGCCCTATAATTAGAATTTTTTTAGGTGAAGGATTGTATGCCAAACCCGCCATAAGTGATTGAGTATATTCAAAAATCAATTTGTCTTTATCGTTTAGATTCAGGCACGCTTGATTAGAAATCGCGCGGCGACGAGTTTCAAAACGCATACATCTTTTTTTGTTATTCTCAACGATCGTAATATTGCGGTAAATAGAACGTTCGGTATGAATCGTCCGTGCTACCAAATCAAATGACAATATCGACAACAGTAAAAAACACAATAAATATTTCACTCTAGATCCTATTTTTGGCTGTGTCATTGAACACCATTGACAGTACTATCAGACCGAACATAATTGATCAGTAAAGCGGCGGATCCTGCAACCAACATCAAACAAAGGACTAACCATAAAATCTGATCAATTTTGAACCACAAAACCAGATAAAAAGAAGTTACAATGGTACCAATTGCACTGCCTAATGTGGAAACAAAGTATAAAAAACCGGCAGTTTGTCCCGATGAATCTTTGGACTCGGTTAAAATACGAACCGAATAAGGGGCGATCATTCCCATCACAGCGGTCGGAACCAAGAATAACAAAGTCGATGCTAATAATGAACCGTATCGTGGATCTTCAATTCGTTCAAACACCCAATCCATGATGTCTTCGGAAAAAAAGATCATTGGCATCAAGCTAATTGCAGATAGTATAAAAATAAAGCCATATTTTTGTAGGCTTGGGCGATAAAGCGACAGTTTTCCACCGCTTAAATAACCAATGGAAAGTGCCAGCATAAAGACTGTAATAATGCTGCCCCACACATACACACTACTACCAAAAAAAGGGGCTAATAGTTTCCCACCCAGCAGTTCGATACACATGATTGAAAATCCAGCGCAAAAAGCAAGGGATAAAACGGTGAATTTTTTCATCAATAACCGATCTAACGAAGAATAAAGGCATAAGATACAGGGGTTACATCATGGCGGCAACTGATATAGCGGGGATAAAGTTGGGATAGATCGTCGATTAATCGTGCTTGGGCTTTAATATTAGTCGCACTCAGGATAGAATTTGTCTTATCAAGTCCAAAACTTAATGATCTTATGTGCCGAGCCGATCAGTCTATATTATTGAGGTAAAGTGTGGACCTTGCTTGTCTAGTGCCAATGGGGTCAGGTATTTAGAGTATTTCGTGTCGACTTAATTAAAACCATTCGAAGTGGTAACATCCTCTTTGAATGCGAACATAGGCAATCATTGGATGATTATGTGGCAATACCAAAAACGTTTTGCGCTTCTCATCCCGAATATCATAAAAAGGAAAAATATACGATGAAATCACCCTTATTGGCAATGTTACTAATGTTTTTGACAATTTCGGCCCCAGAGGTTTGTGCGGAAGTTAATCGAACCATTTATCTGCTAAGGCATGCTGAAAAACAAACCGATGAAAGCAAAGATCCGTTACTGACGGTAATGGGACAACGACGCGCATTGAATATAGCTAAGATGTTAAAAAATAGAAATATTAGTACTATTTATTCTTCAGATTTTAATCGCACCAAACAAACAGCCCAACCTCTGGCGGAGCTTTTAGGACTAACAGTCACTATTTACGATCCTGCAAAGCTGGAAATATTTGCTAAGCAGCTTTTGCGCAGCCAAGGCAACCTGTTAATAGTAGGACATAGCAATACCACGCCTGGATTGGCCTCTCTTTTAGGTGGAGAGGATTTTGGTGAAATCGATCATTTAGAATATCATCGAGTTTATCAATTAAGTTTTGACTCCAAGACGGTTAAGTCTGAGTTGCTTTTTTCCAAGCCAATACAAACAGAGTATCTTAAATAAAATAATTTGAATAAAACAATCTTAAATAACAATAGCATGAACTTATCACAACTCAAGAGTCGATTTTTAAATCACGAAAATATTAATTTCTTGTCTTCAGCGCAAGGATTGGTCAAACTAATTGTATGCAGTCATCACTCAACAGGCGTGATCCATTTACAAGGTGCTCATGTTACATCGTTTGTACCGAAAAACCGGAAAGAATTTTTGTGGCTAAGTCCCTTGGCAAAATATAAAAAAGGGAAACCCATTCGCGGCGGTATCCCAATCTGTTGGCCTTGGTTTGGGGCTCATCCCTCCGATCCCTCTTTACCGCAACACGGTTTTGCAAGGACTAGTATTTTTGAAATCGATAAAATAACTGATTTAAACGATGGCTCCGTCACGGTACAACTCAGTTTGCAAGTCCGTGGAGATTATCTAAAGTTTGGTGTTTTAAGTTTTTATCTTAAGGTTCAAATTAATGTGGGTGTTAGTTTAACCGTTACTATGACCAGCGTAATAGATAATGGATATTCAATACCTTGGTCAGAGGCAATTCATAGTTACTTGGCCGTGGATGATATACAAAATACCAGTCTTTTTGGCTTGCGCGATACTCGATATTACAATCAACTTTCAGGGCAGGTTGAATGTCAGTTGGATGATAGTGTGTATTTCGACCAAGAAATAGATCGGATATACAAACAACCTAGCAATCTACTGACTGTTATCTATAAAAATAAAAATTTATTAAAAATACAGCAGTCAGGTTCTGACGCAACCGTGATCTGGAATCCCTGGGTGAATAAAGCAAAATTAATCCAAGATTTTCCCGATCAGGGATATCAAAATATGTTGTGCGTGGAAGCGGCGAATTTAGAAACTAGGGATCAACGATCTGGTAAACAAGAACATTCAATTAGTCAGATGATTAGCTAGAGTAGTTCGTAACTACCCCCCAATTTCTAATGATTAGTCTATATGAAATTGAGTGTCCGAGTTAGTGTAAGATCAATCTATTAGACCATGTCAAGCCGCCCGAAGAAGCTAGGATATGGTCTTCGAATTGGCGAGGATATATGATTTTTAAGGCCTTAGCGCTCGCTCACCTCGGGCTATTGCTACACAGCCAGAGCGAACAATTTCAATAATGTCGCTCTGTCGTTTGATTGAGCGGATAAACGCATTGAGTTTTTCTTTTTTACCGGTCAGTTGAACGGTATAAATTTGACTGGTGCTATCCACTATTTGGCCTCTAAAAATTTCAGCAGTACGGACGATTTCCTCGCGCATCACCGGGGTTGTTGCATTTAATTTAACAAACATTAGCTCTCTTTCAATATGCTCGGCATTGGTTAGCTCCGAGATTTTGAGCACATCTATCAGTTTATTTACTTGCTTGATGATTTGCTCAATGACTCTATGATCGCCGTTCGTGGCAATGGTAATGCGAGACAAACTTTTATCTTCAATCACCGCGACGGTTAAGCTTTCTATATTAAATGCTCTTTGCGAGAATAAGCCAATAATGCGTGATAAAGAGCCCGGTTCATTTTCTAATAAAATGGATAAAACAGTTTGCATTATGCCTCTACTCCCTTGGCTAGTAACATGTCGTCAATTGCGCCAAAGCGCTTTTGCATCGGATAAACATGTTCGTGTTCTTCGACTTGGATATCCAATAGAACTAATCGATCTTTTATAGAAAAAGTTTTTTCCATTGCACTTTCTAATTGATCGGGCGAGGTGACTTTCATTCCTACATGGCCATAGGCCTCTGCCAGTTTGACAAAATCTGGCAATGAATCCATATAAACATTTGAATGGCGACTTTGGTAGTTGATATCTTGCAATTGTTTGACCATTCCCAAATTTCGATTATTTAACAAAATAATTTTGATTGGTAAATTGTATTGTAAACAGGTGGACAACTCTTGAATGTTCATTTGAATAGAGCCGTCGCCAGTAATACAGGCAATCTCCGCTTGCGGGTGAGCAAATCGAACGCCCATTGCCGCTGGCAGACCAAATCCCATAGTGCCCAAACCACCTGAATTGATCCATTGCTTGGGACGCTTAAAAGGATAATGAAGCGCGGTAAACATTTGATGTTGACCTACATCGGAAGTGATAAAAGCATCACCATTGGTTACACGATAAACAGCATCGATCACTTGCTGAGGTTTGATGACATCAGGAGAGCCTTCATAACGAAGACAATCAATCTGTTGCCACTGATTGATTTGTTTCCACCAGCTTTCATTGGCCGCTAAATCTTGCTTGCTGGATTCTTGCTCAAATGCTATTAAAAGCTGCTCGATCACTACCTCAATTGAACCTACCACCGGAATATGAGCATGAATATTTTTAGAGATCGATGTAGGGTCAATATCCACATGAATAATCGTCGCATTAGGGCAAAATTTACTGCAGTTATTAGTCACCCGATCATCAAAACGAGCACCCAAAGCCAAAATCACATCGGCATTTGCCATCGTTTTGTTGGCTTCATACGTACCGTGCATACCTAACATACCAACAAAATTAGAATGATTACCATCAATACAACCTAATGCCATCAAGGTATTGGTGACAGGCGCATTAAGTTTATGACAAAGGGTTAGCAACAATTCTGACGCACCGGCGGCAATCACACCGCCACCGGCATAAATCACTGGCTGTTTGGCAGTTAGTAGAGTTTTAGCGGCTTTTTTGATTTGTTTTGAATGCCCGCGGATGGTTGGGTTATAGGAGCGCATTTTTATTTCAGTCGGCATATGATAAGTGAATTTTTCATTAGGGCTTAATTTATCTTTGGGCAAATCAACTACCACGGGACCAGGACGACCTGTTTTCGCTAGGTGAAACGCTTTTGCAATCATTGCAGGGATTTCGCTCGCTGAGCGGCAGCTATAACTGTGTTTAACGATGGGTCTAGAGCAACCTAAAATATCGGTTTCTTGAAAGGCATCGTCGCCAATTAAGTGAGTGGCTACCTGTCCGGAAAGTACTACCATGGGGATTGAGTCCATATAGGCTGTGGCTATACCGGTAACACAATTGGTGGCGCCGGGACCAGAGGTGACTAGTACTACACCCACTTTATCAGTGGAACGGCTGTACCCATCTGCCATGTGGGTCGCCCCTTGCTCGTGACGCACCAAGATATGCTGAAGTTCATTTTGTTGATGTAACACATCGTAAATGTCCAGAACGGATCCGCCAGGATAGCCAAAAATGTGTTTGACTCCCAAATCAATCAACGCTTTAACGACCATTTGTGCGCCAGAATATTTTTCTTCGGTCATTTTTTTACCTTTTTTTATCGAGAGATCTCGCTACATAAAAAAACCCCCGATCCTTTCGAAGCGGGGGTTTGTTGTTTTGCTGCTCTTTAAGCCAATTCAAATCCCCGTGACGCGATGATGGCCACGAGTTGTAAATTAATAATATTAACAAATAGTTGCTTGCACATTTTCTTTTCAAATTTAGCCGTTGGCCTGTCAAATATAACAGCCTGAGCCGATTATTAACTTTTATACTATTGGTGGTCTACTAACTAAAAGTAATAACAGGGTGTTGATATCAGAATATTAGGTCTTAAGCGTTCAAATTCCAGTTTGAGTCGTTTCTGTAGATTATCAGCAGTAGAGTTTGATCCCTATGTCCTAGAATGTTGATGATTAATGCTGGTTATTTATGCTTGCTGATAAAAATGCCTGATTGGGATAGGTAAAAATGGCGATTACAGTCGGTGATTAAAATGCTAGAATTCCTTCATCTAAATCGATAATCAAAATTTAATCGAGGCATTATGTCTAAGGTAAAACAATGACCGAAATTCTACGAATAGCCACACGACAGAGCCCTCTCGCTTTGTGGCAGGCAGAATTCGTTAAAGCCGAATTAGAAAAATTCCACCCCGATTTAACGGTACAACTGTTTCCAATGGTTACTCGGGGCGACAAAATTCTGGATGTACCTCTGGCTAAAATTGGTGGCAAAGGCCTATTTGTTAAAGAACTCGAACTGGCGATGTTAGATGGACGTGCCGATATTGCCGTTCATTCGATGAAAGATGTGCCGATGGAGTTTCCCGAAGGATTAGGCTTGAACGTGATCTGTGAACGTGAAGATCCTAGGGATGCGTTTGTGTCTAATACTTATAAAAATATTGATGATTTGCCACAAGGCGCCAAAGTAGGTACTTGTAGTCTTCGTCGTCAATGTCAGCTATCGGCAAAAAGACCGGATATTCAAATTCTGGAGTTACGTGGAAACGTAGGGACAAGACTGGCTAAACTAGATGATGGTCAATATGACGCCATTATATTAGCCTCGGCGGGATTAAAACGCTTGGGCTTATTCGGCCGCATCACTCATGAAATCGATACTGACTGGATGTTACCAGCTGGTGGTCAGGGTGCCGTTGGTATTGAATGCCGAGTTGATGATCGTCGTATTCAAGAATATTTGGCACCTTTAAATCATAGAATAACGGCTTATCGAGTGATTGCTGAACGAGCAGTCAATCAGCACCTTGAAGGCGGTTGCCAAGTTCCGATCGGCGTTTTTTCTACGATTAAAAAGGACTCGATTAAGATTGACGCATTAGTGGGTAAAGTGGATGGCAGCTTGATTATCCAAGATCAAATTGCCGGTCATGTTGATATGGCTGAGCAATTAGGTGTTGAGCTTGCCGAACAATTATTATGCTCCGGCGCAGGGAAAATCCTAGATGCATTGGCTGAATAGGTAGGAGCGATCGTCCCGGCGTGAAAAAAGTTAAGGTAAAAAAAGGGTATTCTGTCGAAAATGAAATCTACCAATACAACTCTTGCGACTCGCTTGCCATTAACTCGCGGCTCAGAGATGTGCTTCTACCAGTACGGCGATAAAAATTAACCAATGAGCAAATCTCACGATCTTCATTTTATTGTCACCAGACCGATTAATCAGGCCACCAACCTAGTTGATCGACTTAAGCAAATCTCAACCCAAAATCAACCTTTACAGGTAGATCATTGTCCATTGATCGTTATTGTCAACTATTCTGAAAAAGTGATACCTGATTTTGGCACTTTTCATGGGGTCATATTTATCAGCGGCAATGCGGTTGATCAGGCCAGAAAGCAGCTCAATAGCCATGATTGGCGTTTACTGCTACAAAATCCTCTTTTTGCCATTGGTCAACAAACTGCTGAAATATTACAGTCAGATGTGAACAAATTGGGCGATATCAGTGATTTAAATGAGTCTCGAGGGGTGACTTACCCACAACAGATGAATAGTGAAGGATTACTGATGATGCCACAATTAAAAAACATCTCTGACCAATCATGGTTAATTGTTAAAGGACTGGCTGGTCGAGAAAAACTAAAAACGGGTCTAAGAGCAGCCGGAGCCATCGTTACTGAATTGGCGGTCTACCAACGAAAATTACCTGATTTAATAGCCCAAAGACAAATAGCGTCTTATAATCAAGCTGGATCTGTTTGGTTGATAACCAGTTCTCAAGCCTTAAATAACCTTTGGCGAGTTCTCAAGCTTCAGCCGAACCGCTGCCGAATTATTGTGAGCAGTGATAGAATAGCGGTTGAAGCAATAAAACTAGGATTTGAGGTGGTTGCTCAATCGTTTGATGCAACCGATCAACAATTAGTGAAATGTGTTAAAAATTTTATTCGGAATCAATAATGATGACTGACGAGAATGACTCTGATCCAAACAATAGCAATTCTAATAAACAGAATTCAGGCAAAAATGGATCTGGAAAAGATGACAAAACTGTTAGCGCAATTGTTGCGACAAATCCATCGCCATCACTTTCCAAAAAGGCTGATAGTTCAATAGCCAACGAAAACGAGCCCATTAGTCATCAAAAGAAAAATCCTATTAAGGATGAAAAAAGCTCTCCAGCAGAATGGTTTAATGCCAAATCGATGCCTAAAATGCATTCTAACAAGACTAAAAATAACGGGTTGATCCCCAGTATAATCACATTGCTGATCATTATCGCTTTGTTAGCTTCGGCTTGGACAGTCTATCAACAAACAATATTTGAAAAAAGCTGGGCTACACAGCAAACAAAAATAGATTCTCAAATCCATCAACAAAGCCAAGTGGTTGAGCAAGCAAAAATTTCTGGTCAGACGTCTCTGCAGGCAGCTAATCAAACTCAAGGGCAACTCAATCAATTAATCGCTAAAAATCAGCAGCTAAGTGATTCTCTTTACTCGACTCAAGAAAAAGTCAAAGCACTATCAGGTCGTCAAAAACAAGATTGGATGTTGGCAGAAGCCGCCTATTTGATAAAAATCACACAGCTCCAATTAAGCCTGCAAAAAGACAAACAAACGGCCATTCAGTTACTCAAAACAGCCGATCGTAGGATCATTGAAATGGCTGATAATAGTTTATTGCCCATTAGGGAAGGGATTGCACAAGATTTATCAGAGTTGAGTCTTATTATGCAACCGGATGTGACAGGCATTGCATTGGCATTGAATGCGATCAATCAACAAATCCCCCACTTAAGTTTACTGGCATTACAATTTGAACCTATCAAGGAATCATTGGAAAGTAAAACCGACGACGATCAGACGTTTAATCTGGATAAGATTTATCAAAATTTTTTAAAAGATTTTGTTGTGATAAAAAACCACAGCGAGCCTGTCAAACCACTGATGACCATGGATCAGAGAATTAATCTTAATAGCAATATTCAATTGGCTATTCAGCAAGCGCAAATCGCATTGGTGCAAGGTAATTCGTCTCTTTATCGACTAAATATTTCGAATGCGATAGTCTGGATAAATCAATTTTTTAAAAATAATGAAAAAGCTAAACAGGTGATTAAACAGCTAAATAGTTTGAAAACTAAACCGATTGAAGTTCATTACCCTGACAAACTACATGCACAAAAAGCTCTGGATAAAATTAGTCAGAAACAACTTTATCACTGGCTAGAAAGTTCATTGTTAGCACCAGTTTCTCAAATTGATCCAGTCTCTCAAATCAAAATGGAAGCTAAAGAAAAAATAGATTTACAAGTCCCTTCATCAAAACACCTACAAAATAACGTTAAGCAATCCGATGAGTCGGAGCCAATACAAGCGTCAGACCCGCTAGAGCAAGAAACACAGCGGGAGGCTAATTTATGAGGTGGAAAATTGCACTATTGATTGCTTTTGTTGTTGGAGCGATCGGTGGTTCCTGGCTAAAAAATCTGCCGGGCTTTGTGATTATCGCGTATGAAAAAACCAGCTATGAAATGCGATTATGGGTTGCCGTTGCATTATTGTTACTTTTGTTGACCTGTTTACTGATGATTGGTATTTTTATTCGATCGTTTATTTCCGGAGCAAAGCGAGTTAAAGATTGGCAAGGCGAGAGACATTGGCGAAAAGCCCGCAAGCAAACCATTAAAGGCATGTTAGCATTTGTTGAAGGACGTTGGACGCAATCGGAAAAAACCATGATTAGTGCTGCAAAAAACTCAGATACCCAACTAATTAATTATCTGATTGCTGCTCAAGCTGCACAACAGCAAAATGCACAAGATCGCCGTGATAGCTATTTGCGTCTGGCGCACAAAGCAGAACCAGAAGCAAAAGTTGCAATTGGTCTCACACAGGCACAGCTTCAAATAGATAATAGTCAATTTGAGCAGGCGCTTGCGACCTTGAATAATTTAAAATTGAAACATGCCAATCACCCTTTTATCTTAAAGTTGCTGTGCACGACCTATCAAAAATTACGAGACGATCGAGCCACAATAGAGTTATTACCCGCACTCAAAAAACAAAAGGTATTTAGTTCCGACCAACTACTCCAAATTGAAAAGAATAGTGTGCATGGAATTTTACGAGGTGAAGCGAAAAAAGGTGAATTAGAATCGCTTAAAGATGCATGGCTCAGCTTGCCATCAAGCAGCCGAAAAATAAGAGAGAACATTCTCTATTTTTCTGAAATATTAGTCGAATTTGAACAAATGGATGAAGCTGAAAAATTGATTAAGCCTTTGATTAAAAAAAATCCGGATAGGGAAGTGATAAGTCTTTACGGAAAGATCAAAAGCAGCGATGGCAGTAAACAATTTAGTTTTCTTGAAAACTGGCTCAATAACAACACACAAGCACCCAATAGCATCTACCTCGCTCTCGGGAAAATAGCCTATGATTTGGAGCTATGGGGTAAAGCTCGATTTTATTTAGAACGGAGTCTAAGAGTTCAACCGACAGCAGAGTCTTATTTTATAATGGCAAAAGTATTACAGAAATTAGAAGATGATGACCATGCGGCAGAATGTTATCGACAAGGATTAGAATTTGTTATTCATCCGCACGAACCTAAGCAAGCATTACTGTTAGAAAAGAGTCGTGATGATTTAGTGCTGCCGACTCCATTTATTTAGCTTCAATATATCGATCATCACAAATAAAAATATCTTTTAAATTTCGCCAATGATGAAAATAATCCATACCAAATCCAAATACATATTTATCCGGCACATTCAATTCACAGTAGTCTGCTTTTTGTCCTTGATAACTCTTTCGTTGATGTTGTTTCTCGACTAAGACCAGAGTTTTAACGGAATTTGCGTTATTGGTAAAACAGTAATCTGAAATTGAGGCTAAGGTATGACCTTCATCTAAGATATCATCGATAATAATAACATCCCGATTGGCTAGATTCATTTGCGGTTTGGTTTTCCACTGAATTTTTGCGCCACGCCTCTTTCCTTGATAACGGGTCGCGTGGCAATAATCTATCTGACATAAGATATCGATTTTTGGTAGTAGCTGGCCGGAAAAAATTAGGCCACCGTTTAGCACGATAAGAAATAGAGGATTCTTGTCTTCATAATCATTATTGAGTTGTTCAGCTAGTTTGTTCAGCGCTGTTTCTATTTCACTTTGGCGAATAATGATTTTAGAATTTTTTCTAACTTGGTGTAAATCATCAATGGTCATTATTTATCCAGATTGGTTATCTTTATCGAGATCGTATCTTTATATGAAATATTGGTTTTCTTTTTAGTTGATTGACTGGCTTCAAGATCACGTTGTTGGCTGGATTTTATATAATTACAGATCACACATGCCACACTTTGATCATCTGTATACAAGACTAATGAATCTATTTCTGAACATTTAGGGCAAATGGCACCGGCGATAAATTGTTTTTTTCTGTTCATTATATTCTTTAAATCGATTTACGATTAATTAAAAGTTTCTAGTTTTTCAGTAAGTTCAAACCATTCTTCTTCCAAAATTCCAATCGTTTGACTGAGTTCTGTGGAACGTTGCATTGAATCGGCTAGTTGCTTCTTATTCTTTTCTTCATAAATATCATTGGATGCCAATAACGCCTCTAATTTTGTTTGTTCATTTTGCAAATGATGCATTTCTTTATCGACTTTCTTTAAACGGTTGGAAATAGGGGCTTTTTGTTTTCTAAGTTCCGCCTCAATCCTTTTTTGATCTTTTCGAGAAAGTATCGGTTGTGCTTGATTTAACGGGTTCTGACTGTCTATTTTATTGGTAGTAGTGCTCTTTTCTTTTGCCCAACGATTATCATTCAGCCATTTTTGATAGTCATTAAGATCACCTTTAAAGGGGGCTACCTGACCGTCATTGACCAGCCAAAATTCATCTACCACACTTTCCAATAGGTTCTTATCATGAGCCACTAATATCACTGCACCTTCATAATTTTGTAATGCTAGTGCTAAGGCTTCTCGCATTTCAATATCAAAATGATTAGTGGGTTCATCGAGCAACAATAAATTAGGTGCGGTCCAGGTAATCATTGCCAGCACTAATCGGGCTTTTTCTCCACCTGAAAAGCCTTTCACTTTATCTAGTGTCTTGTCGCCGTTAAATGCAAAACCACCTAAAAAATTACGCGCTTGTTGTTCACTAACCCCTTCTCCAAGTGACTGAATATGCCAAATAGGTGACTGATCGATATTTAATTGTTCGACTTGATGCTGAGCAAAATAGCCCGCTTTAAAGTGTTTATTGCGATTGAGTTGTCCGGTTTGCTTTTCCAGTTCACCGCAAATCACTTTGATTAAGGTCGATTTTCCTTCACCGTTTCTGCCCAGTAAGCCAATTCTTTGGCCCGCCATAATGCGCATTATGACGTTGGACAAAACAGTCACGTCACCGTAACCAGCTTGCACTTTATCCAGATCGATCAACTCGGTAATATTTTTGTTAATGGATTTAAATTCGAATCCAAATTTCTGTCGGATCTGAACAGCACTGACTTTATCCATTTTATCGAGTGCTTTCACCCGGCTCTGTGCCTGTGTCGCTTTACTGGCTTTAGCTTTAAAACGGTTGATAAAACTTTCCAGATGCTCGATTTCTTTTTGCTGTTTTTCAAATTCTGCTTGTTGCAGTACTTGTTTGGCGTGTTTTTGTTTTTCAAATTGGGAATAGTTACCGCTATAGCAAATAATCCCCTGATTTTCAAAATGCAAAATATGACTGCAAAAACTATCGAGAAAATCACGATCATGAGAAATGGTTAGTAGCATACCATCATAGGTGCGCAGGTAGCTCTCAAGCCACAATACCGCTTCTAGATCCAGATGATTAGTTGGCTCGTCTAAAAGTAAAAGCTCAGCAGGCTGAATAAGCGCTTGGGCTAAATTCAAACGCATACGCCACCCCCCCGAAAGTTCGCTGACGGTGGAATCCATTTGCTGTTCGGTGAAGCTGAGTCCGGTTAACATTTTTGCCGCTAGAGCTGGCAGTGACCATCCATTGATGGCATCGAGTCTAGCATGTTGATTGGCAATGCCCAGACCATCTTCTACCGATTCGGCATCTGCCAGAGCCTTTTGGATCTGCTGGTATTCACTGTGGCCAGACAAAACATAATCTAATGCTGTAAGTGGACTAGCGAGTGTTTCCTGTTTCGCGCTACTGATCCGCCACTTTGGTGGAAATTCAAGATTGCCCTGTTCGGGCGCTAATTCATTGCGCAACATGGAAAACAAACTTGATTTACCGCAGCCATTTCTGCCTACAACACCGATTTTTTGATCAGGGTATAAGGTTTGACTAACGTCCTTTAGCAAGGGCAAACTGCCTTGGAATAAAGATAATTGTTTGAATCGGATCATCGGTTGGGGCTTTCACGTTCAATTTAGGCGCGGATCTTATCACAAACGGTTAATATGTGGAGTCTGATGATCGCGCGGATTATCAACTTGAACGGATTTTTCCAGTTACAAAGTAAAATTAGCTTAAATGAGTTATATTTGGGCTATCTATGTTAACTAGAAATAAAATCCTAGCTAGAAAAAGGTTAATATTATTTTACATATTGTTTTACATTTTATCATTCCGGGAATTTTGGTGGCATTGTTTTACAAAAAACAGTGGAGAGTGGTTTATCCAGTAATGATGGCAACGATGTTGGTTGATGTTGATCATCTATTAGCGAGTCCGATTTATGATATAGGACGTTGTAGTATTGGATTTCATCTGTTGCATGGATTGCTACCCATCAGTATCTATTGTCTTTTGTGTGTTTTTTCCAAGACTCGCTATGTTGGTGTTGGCTTGATCATTCATATGATTTTGGATTCCATTGATTGTCAGGTGACTGGGGGGATTTGGATGGTATGAAATTAGTATTGTTAACACAACAACCCACCATCGACAGGCAAATTAATCCCAGTGATATATGACGCTGCATCGGAGGCCAAAAACAAAAAGGCTGGCGCTATTTCTTCCGGTTTAGCCATTCTCGCCATGGGGATCATAGGCAGAATACTTTTGAGCATTTTTTCATTATTAGTTAATGCTGAGGCAAACTTAGTATCGGTCAAACCTGGCAATACCGCGTTCACTCGAATACCATACTTAGCCGTCTCCTTTGCCATGGCAGCGGTCATCGAAATAACGGCGGCTTTGGTCATCGAATAAATGCCTTGCATGGGTCCAGGAATGACACCGTTGATTGATGCGGTGTTGATAATGCTTCCACCACCATTTTTTTTCATGATTTTGCCGACTAATTGACTGATCATCAAATAACCTTTGATATTAACATCGATGGTTTTATCGATCATCGATTCAGGTGTCTCTAATAGTTCTCCAAAAAATGGATTAGTCGCTGCGTTGTTAACCAATATGTCTATTTTATCGAAATTGCTCGTTAACTTTACTAGCAATTCATTGACCGATTTAGAATGGCCAATATGACAAGCCATACCAATGACATTACCTGAATGCCCTTCTAGGTTTATCCTTTCAGCTAATTCATCCAAGGGATCCTGTCGGCGGCTGGATATGATGACTTGAGCGCCCTGACTGGCGAATAAGCGTGCAGTTGCTTCTCCTATACCGCGGCTTGCGCCTGTTACTAGCGCAATTTTTCCTGTTAAACTGAAAGGTGTATTTTTCATTTTGGATGCCTCATCATTACCCAGTAGGCAAGCGAGCAGCCTAAATCAAGCAAAGGATCGCCCAAAGTGGTCATCTCCCAATCTAATACACCGATTATTTTTTCGGGCTGATTGGAGTCCAATATAAAATTGTCAAATTTATAATCGTTGTGCACTAATGACTGATAGCCGGAATTTAAAGGTAGATTAGATTTTAGCCAATGATAAATCGTATTATTTGAAGGTACATTATCTGTTTTGGCCTTTTGATATCGTTGTTGCCACCTTTGCAGTTGTCTTTCAACATAACTCAAAGGATTACCCAGTGATGCTAGTTCCGAGTGTTTAATGTCGATTTCGTGCAGCGTCACTAAACCATCTACAAAATTTTCACAAAGTCGATACTGCTGCTGTTCATTCATATCAACAGGCAAATTTTTTGCAATCCCCAACCTTTTGATTTCCTGCATGATAAAAAATTTTTCGCCGATAATTGATTCATCTTCGCAGAGTAAAACAGGTCGAGGTGAAAGCGAATAATAGTTAGCTAATTTTTTAAGAACCTCATGCTCTCTGACCATATCATGAGCCGATTTTGCTTTAGTACCCGTCGGTGGTCTCTTTAAAATAAATGAATCTTGATTATTGAAAAGGCGATAAGTTAAATTTGAAGCCCCGCTAGAAAATTGTTTGACATGTAAATATCGGCTTTTCATAAAGTCTGGCATATGAATTAACAGATAGGCTGCCAAACTTTTAATCGGTAATTTATCTGAGCCTCGACAGTCTTGAGCTAAATCAAAGTCTTGAACCCATTCAAAATTCGATTTACCTGTCATGATACATTCTCTAAAAATTGACCTATTACCTGTTCAATAAATTGGATATAGCTTTCACAGGCGGTGTTTTTTTGTTGATATTTTGTGTGTTTTACATACCAATTTTGCAGTAAGCTTTTTATCATCATGCTGGTTAAAAAAATATCTGATTGAGTAAATTGATTTTCTAGTTCGCCATGTTTAATTATTTTTTGTAAAAGAATTTCTGATTTAGCTTCATTACCTTTTGCCAATTGTTTGATAGAATGGCCTAGATGTTTGGTTTCCATAAAAGCAAAAAAGAACCAAGGCTGCAAGCACTCAGTAATAAAAATATGCCCTCGAACCAGTCTATTCAATTGTTGTTGACTTGATTGATATTTGTCGAGTTCGGTACCAATACAAAGATCAAACATGTGCGGCAGGAACTGATGGATCATTTCAGCTAATTGTCCTTTACTACCAATATAGGCATAAAGGCTGCCCATGCTAAATTGAGTTTCCTGACTTAAGTCACGCAAACTCATCAAGGCAAAACCTTTTTGATTGGAAAGTCGGAATGTTGCTTTAATAATGGTCTTTAATTTGCCCACCACAATTTTTTCTTTTTGTACTTTTATTTTGCCTTTGTGCAATTGATAAAAAGCCTGCCAAATCTGCTGATCGCTAATTGGCATACTTGATTTGAATAGAGCGAAGTCGTTTTCGCCTTGCCATTGTTTCATTTCAGCAAATTTCGGGCTACAACCATTTTATGTACTTCATCGGGTCCATCGTAAATTCGAGCGGCTCTTTCATGACGATAGAAATAAGCTAATATTTTATCATCGGTCATACCTAGTCCACCCAAACTTTGCAGCGCTTTGTCGATGACATTTTGCATCACATTGGCGGTATGGTATTTAATTATAGAGACGTCATTTTTAACTGACTCGAATCCAGTATTCTCAATTTTCCAAGCGGTTTGTAATACCAAGGTTCTAGCGGCTTCGATGTCTGCGGCAGATTCAGCAAGCCATTCTGGAATTTCAAAATTCATGATGGATCCCTTATTTGCGAGTAATTAAATGGGGTTGTTTTTTTATTAGCAATGGACTGATATTATTAAAACATTGTAGCTTTGCACTAATTGTTTCATCCTCTTGTAAATAATCTTGAGTTGATCTTTCCGTTGAGTTCCCGACCTTTATTCCCGATATGTTTATTTCAGTTACGCTGGCGTTATTGATGGTTAAATTCATATCGATAAAGGTGAGATCATCAAAACCCAAAATTGCTTGCATGGTGGCCGAAATTAAACCGCCGGATGTAACTAAGGCAATTTTCCTACGAGTACCGTGATCTTTACGAATTCTGTTTAATAAGTTAAGTGAGCGGTTGCGGAACAGTTTCCAAGATTCAAACGGACAACTCTCATCCTGTTGCCAAAGTGCAATCAATGCACGAAAAATTAATTCAAAATCTCGACCATTGGAAAACCATTTATTTTCAGAATAGATTTTTTGATGAAATTCTTCGGAAGTTTTCGCGAGTATCGGTAAATAATAATTCAACAAACTATCGCTATCGAATTCATCGGCGCCTATATCCAAAATCAATTTGCCAACAAATTGTTTAGATCGAGCCATTATTTGAGCTGTTTCGGTTTGTCGCGACATTTGTCCGTGGATGATCTCATCGAATTGAATGCCATGATCCAAAAAATATTCGCCTAGTGCCGCGGCCTGTTGACGGCCAATTTCGGAGAGTTGATCATAGTTTTCTGCACCAAGACTGGCCTGACCGTGACGAATGAGATAAATTTTGCTCATAGATAGGGAACTAAGTCTGATTATTCTGGATTGAAAAAAACAATTGATTGTCAACATCGGTAGATTACTCCAGTTGTTAGCAAAAAGTCAATAGTGAGCGATCGTTCGTTTTAATGCTCGCTGATTTGTAATATACTCACCAATCCTTGATCCTACTTTAATCAGTTAAAAACCGTATAATTCTGTAACCTACTGAAATC
>CAYVSL010000040.1:0-31902 GCA_964454125.1 uncultured Kangiella sp.
CGTGCTTTTCGAGCATTTCATTTGCTCGAAAAGGTATTTTTAACAATGGGTACAAGTTTGGGTACAAACTAAGGTTTTTCGGGTATGAGTGACAGCAATTTTATTAATGAAATCAAGAGAAGACGCACGTTTGCTATCATATCCCACCCCGATGCCGGTAAAACCACCATTACCGAAAAACTGCTCCTATTGGGTCGTAAAATCCAAGAAGCAGGAACGGTCAAAGGCCGTAAGTCAGGCAAGCATGCTACCTCTGACTGGATGGAAATGGAAAAGGAGCGCGGTATTTCAGTTACTACCTCTGTGATGCAGTTTCCCTATAACGATCGCATCGTTAATCTGCTTGATACCCCGGGCCACGAAGACTTTTCTGAAGACACTTATCGAACGCTTACTGCGGTCGACTCTGCTCTGATGGTTATTGATAGTAGTAAAGGGGTTGAGCAACGAACCATTAAATTGATGGAAGTTTGTCGATTAAGAGATACCCCGATAGTTACCTTTATGAATAAACTGGATCGAGATATTAAAGATCCGATTGAGTTAATGGACGAGGTTGAAGAGGTTTTAAACATACGCTGCGCGCCAATAACTTGGCCAATTGGCATGGGAAAGCAATTCAAAGGCATATATCACCTGCTAGAAGATAAAATCTACCTCTATTCCACAGGGCAGGGGCATACCATACAAGAGGAAAAATGCATTGAAGGTTTGAACAATCCTGAACTAGATAAAGCGATAGGTAGCGTTGCGGAAGAATTAAGAGACGAGTTGGAATTGGTGATTGGTGCATCTAATGAATTCGAACTAGAAGCATTTTTAAAAGGCGAGTTAAGTCCGGTATTTTTTGGTACGGCTTTGGGCAACTTTGGTGTTACCCAAATGCTAGATGGCTTTGTTGAATGGGCGCCAGCTCCACTTAGTCGAAATACGGATGTGAGAGATATCTCGCCAACCGAACAGAGCTTCAGTGGATTTATTTTTAAGATCCAAGCTAATATGGATCCAATGCATCGCGATCGGATAGCGTTTATGCGGATCTGCTCGGGTAAGTACACTAAGGGAATGAAAATGAAGCATGTTCGTATAAATCGGGATGTGCAAATTTCTAACGCGGTGACATTTTTGGCCGGTGATCGTTCTAACATTCATGAAGCTTTTGCCGGCGATATAATTGGCCTACACAATCATGGAACAATACAGATCGGTGATTCCTTTAGCGAGGGAGAAGCACTTAAATTCACTGGAATTCCTAATTTTGCACCAGAGTTATTCCGCCGAGTACGTTTAGCGGATCCTTTGAAAAACAAGGCGCTGTTAAAAGGATTAATTCAGCTATCGGAAGAGGGCGCGACACAAGTGTTTAGCCCCTTTAATTCAAATGATCTTATTCTCGGCGCAGTGGGAATATTGCAGTTTGATGTGGTAGCGCATCGTCTTAAGAGTGAATATAAAGTCGAGTGTATTTATGAGCCGGTTAACGTCAACACCGCTCGTTGGGTTGAATGCCAAGATGAAAAAATGCTTGATGAATTTAAGACTAAAGCTAACGATAACTTATCTTTGGATGGTGGTGATAATCTAACCTATCTGGCACCAACCAGAGTCAATTTAAACTTGATTCAAGAAAGGTGGCCTGATATAGATTTTAAACAAACTAGAGAACATTAACCTAGAAAAATCATATTCAGAGATTTGTGTACGGGCCTATGATTATTACCAATACTCTACTATAATCGATCGGAAATGATGCTTGCATATTTTGGTGAACATAATGCGAGCTAAGCGCGTTTAGAATAGGCAATTAATGACTAGTAAAATCACTTTATTTGATACCCATTGCCATTTTGATTTCCCTCAATTTGATGCTAACCGAAAAAAGCTTGTTGAAAAAGCCAAGGAAGCAGGGATTTCAGGGATACTCATTCCCGGAGTTAAAAGAGCTGGTTGGCGAGGGATCCGTCAAATTACAGCAACCTATTCTATATGCCATACCGCGTTAGGGCTTCATCCAATGTTTGTTGATGAGCACAAAGATACCGATTTACATGATTTGGAAATGGCGCTGTCAGTGGGTCCAATTGCCGCGATTGGTGAAATCGGTTTAGATTATTATCAAGCTGGCAGCAATCGTAGCTTACAAACTCATTTTGTTTCAGCCCAAATTAGTATTGCCCGAGCGGCAGAGTTACCTGTTATTTTGCATGTACGCAAAGCCCATGATGAAATGCTCAAGATTTTGTCTTTACAGAGTTTTAATTGTGGGGGAATTGTACATGCGTTTAATGGTAGTGAACATCAGGCTCAAAAATACTGTGATATGGGGTTTAAACTAGGCTTTGGCGGCGCGATGACCTTCCCCAGAGCGGCTAAATTACATCATCTAGCGGCTACTTTGCCTTTGGATTCGATTGTCATGGAAACCGACGCACCAGATATGCCGCCAGTGACTTGCAGACAGTCTTACAATACCCCTTTGCATTTGTTCGATAATTTCAGAAGTTTGGTTACTTTGCGAAAAGAACCTGCCGCGAAGCTTGCTAAACAAACCACCATTAATGCACTTGATATAATCAATATTGAGTAGCGCGTACTAGCGATACCTGTGAGCCATGCTTTCCAAGTATTACGGGTATAACTATTTGAAATCTAAGATAAATACTATACACTCTCATTATTGTAACTTAAGTTGGAAGTGAAATGCAGGCTGATGCCCACCGTAAGACTGATCTTATTCGTTTTTTGCGAGAGCTTGAAAGTGATGAGATTATTACCGCTGAACAATCACTACAGGCAATCAAAGACGCAAAAAAGGAGATGCTAAAAGGCTATCCTATCAATCAACTCGCTGCCCTTAAAATCAAATCTGCCAAACTAAGAGGTAAAGTGTTAACGGCTGAGTTGTTAACCGAACAGTTTGCCAATCAACAAAAGTTGCCCTACATTCGCCTCGACCCCCTAAAAATAGATGTCGATGCGGTGACCAGTGTGATGTCCAAAGCTTTTGCTTTGAGGCATCGTATTCTTGCCTGCGAGGTAACTTCTGATACGGTCTCTGTAGCCGTGCTCGAACCAGAAGTCAGTGGATGGGTTTCTGGTCTAGAACAAATTTTAAGGAAACAGATACAACCGGTTATCTCCAATCCGGAAACCATTCTACGGTTGCAAAAAGAACTTTATACCTTAAGTTCATCAATAAAAGGCGCGTCAGGTGAAAGTCTTCAGAATATCAAAGTTACTAATCTGGAGCAATTATTAGAAGTCGGCAATGTGGGAGAGTTGGATGCAAATGACCAACATGTTGTACAGATTGTTGATTGGCTTTTGCAGTACGCTTTTGCCGAAAGAGCCAGTGATATTCACATTGAACCCAGAAGAGACACTGGCAATATTCGTTTGAGAATAGATGGTGTATTACATAATGTCTATAAGATGCCGGCCAATATCGCTGCGGCAGTTACCGCTCGATTTAAGATTTTAGGCCGTATGGATGTTGCAGAACGACGAAAGCCTCTAGATGGCCGGATAAAAACTAAAACCCCCAATGGTCTGGAAATCGAATTGCGTTTATCGACATTGCCTACCGCATTTGGTGAAAAATTGGTGGCGAGAATATTTGACCCAACGGTATTGCTAAGAGACTTTAATGCTTTGGGCTTAAATAAACAGACTGAAACGGACTGGCTAGAAATGGCTAACCAACCGACCGGTATTGTATTACTGACCGGCCCAACCGGGTCAGGTAAAACAACCACGCTTTATACCACATTAAAACTACTTGCAACGCCTCAAGTTAATGTTTGTACGATCGAAGACCCGATCGAAATGGTTGAACCAGCGTTTAATCAAATGCAGGTTCACCACGACATCAATGTGGATTTTGCCAGTGGTGTTCGCTCTCTCTTACGTCAGGATCCTGATATTATTATGATTGGTGAAATACGTGATAAGGAAACCGCTGATATTGCCATACAAGCTTCACTAACCGGACATTTGGTGATATCTACCTTGCACACAAATGATGCCTCATCTGCTATTACTCGATTGCAAGACATTGGCGTTCCATCCTACCTGATCAATGCTACGCTGTTAGGCGTTATGGCGCAGCGATTGGTTAGAGTGCTTTGTCCTCATTGTAAACACGCAGTCGAGCCTAATGTTGAAGCTTGGCGTGAGTTAACCGTTGGTTTTGATATATCTATTCCAAAACTGATGTTTATGCCCAAAGGGTGTGATGAATGTCGTCAATCGGGATATATGGGAAGGCAGGGGATATACGAGTTGTTAAAAATGGATCAAAAAATAAAAAAAGTGACATCTCAAGGCGGTGAAGTAACACCAATACGAGAGAAAGCAATCGAAAATGGTATGACACTCTTAAGAATTAATGGCGCACAAAAAGTGGCTGAAGGGAAAACTACCATTGATGAAATTATGAGAGTTGCTTCTCCGGGAATGGAGGAGTAAATTCAAGCAATGTTTGAATTTTGACACTACACTCTAATAATTAAGAGTATTTATTTTTGTTAATCGATAACTGTATTGGGAAGAATTCTTTTGAACGTAGATTTTATTAATTCTTTTATATCCTCAATGTCAAATGTGTTGGTCACCATGGCCAGTCTTACACCTAAAGCAAATAATATAAAAATTAAGACTGACAAACTGCCCGCAGGCGATATTACCGGTTTTATTCCTATGTCATCCCCACAAGCGGTCGGAAGTTTAGCTTTATCTTTCTCCGAAAAAGTAATTTTGCATATTGCTGAAAAAATGCTGGGTGAAAAATTTATCAAGATAGATGATGAAATAGCTGATTTAGTTGGGGAGTTAACCAACATGGTTACAGGGGGTGCCAAAGCCTTATTGGATGAAAAAGGATTTGATTTTGATATGTCGACGCCGACGGTGATCCGAGGTATGGGGCAACAAATATCTCATGTTGGAAAAATGGGTTCGGTTATTATTATTCCATTTAATACCGAGGTCGGCGATTTTTATGTCGAAGTTTGTTTTAAAAACAAACAATGATTTGGCTTAGAGATTTAAAACCTAAAACCTATAATTGTTTTAACTCTAGTTGCTGTTGCTTTAATTTCAATAACGCCTGTTTTGCTGTCGCTAATTTTTGTTTTTCATTCGCTACAATTTCAGCCGGAGCATTATCCACAAATCGTGCATTACTTAGCTTGCCACTTAAACGCTTCTTTTCATTATTCAGTTTATCAATTTCTTTTTGCAGTCGATTGACCTCCGATTTAATATCGATTAACCCTGCAACCGGCACCAATATTTCCAAGTTGCCAGCGAGCGCTGTAGAGGAGAGGGGAGCTACCTGATTATTTTTTAGTATTTCTATACTTTCTAATTTAGCTAATGATCCAATAAATCCCCTATATTCTTCTAATCGACTAACGTCATCGGATTGACTGTTTTTTAACAAAACTTTGACCGGTTTGTTAGGCGATATGTTCAGTTCGCCGCGAATATTTCTCACTCCTGTGATCAATGATTGGATCCAGCTAATATCTTGAATGACGGTTTCGCTCACTGACGAAGCATTGTAGAGGGGAAAGGGGGCCAGCATTATGGAGTGGCTACTAGTATTCGTTAGTGGTTTCAATCGCTGCCAGATTTCTTCGGTAACAAAAGGCATCATAGGATGCAATAGCCTCATCATGGCTTCTAGAGTGTTGACTAAGGTATGCCGGGTGCCGCGTTTTTGTTGAATGCTGGAATTTTTATTATTCAGGACTGGTTTGGTTAGCTCCAGATACCAGTCACAATAGTCATTTTTGCTGAATTGAAAAAGAGCTTGAGTCGCTAAATCAAATCGGTAATGATTAGTATGGTTTTCGTAGGCCTGAATCGTCTGATTTAATCGACCAATGATCCATTGATCAGCAATACTTAATTGTAGTTTATCGGAATTAGTTTGGTCGAGTCCTTTTCCGCAGTCTTGATCTTCAGCATTCATCAATACAAAACGTGCAGCGTTCCATAATTTATTGCAATAATTTTTATAACCTTCCACTCGGCCTAAATCAAAATTAATATCGCGACTCGTCGAAGCGAGAGAGCAAAATGTCATTCTTAATGCATCGGTACCGTAGGATCCGATCCCTTGTGAAAATTGTTGACGAGTGGCTTTTTCGATTTTTGGTGCAGCTTTTGGATTCATTAATCCAGAGGTTCTTTTTGCCACCAAAGGTTCTAATCCAATACCGTCAATTAAATCGATTGGATCGAGAACATTACCTTTTGATTTCGACATTTTATCGCCGTTTTCATCGCGGATTAAGCCGGTAATATAAATTTCTTTAAAAGGCACCTTACCGGTAAATTTCAGGGTCATCATAATCATTCTGGCGACCCAAAAAAAGATGATATCAAAACCAGTGACCAATACGCTTGATGGCACAAAATGTGCTAATTCCGGCGTTTTTTCAGGCCAACCCATCGTAGCAAAAGGCCACAAGGCTGATGAAAACCAAGTATCTAAAACATCTTCGTCCTGACGTAGGTTTACCTTATCTGATAATTGGTTGTCAATTCTTACCTGCTGCTCACTGGCTGCAACATAAACATTGCCGTCTTCATCATACCAGGCAGGTATTCGGTGTCCCCACCAAAGTTGACGGCTAATACACCAGTCCTGAATATTGTTCATCCAATGGTAATAGGTTTTATCCCAGTTTTCAGGCACGAATTTGATGTCACCTTTTTTTACTGCATCGATTGCCGGTTTGGCTAAGCTCTCAGTCGCGACATACCATTGATCGGTTAAAAGGGGCTCAATAACAACATGACTTCGATCGCCGCGTGGAACCATCAAAGCATGGTCGTCAATTTTTTCCAGTAAGCCTGAACTTTCAAATTCTTCAATGATCATTTTTCTCGCATCAAAACGATCTTGACCGACATACTTTTCTGGAAGAGCGGCCGGGTAGTTTTCGATTGCCTGGCTTTTATAGTCAAACACTTCGGCTGTGGCTAATATTTCGGCGACGGGACTAAAAATATTGACCAAAGGCAATTGGTGGCGTTTACCAACTTCGTAATCATTAAAATCATGAGCCGGAGTGATTTTTACACAACCAGTGCCAAATTCCATATCCACATAATCATCGGCAATAATAGGAATTTTTCGATTGACGATCGGTAAATCAATAAATTTTCCAATAAGATCTTTATATCGTTTATCTTTTGGATCAACGGCCACCGCCGAATCGCCTAACATTGTTTCCGGGCGAGTGGTAGCAACCACTAAATAATTTTTGCCATCGGTTGTTTTTATGCCATCGGCAAGTGGATAGCGAAAATACCACATCAATCCTTTTTCGTCATGATTTTCAACTTCCAGATCAGAGATGGCTGATTGAAATTTCGGATCCCAGTTGACTAATCGTTTACCGCGGTAGATGGTTTTATCCTTATGAAGACGAATAAAAACTTCCTGTACGGCTTTGGATAAATTTTCATCCATAGTAAAGGCTTCTCTATCCCAATCTGGTGAGTCGCCCAGTCGTCTCATTTGATCTGAAATTGTACCGCCAGAAGCTTCCTTCCACTGCCAGACTTTTTTAATAAACTCTTCACGGCTAAAATCAGTTCGTTTTTGTCCGATGGCATTGAGCTGTCGTTCTACCACCATTTGAGTGGCAATACCTGCGTGATCACTGCCACACTGCCACAGAGTATTGTCACCTTTCATGCGATGATAACGGGTTAAGCTATCCATAATGGTGTGTTGAAATGCGTGTCCCATATGAAGACTACCGGTGACATTAGGAGGAGGAATTAAAATACAATAGGGATCACCATTACCGCTGGCTTTAAAATTGCCATCGGCTTCCCATTTTTTATACCATTTCTGCTCAATGTTTTTAGGATTGTAGGATGTATCCATTGCTGTCTAAATTCTCTGTAAAAATATTAATAACGGTATGGTTGATCAGTCGTTGGTTAAGCCGAAATTTTCCGATGGTTAAGCGGATAACCTCTCTCTCTATAGAACTTAAATCGAGTACGCGCTTTTTCTTTATTGTCGTCATCGCCAAAAGCATATTCAAATACCCAGTTGAACTGGCTAAAAAATAAAGGTACTTCGTTGGCCAGATTAATTAAAATATCCGGATGAATGCATGGCTCTTGGCCAAAACCAATTTCGATTGGTGGCTTGGTATTTTCATCTTCACCCACTAATTGGTGCGGCAAAAAACTTTTAGCATCCTGAGTCCATAATATTTCATCTATTTTTTCGGCCAATTTTTTATTTTCTGTATGAATAAAAATTTTTTGTCCCTTTCGGTAGCCTCGTTTTACCACTTCAGTAATATGTGCAAAAGGCAATTTATTTTGTTCGCTTTCCACAGAGTAAAACTCAATTTGGGTCATAGTTTTAGCGCCTCGTCCCGTCTTTACCCGTTTGCTCGATTTAAAACATATTGGGTCAACAGTGGTACTGGCCTTCCTGTAGCCCCTTTTTGTTTACCTGTTTTCCATGCGGTTCCAGCAATATCCAGATGAGCCCAATGATATTTTTTGGTATAACGGGAAAGAAAACAGGCCGCTGTAATCGTGCCGGCGCCTTTTCCGCCTAAATTACCCATATCAGCAAAATTTGAATCCAGCTGTTGTTGATATTCATCCCATAAAGGGAGACGCCATGCTCTGTCGCCGCATAGCTCACCGGCATTTAACAATTCATGAGCGAGAGGATTATGGTTACTCAACAAACCTGACGCTTGATCGCCTAAAGCAACAATGCAGGCACCCGTTAATGTGGCGACGTCAATCACCACGTCGGGGTCAAATCTTTCAACATAAGTGAGCGCATCGCAAAGTATCAATCGACCTTCTGCGTCGGTATTGATGATTTCAACGGTTTGTCCCGACAATGTGGTAACAATATCACCTGGTCGGCAGGCATTTCCACCGGGCATATTTTCAGCGGATGCGATAACGACTATCAAATTAACCTTTAGTGACATTTCCGTGACAGCTACAAAACTACCAAATACACCTGCTGCACCGCCCATGTCATATTTCATTTCATCCATACGCTCGGCGGGTTTTAAGGAGATGCCTCCGCTATCAAAGGTGATGCCTTTTCCAACCATTACGATTGGTTTTTGTTCATCTTCGGCACCATTGTATTTTAGTATAATGAGCTTACCTGAGTTGATAGAACCTTGAGTCACGGCGGTAAATGCGCCCATCCCCATTTCTTTGAGTTCTATTTCATCAAGTATTAAACATTCAATTTTATCGTCGGCGATGGCAAGCATTTTTGCTTGCTCTGCAAGGTAAG
The DNA here is from genome assembly GCA_964454125.1 of uncultured Kangiella sp. Classification (GTDB taxonomy): domain Bacteria; phylum Pseudomonadota; class Gammaproteobacteria; order Enterobacterales; family Kangiellaceae. The sequence continues at coordinate 9,314 of CAYVSL010000040.1, forward strand.
CGGGATTGGCGATATTGGGTGGTAGATTAGCTAAGTCTCTGGCTTTATGAGCACCCTTAGAAATTGCCAGGCCTTCGGTAATGGCTTTTTCACCGACCGTTAATTCTTTACGAGTGGTGACATTAAACACCAGTCGTCTTACCGGACGCCTAGCGGCATCGGATTTACTCTTGAATTCTTCAAAGGCATAGAGTGTATCTTGGGTTGCTTCCACCGCGTGGCGAACTTTCCAATGTGTATCTCTGCCTTTGACATTTAGTTCGCTCAAAAAACAAACGGCTTCCATGGAACCTGTTTCATTGAGCGTGGTGATCGCTTTGGCAATCACCGTTTGATAGTGCTTATCAGAAAAATCGCGTTCTTTTCCGCAACCTATTAACAAAACTCTGTCTGATAGCGTATTGGGTACATTATGGAGCAACAATACTTTACCTAACTTGCCTTCCATATCGCCTCGGCGTAATAAATTGCTGAGATAGCCTTCACTCACCTCATCAATCTGCTCGCCAGCCTGAGAAAGTTTTCGAGACTCAAAGACGCCGAGAACAACACAAGCACTACGTTGTTTTTCGGGATTACCACTTTTTACATTAAATTCCATTTGAAAGACCCTAGATTAAGGTTTGTGAAGTTTCTAGTCTGAACTAGTTGTTCAATATCACGTCTTTAACTCTGTTACATTGCATATAAGCAATGCTAAAATAACGAAATAACAGGCGATATAAGATCGGATAATGGGTTAAAACGAGAGTTTAACCGATTAAATGGCTTTTATTAAGTAAAACTATCGCTTTTCTTCCGATCACCGGAACTCTTATTTTACAGCTAATTCGCTATTGACGTGATTTGGCCGATAATGGATAAGGTATTTAGTTTGATACTAAAACATTATATAAACAAAGATATTTATCGTGCGACCGGCGCTATTTTACTGGTGCTAATATTGATATTTGTTAGTACCCGTTTTGTCAGATTTATTCAATTGGCGGTTGATGGAACAATCTCTGCTAAAGCTGTTTTTTCTTTGTTAGCATTGCAAATCCCGGCCGTTGCTGGATTTTTATTGCCATTGTCCTTCTTTTTGGCAATTTTAATGACATTTGGGCGACTTTATTCGGATAATGAACTAGTGGTGGTTCATGGTTTGGGTATTGGTCAAAAGGATTTAGCCAAAATGCTAATGCCTTCGGCCTTGGTATTTGCTGTTATTGCGGGTAGCCTGTCCACTATTTTAACACCTTGGGCCATATCTCAGAGTAAGATCTTAATGGCAGAACAAGCTGCTCAAGCCAAACTTGGCATTTTTTCAGCTGGACGATTTAGAGAAAATAGCAATAAAGATGGTATCGTTTTTGTGGAATCAAAAACGGATGACGGTACGATAAGTGGAGTGTTTTCGGTTACTCGCACCTCTCTAGATGACGGACAAGCTGACCAATTAAAAATACAAACAGCTAAACAAGGCAGACAATGGGAAAATGAAGAAACCGGTGTCAATTACCTTGTTTTGGAGCAAGGCCAAGTTTTGTCAAGAGAGCAAAGCATCGATCGGGAAGGCCGTATTGTTGGTTTTGATCATTTGCAGGATCAGAATGTTGACAGCTTTGTTCGAAGAAATAGCGATGTTCAGAATGGCAGTGGTGTTCAAAAAGACAACCCGGAGCAAAAAGGGAGTTGGCAAATAACCGAATTTGCTTCATTTTATAATCGAATAGTGCAAGATGATTCGATACAGGTAGAAAACAATATTAAATCAACGTCGACTTTGGCATTATTAAAAAAATTGGGTAATGAGCAATGGGCTGCTCTTCATTGGCGTTTGGCGGCTCCTTTATCGATCCCATTAATATGTATGTTAGCCGTTCCTCTTTCACGCACTCAGCCAAGGCAAGGAAAATTTGCCCGCTTGTTACCCTCTATTCTAATCTATTTGATTTACGCACTGTTGATGATGTACTCGCGCAAATTAATAGAATCAGGCCGGATCCCCGGCCTGCTTGGATTTTGGTGGATCCATGCTGGTTTGTTAATATTTATTTATTGGTTGTATCGTCCGGCAAAAATAAAACGTAAGCGTAACAAAATTAATCAGGATAAAGCTTCAGCTAATGTTTAATTTACTTGAGCGATACATTGCCAGACATGTCGTTTCAGCCAGCCTGCTCATTCTATTTTTGCTGATTGTTTTACGAGCAATGTTCAGTTTATTAGATGAATCAAAATCAATCGGCAAAGGTAGTTATGAAATGGCCGATGCCTTTTTATATGTCGCTTTAATGATCCCTCAAAAAGTGCTGGAAGTCTTCCCTATGGGGGTGCTGATTGGTTCTCTATTTGGTTTGGGGATATTGGCCTCTAACAATGAATTGACGGTGATGCGTGCTGCTGGTATGACGACTTGGAAAATAGCCGGTGCTACCTTGAAAGCCTCATTAATCTTGATGGTTGCGGCTTTGTTTCTGAGTGAAATTATCGCTCCGGTGGCGAGTAAATCAGCTCAGCAATTACGAACCTCCGCGCTCAGTGACGGAAAAATATCGCGTTCGGCAACAGGATTGTGGGCAAAACGCAACAATCAGATTATACATATCGCCAGTATTCATAAAAATGGTGAAATGCATAGTGTATCTATCTTTGAACTCGATAAAAATTATCGGTTGAAGCAGTTAACCGAAGCAAAAATTGCTAAAATCATTGATGGTACTTGGTTTCTTTTTGAGGTCTCTAAAGCGCTTTTCAAACCGGATGAAATAGAAAAAATATTACTCAAAAAAATGAAATGGCAAAACCCACTCGATGAAGACAATATTGAAACTTTAACCTTGCAACCAGAAACTTTAAATGTAAAAGGTTTGATTAAATACCAACAATACTTATCCGATAATGCGTTGGATGCGAGCGAAGTGGAACTGGTCATATGGCAAAAATTATTTCTACCTTTATCAATTGCAGTGATGATGTTACTCGCTGCGAGTTTTGTTTTTGGGCCGATGAGAAACGTCTCCATGGGGGCGAGAGTCCTTACCGGGGTAATGCTTGGTTTTGGCTTTCATTTAGCCAAGCAATCTTTTGGCCCAATCAGCTTAATTTACGGCGTATCACCTTTTGTGGGCGCATTTATTCCATTGGTTGTTTTTGCTGGTTTTGCCTATTGGTTGATGCAAAAATCTGGTTGATGTAAAAATTGGGTAAATAGGTGTTTCACATCTCGTTATTTAAAAATTTTCGTAACTGGCATTCCTATTCACCTCGATTTGATTAATATAAAATAGGACCATAATAACCCCGCATTTTCTTGAATTTCCCATTTTTTGAACTACCATCTATAAAGTAAATACTGTTTTAATCCTGAGGTTACCCTTTTGAATAAAATTAGCCTGCTTTGGAGACTTTTATTACCTGCATTGTTCATTTCGATTGCTGGCATATTGCTCACTTTGACAATTATTCCCCAATCTCTGGAGCAGACTGTTATTAGAGATGTGGTACAAACCGCTGAGGCTAATGTAAGACAATTTAAAGTGTTACGTAAGTATTACGTCAATAATATAGTCAAGAAAGTGCATGCAGGTTCGGATTTGCGAGCCAGTATTGAACACAAAAATAATCCGAAATCCTTTCCTTTGCCAGCAACCATGATCCATGATTTAAGTGAATTAATGGCGCAAGAAGGCACTCAGTTGCGATTATATAGTGCCTATCCTTTTCCAAATAGAGCCAGTAGAGTCAATGATGAATTTGCCAATCAGGCTTGGGATGCCTTATCGGTTGATTCAAGCCGATCATTTATTAAGGTAGAAAAGCTTAAAGGAATTCAAACCGTTCGTGTAGGGGTGGCTGATACCATGGTCGCTCAAGGTTGTGTCGATTGTCATAACAACCATCCGCAAACGCCAAAGAACGACTGGAAATTAGGGGATTTACGTGGAGTGTTAGAGATTAATATTCCTATAATGAAACAATTAGCTGCCGGGCGGGATTTAAGTAATTCGATAGTGGTTAGTATTGTCATAGCGATTACATTTTTAGTTGGTACATTTTTTTATTCATACAAGCGGTTTATCCAAACTAAATTGGATAATATTAATGCCGCTTTATCTGATATTGCTGAAGGTGATGGAGATCTGACCCAACGAATTGACTCGATAGAAGGAAGTGATGATATCAGTCAGATTGGAATATCATTTAATTTGTTTGTTAGTAAACTTCAAAATATGATCTCTAAACTCAATAGTGTGTCATCTGATCTCACTGGTGTATCTCTTCAGCTTGGTGAGGTTTCCAAAAAATCATCAAAAGCAATAATTTCTCAGCAGGATGAAACGGGTCAGCTTGCCACTGCAATGACCCAAATGCAGGCAACTTTGCATGAAGTGGCTAGTAATGTTGATTCGACGGCTGTAGCAACTAAACAAATTAGTGACGATTCTAAAGCCGCAAAATTGGCAACGGAAAAAAATAGAAAGGCCAGTAAAGAGTTAGCAAATTTAGTAAACGATACCTCGAAAATCATTACTGACTTGGAAAAAGATAGTGATGCGATAGGCAGCGTTCTCGATGTTATTAAACAAATAGCTGATCAAACTAATTTACTCGCTTTAAATGCCGCCATTGAAGCGGCGAGAGCGGGCGAACAAGGTCGCGGTTTTGCGGTGGTCGCAGACGAAGTAAGAACACTAGCATCACGTACACAGGCATCTACAGAAGAAATTCAAACCATGATTGAAAAACTGCAGTCGGCTACCAAGCAGTCGGTTGCCGCAATGAGTAGCAGTTCTGAGCAAGCCGTTCAAAGTGAAAAATATAGCGTTCGTACCTTTGAAGTACTCGATGATATGGATAGTTCAATTGTAAATGCTTATGATATGACGACTCAAATTGCGACCGCATCAGAAGAGCAGGCCGCTGTGGCAGATGACATTAATCGAAATGTCATTCGAATTAATGAACTCTGTAATGTGTCAGTTGGTCAGGTCGATGAAACTTCGGATGCCGCAGAACAAGTGAGGAAATTATCGGAAAGTATTTCTGGTCTGGTTAAGCAGTTTAAGATTTAATCTCGGGAACTATCCATACTAGATCAAAGGTTTCTGATCTTTATTTTTCTTCTTATAATAATCTTTAGGCAATTCAACCACGCGAGTATCAAAAACAAAATCATGCCAGCCCCGTTTTTCACTATCAATTAGGCTCCATAAATTCCCCAATCCACCCAGTGACAAAAACGATCGAATATAGGCTTCCTTCCAACTCAGTAGACCTCCATCAGATTTGTACAGCTGAAGTCGCCAAGTTCTCATGCCTACGGTTTGTCCGCCTTTCACCCAGCACCATACATAGTAGTATTGAACCGCCAAAAAGAGATAAACAAACCAAAAAGGACTGTTGCTCGCGGTCGTCGAGACTTGATTAAAATCATCAACCCAAGGTAACGTGATCAAAAATAGTGCAAGTAATCCAATTGCCAAGGACAATATAAAAATTCCAAGAGCGCCTAATAAATCGTAAACCCAAGCCAATAAACGCTTCCAAAAAGAGGCTAATATGACCTGTACTGAGTTGTCGGATTGTGGCTGGGAGGCTGATTTATTGGCGGGCACAAAAGCCTCAAATAAGAGTGATGCTAAGATTGAGCGCAGTCTATCAAATTAATTCGATAATTAGTATTAACTATTCTGTTCTGGCCTTATAATACGCGGTTCGAAATATCAAAAAGCACTTAAGGAATTCAATTTGAGCGGTTTAAGCCTACAAAATCAACGAGTTTTGTCAGGAATGCGTCCATCAGGGCGTTTGCACTTGGGTCATTATCACGGCGTTTTGAAAAACTGGGTAAAATTGCAGCATGAACACGAATGTTACTTTTTTGTGGCTGACTGGCATGTGTTAACCACTCATTATGATGATCCAGCGATCATTGAACAAACGGTTTGGGATATGGTAATTGATTGGCTCGCAGCGGGAGTCAATCCCGGTTCAGCGACTATGTTTATTCAATCTAAAGTCCCCGAGCATGCAGAACTGCATTTGTTATTATCAATGTTGACACCCCTTAGCTGGTTGGAAAGAGCACCTAGTTATAAAGAGCAGCAGGAGAAGTTGAAGGATAAAGATCTCAGTACTTATGGTTTTTTAGGTTATCCGTTGCTACAAACCGCCGACATACTGATGTATAAAGCTGGAGCGGTTCCTGTTGGGCAAGATCAGGTTCCTCATGTGGAAATGTCTCGAGAGATCGCGCGTCGATTTAATCATTTTTATGGCCGTGAACCGGGCTTTGAGCAAAAAGCAGAAGCCGCGGTAAAAAAGTTGGGCAAAAAGAATGCCAAACTTTACAATAGTTTGCGTCGTGATTATGTTCAGGAAGGCAATGACGAAGCGCTGGCTAAAGCGCAAGCATTGGTGGAAGGACATTCTAGTATTTCTCTGGGAGATAAAGAAAGATTAGTGGGTTATCTGGATGGTGGCGGTAAGATTATATTACCAGAACCTCAGGCTTTGCTGACTCCGGTAGCTAAAATGCCCGGGTTGGATGGTCAAAAAATGTCTAAATCTTATAATAATGTAATCGAAATGCGCGAGAGCGCAGAAAATATTGAGACTAAAATCAAACGGATGCAAACGGATCCTGCGCGTGTTCGTTTGACTGATGCGGGAAATCCCGATAATTGCCCGGTGTGGCAATTACACGAAGTATATTCGGCTGACGATGTGAAATTCTGGGTCAAAGAGGGATGTACTACTGCTGGAATTGGTTGTCTGGAATGTAAACAACCGTTAGTTGATTGCATTAAACAGGAAACCGGTGAATTTAAAGAGCGAGCCAAAGAGTTTGAAGAAGATCCCGATTTGGTCCGTAACATTATTGCCGAAGGTTCTGACAAAGCGCGTGATATAGCCAAAGAAACCATGCAAGATGTTAGAGATGTCATGGGCTTGTCCTACCGATAAGTAGGGGCGAGACAAAATTATTATGAATCAAAACGATGAAATATTGAAAGAAGATAATCAATCTAGCGATGAACAATTGCCTGAGTTCGTCTTACCTGAGGTCCAACCTCAAGCTCAGGAAGAAATGCACTTTGCGATGGTTGATGGTGAGCCGATTAGTGATGTGCCTAAAGATCTGTATATTCCACCAGATGCTTTAGAAGTTTTTTTAGAAGCCTTTGAAGGTCCGTTAGATTTATTACTTTATTTAATTAAACGACAAAACCTAGATATTCTCAATATTCCGATTGCCCATATTACCGAGCAATATATGGAATATGTGGAGCTAATGAAGAGCATCAATTTGGAATTAGCGGCTGAATATCTGGTGATGGCGGCAATGTTGGCGGAAATCAAAAGCAGAGTGTTATTGCCTCGGCCAAAATTAGATGAGGATGAAGATGATCCACGTGCTGATTTGATCCGTCGATTACAGGAATATGAACGATTTAAAAAAGCGGCGATGGATGTTGATGAGTTGCCTCGTATGGGACGAGATACGTATCAAGCTGAAGCTCAAACGCCAGAGCTACATATTAATAAAGCGCTCCCTGATGTGGATATGCGAGATTTATTAATGGCACTTAAAGATGTCTTAGTGCGTGCAGAAATGTTTACCTCACATCAGATCCAAAGAGAAGCTTTATCCACTCGTGAAAAAATGGCCCACGTTCTGGCAATTTTATCAGCAGATAATTTTACTGATTTTATTTCTCTGTTTAAAGTCGAAGAAGGTCGAGCTGGAGTGGTTGTAACCTTTTTAGCGATTATGGAGTTGACCAAAGAATCGTTGGTTGAACTGGTTCAAGGAGATCCATTTTCACCGATCCATATTAGAGCTAAAATTAATTAAAAACTAGGTATCACGGATATATATTATCGGGATTTATTGGCTAGGAATGATTTAAAAAAAATGAGTATTGAACAAATCAAATTAAAAAATATTATTGAAGCCGCGATGTTTGCGGTAGCTCATCCGATGTCGGTTGATCAACTGTTAAAACTTTTTGATGATGATGACAGACCATCCGCTAGCGCTGTTAAAGAAAGCATAAAGCAATTGCAATCAGAGTGCGAAGGGCGAGGTATTGAACTAAAAGAAATCGCTAGTGGTTTTCGTTATCAAGCTCGGCAAGATTTTTCAGAATGGTTGAGTCGTTTGTGGGAAGAACGTCCTGCCAAATACTCGCGAGCAGCATTAGAAACATTGGCGTTGATTGCTTATCGGCAACCGGTTACTCGCGCCGAGATAGAGGATGTCCGCGGTGTAGGGGTGAGTAGCAGTATTATTAAAACCATGATTGAAAGAGAATGGATCAGAGTCGTTGGGCATCGAGATGTGCCTGGTCGACCAGCATTATATGCAACTACTAAACAATTTCTGGACTATTTTAATATGAAAAGTTTGGAAGAGTTACCAACATTGGCAGAAATAAAAGATTTGGAAGATATTAATCCTGAACTTAATTTACCCAACCCTGATGATGAAAGAGAAGTGAAAATGGCAAATTCCGATGCTGATGTAGAAGAGCTTGAAGGTGATAGCCATAATCAGCAAAATTTACTGGATTCTTCTGATGAGAATACTGAAAGCAGTGAAGAAGGAGAGGCTAAGGAAGCGAAAAATATCGAAACAAAAGAAACAGAAACCATAGAATGGGAGCCTAAAACCGGGCCCGAGATCGAGCTTAAAACTGAATCAAGATCTGATATAGGTGCAAAAGAATATCTGGATGAGGCTTTAGACAATCACTCGGATCCCAATCGCGACAGTTTTTATGCAGAACCTGAAATTAAACCTGAAACTGAGTGACGATCACCATCGGGGCAAGTCTTAAGTCCTATTCATTCCGGTTGACTAGTGCAATGTGACACTCTTTGTGGATGTTAAGCTAATTTTCTTTTGCTACCAGCAAAAAGGGAAATCAGTAGAGTACTTTGGATCACCTAATAAACACGAGCTAGAAAAATGCAAGATGAAAAACTTCAAAAAATCATGGCCGGTGCCGGTGTTGCTTCACGACGTGAATCCGAAAAATGGATCCAAGCCGGTCGGGTCAGTGTCAATGGCAAAATAGCTGAAATTGGTGATCGAGCGACGATTAAAGATACCATTCGAGTCGACGGCAAACCATTGCGAGTGACCAAACCAGAAGATTTTCAGCGCAAGATGATTGCTTATCACAAACCGGAAGGCGAAATTTCTAGTAAAAAGGATCCAGAGGGTCGACCAACTATATTTGACACCCTGCCAAAAGTGCGGAACTCTCGTTGGCTTAGTGTTGGACGACTAGATTTCAATACTAGTGGACTGATTTTTTTCACTAATGATGGAAATTTGGCAAACAAGCTAATGCATCCATCACTGGAAATTGTAAGAAAATATGCGGTAAGAGTGCGCGGTCAGGTAAGTGATGATATACTACGACAGTTGCAACAAGGTGTTACACTTGAAGATGGTGATGCCCATTTCGAAACTATCGAAGAAGCTGGCGGTGAACGTAGTAATCACTGGTACCATGTTACTTTGAAAGAAGGTCGAAATCGAGAAGTTAGAAGAATGTGGGAAGCATTCGATATTCAAGTATCTCGTTTGCATCGAATTCAATATGGTCCTTTTGAGTTGCCAAGATCTCTTAAAAGAGGTCGTTGGAGAGAATTGACACCACAAGAACTTTTGGAATTCGAAAAAATAGCAGGCCTGAAAAGCAGTAGAGCTAACAAAACAATCAGACAGCAAAAAAGTAAAGTAAGGCAAAATAAACGATTAAAAGCGAGAAAAGTATTTAAAAAATGATCAAATTTAGTCGTCTTAATCAATATCTGATAGTGCTGAGCAGCCTATTGCTTTCAAGTTGTGGTGATTTTCCTGAATACGATTATGATCAATCAAATGATTATTGTGTGATGATGTTTCCATTTGCGGGAGGTATTATCGGCCGACAATATGTCGGTTATCTTAGAATTATTTCGAGTCTACAGTATTTAGATGATGATCCGAGCTTAAAAGTCATTGTTACAGGGCCCTCTCATATTGAATTGGAGCCGGGTAGTGTGCAAAAAATCATCATCGATGATAAAGTCTTTAAACCGAATTTTATTGCAGAACATCTTGAAGCAGAGTTACAGCTTTGGGGACCAGCTTTTATATTCACAGAGGAACAATCAACCGAAATATATCGTCTTCTACAAGAAGGCAATGATATAAAAATTCTTGGCCGGCTGGAAGTGGGCCATCAATACGAAACCGATATTCATAATTTTTTCTTTGGATCAGCTGATGAGCCTTTTCGACGCTGTATAAATCGCCTGTTGGATGAAGAGGATATTATCGCATTGGAAAAAGCCAAATTGAATCATCAACCTTAACCCTAGATTAATTATTTAAATCGAAATAACCTACCGGGCTGTTTTGCCGGATATATTCTCTGTTAATGACCCATATCAATGCTTTTTACTGATTAATCTGTGATCATCTATAGTGGACTGTACAAAAATTATTTTGTAAAGAAAAACTAAAGGATGATTGTTATGTCATTGAAACAAGAATTAACAGATGCGGTTAAACGCATTGCGGTGGAAATTGCTGGTCCCAATGCTAGCGATGTAGACATTAACGCGCGATTCCCCATCGAGTCGATTAACGCGTTAAAGGCCTCCAAAGTATTAAGTGCGGGCGTATCGGAAGGCTTAGGTGGTGGTGGTTTGGACATCATTGAACAAGGTGAATTATGCCGCATACTTGCAATGTATTGTGCCTCAAGCTCAATGGTTTTAGGGATGCATTTTATAAAAGTCTCCAGCATCGTTCATTTTGGCAAAGGGATTGATAAAGTCGAAAACTATTTGCGTTTGCTGGTTGAGCAACAACGACTGGTTGGTTCGGTGACTTCGGAAGAAGGCGTTGGCGGCAATTTAAGAAATAGTATCGCCTGTATACAACCAGACGGTAATCGATTTGATTTGGTCAAACATAGTACTTGTTTATCTTATGGTGCTTACGCCGATGATTTATTGATCACTTGTAGAAAGCGAAAAGATTCAGCGGCCTCTGATCAAGTAGTCGTATTGGCAACGGGCGATGATTATTCATTGGAGCAGCACGGCGAGTGGGACTCTATGGGAATGCGTGGAACCTGTAGTCCACCTTTTACGGTAACTGTTAACGCTGAAATGTGGCAGATTTTTGAACCTGATTTCGCTGAAATTGCGGCCAGAACAATGGTTCCAGATACTCATTACATCTGGTCCAATATCTGGCTTGGGATCGCTTGTGATGCGGCGGCAAGGGCGAGGGCATTAATCCAGGCCAAAGCACGTAAAAATCCTTCACAATTACCGGATGGGGCGAAGGAACTCGCCCAATTAGAAATTACTTTGGAACGATTTAGAGATACGGTAAAAGGTACGGGGCAGCAATACATGCAGGCGCATTTAGCGGACGATTTTGATTTGCTTTCGAGTGTCGGTTTCAGTTTAAAAATCAACGCACTCAAACTCAACGCCTCTCAGCTAGTTGCAGATGTTTGTTTACAAGCGATGGCCATTTGTGGCTTTCCTGGATATTTAAACAATACACCTTATTCGATATCAAGACATTTGAGAGATGCGCTTTCAGCGGCTCCAATGATCGGAAACGGTCGATTAATCGAAACTAATGCAACTAATCTGATGATTCATAAAGGTGAAAATATTTAACCTTAACTCAATAAGAGTAGCCAGTCATCCTCAAAATAGCGGATTAAATAAGGGCTAAAGCTGGATGGTTACTCTTATCTCGGATCGAAGTTATTGAATAACCATCGCCCCCTTATCGACCCCTTCAAACGCTTTTACTTTAAAGGTTGATTCGGGTGATTTTTGTTTAAGATAATGAGCCAAAAAATCAGCGATTAATTCTACGGTTGTATCTGTTTTGATTAAAAAACAGCGGTGTTTTGGCAGACTCAATTGAAATAATCCCTGATTAGCATGATACTCAAATACCCAGTATTCCGTGCCATCCACGGAATAGCTAGTCTTAAGATCTTCTTCAGTGGCTAGATAAATGTCCCGCCAAATTTCAGCGATATGGGATGACCAATTATGTGAATACTCACCATTTTCCCAAATTTCAATTTTCGAGCGATGGCCGTGAGCAATCCTCTGACAATCACCCAAATGTTTCTTTAATCCATGGCTGTAATGGTATAAATCACCCGTAATAGCTTCCGATCGTAGCTTTAAATCTGTTTGGGTCACATTATCAGGTAGGATTTCTTTAATTTTCTGTTGAATAAGAATGGCTATCGATTCAGCGGTAACCTCGGTTGAGTCTATAAAACAGATCGCTTGCTGAGGACTAACATGTTGGTATTTATCACCATTATCTGTTTCCAAATGAAGGGTTAACTGTTGTGGAGTTTGTTCAATCTCCAAACGGGATTGTTGACGAGCAACTAGTAACTTGTGATCGACTAGGCTATCGACGCAAGACTTTATTCTCTTTTTGACAAATGAAAAGTCAAAAAGCATGCCTTCGTCATTTAATTCACCAAACAACTCGATGTCCAAAATTAGGCTCTCACCAACGATGCCTCGCTGCGCATGGAAATAAGCAAAGTCAATAACGGTCAAGTTGTCTACAAATAGCGCCTGCATGGATTAAAACACCGTAATCTTGGACAAATAAGAGCTAGAAGCTTAAATTTTAACATATTAGCCTGTTCTATCACGATTAATCTGGGTTAAAATTCGCCTTCGCACAAAACAAGGATATTTTAATGAACAAGCCATCAAATGAAAAACCATCCAGTGCTAAACGGTATCATATCTATGGAATGGGCAATGCCTTGGTCGATTTTGAGATTGAAACGACTCCTGAGCAACTGGAAAAGCTGAGTATTGAAAAGGGAGTAATGACTCTGATCGAAGAATCCAGACAAGATCAGTTATTTGAGGTTTTTCAGAGTCATCGTCATTCTCGGGCCTGTGGCGGTTCGGCAGCTAATACCATTATTGGTGCTCAAACTTTAGGCTCTCAATGTTTTTATTCCTGTAAAGTCGCCAGCGATGAAACGGGGCATTTTTACAAAGACGACTTGCTCAATCATGGTGTACACAGCAACCTTTCCAGTGAAATGCTTGAACAAGGTAAAACGGGCAAGTGCCTAGTGCTGATCACTGACGATGCTGACAGAACGATGAATACATTCCTCGGAATAACGGGAGATATCGACTACCAACAAATCAATGAAACGGCTCTACTCGATTCAGAATATTTGTATGTTGAAGGTTATTTGGCCGGCTCGCCCATTGCATTGAATGCGGCGGCTAAGACAATGAAGTTTGCAAAAAGCAATGGCGTTAAAACCGCTTTCTCACTCTCCGACCCTAATATGGTTCGATTCTGTCGGGATGGACTGGATACAATGATAGGTGATGGGATTGATCTTTTATTTTGTAATTATGATGAAGCAACTGAATATTCAAACACCGACAATCTTGATGCGGCGATTGATCAGCTATCCTCAATTGCCAATACCGTCGTGGTGACATTAGGAGCCAAAGGTGCGGTCATTGTTAATCAGGAGAGTCGGATCCAGATTAAAGGACACTCGGTTGAAGCTATTGATACCAACGGTGCAGGTGACTTATTTGCGGGTAGCTTTTTACACGGATTAGCTTGTGGTTTTGATTTTGAACGGGCAGGATTGTTAGCCAGTTTTGCTTCCGCACAGCTAGTTACACAGTTTGGTCCAAGGCTTACTGAAGAAAAATTATCTCTCGTTCGATCGTTTGTTAACGATCAAGCCACTACATAACGGTTTTTTGAAATGCTTAGAACATTATGGATCATGCGCCACGGTCTTGCTGAAGACATTTTTGACACTGATTTTACTCGGCCACTTTCAAAAATGGGCGAATTGCAAGCGGCTAATGTGACAGAACAGTTAATAGAAGATTCTGAAAAATTACCATGTGATATGTTGGTGAGTCCTTTTAGCAGGACCCAGTCTACCGCTAAAATTGTTCATGAAAAATTAGGTTTACCACATCCTTTTGAAACGGATGAAATGTTGGTTCATTTTGCTGACTATAAAATACTGGGTGATTTTCTCTTAGCCAGTCCTTATCGATATCTCATCATCGTCAGTCACATGCCAATCGTGGCTCATTTGTGTCAATACCTTGCTCCAGGGGGTAAAATTGATGGTTTTCAAACGGCGCAAATGGTGAGGTTAGATTTTGATGAGCTTTCAGAGAATATTGCACGAGTTGGTAAAATCTACTTGCCTGCAAAATAATAATAATCAACCAGATTTAATTAATGTCGTATTTTGAATGTACTAAGGAATTATATGAGTCGTAAACAAGCTAGTAAACTCAGATTTTTTTGGGTCGCTTTTATGACTGGCATTTATACGCTTTGGAGCTGTATTAAAATCATTGTTGGTTCTTATGTGGTCAAGAATTATCGGCCTTATATTGATCGTATTATGAGTAAATGGGCAAGACGGCTATTGAGGTTGATAGGTGTTACTACAAAAGTTATCGGGGTTGAGCATATTCCAGCAAAAGGAGAACGCCCCGTTATTGTTATGTGTAACCATAGTAGTTTGTATGATATTCCGATTGCCATTAATGCGTTAAATATCAGTTTTCGATTTGTTGCTAAGAGAGAGCTATTTAAACTACCTATTTTTGGTTCTGCGATCCGCAAAGCTGAATTCGTTTCAATCGATCGCCACAATAGAGAGCAAGCTCTTAAAGATTTAGCGGATGCTAAATCCAAAATGCTAGACGGTATCACGCTTTGGATGGCCCCAGAGGGAACTCGTTCAAAGGATGGAAAACTGGCAAAATTTAAACGAGGTGCGTTTCATATTGCCATTGATACCAAAGCATTGATCTTGCCAATAGCCGTCAAAGATATCCATAAAGTCCAGGCCGGCGATGATCTTAGGTTGTATTTAAATCAAGAAATCGAAGTTGAAATTTGTGAAGCCGTTGATGCGGCCGATTTTGATGAATCGCATAGAAGAGAATTAGTTGAAAAGGTAAGAAATAGGATGTTAAAAGCGTTGGGGGCATGAAGAGCGTGCGACAGAAGGAGATGAAGCGAGGAGCTAAAGAAAAAATGAAGCCAAAAAAATCATATAAAATTGATGAAGCTGTTATTGAACAAGCGATCTCTGAGTTAGAATCTATTCGAGATTTTATCCGATGGGCCTACACTCGTTTTGAGCAGGCTGATTTATTCTATGGGCATGGAACTGATAACGCTTGGGATGAGGCGGTTGCTTTGATTTTGCAAAGCTTAAGTTTACCGTTTGATACGCCTGATCTTATCTTGCAATCCAAGTTAATTTTTTCTGAAAGAGTGCTGTTAGCCGATCGAATCAAGCGTCGAATAAATCACAAAATCCCGGTTGCCTACCTAACCAATAAAGCTCTTTTTTGTGAAAGTGAATATTATGTTGATGAAAGAGTGTTGGTTCCCCGTTCACCCATTGCAGAGTTAATCGAAAATCATTTCGAACCATGGATTGATTTAAATAAAGTATCTAATATTCTTGATTTGTGTACCGGTAGCGGTTGTATTGCGATTGCTTGTGGACAATATTTTTCCGATGCAATTGTGGACGCGGGAGATATATCGGCTGACTGTATCGAAGTTGCCGAAATTAACCGAGAGAGACTACAACAGGAAAATGTGGCATTTTATTTATCAGATCTTTTTGAGCAAATGCCTAATAAAAAATATGATATTATTGTTTCTAATCCGCCATACGTCGATGCTGAAGATTTTGATGAGATCCCCGAAGAGTTTCTTTCTGAGCCAAAACTGGGTTTGACTTCCGGTACTGACGGATTAGAGCTAACTAGACGATTGCTTACACAGGCTAGCGAATTTTTAAGTGATGATGGTATTTTAGTCGTGGAAGTTGGTAATAGTGCTATGGCGCTAGAAAAAAGTTATCCTAATGTTGAGTTTACTTGGTTAGAGTTTAAACGGGGCGGTCTTGGGGTATTTTTGTTAACTAAACTGCAATTAGAAGAAATGTCGTTGATTTGAATGATTAATAATGATCAATAAAAAATTAATATACGAAAGAGAATAATATGAAAATAATTTTAGCCTTTACCATCATATTTGTTTTATCTGCCTGCGCTCCAGAAATAGGGAGTAAGGAATGGTGTGAAAATTTAAAAGAAAAATCAAAAGGTGATTGGACGATCACTGAAACAAAAAATTATGCCAAACACTGTTTATTTAAATAAAATCAGGTTTTGTGAAAAAGGCCATTTGTATTACTGTGTACAAGGATATTTTGGGAAGGTTTTATGGATTATCTACCAATAAATCTCAACATAAAAAATAAGCCTTGCTTAGTTGTAGGGGGCGGTAATGTTGCTCTTAGAAAATCAAAACAATTATTAAATGCTGGTGCTAAGTTAAGCGTTGTATCCCCTGATTTTCATCCAGAATTAGAGCAGTTGTCGGCCTCTCAAAAGCTAGTATTGATAAAAGGAAAATATCAGCAAGAGTGGTTGAACAATCAATTGATGGTTGTCGCTGCAACAGATGATAAAGAAACTAATTTGGCGATTTATACTGAAGCAGAACGACAAGGTATTTTGGTGAATGTAGTTGATCAATCGGAATTATGTCGATTTATTATGCCAAGTGTTATCGACCGCTCGCCATTGACGATAGCGATATCCTCTGGTGGAAGCGCCCCTGTTTTGGCGAGAATGCTGCGAGAAAAAATTGAATGGTTACTGCCGAAAAATATTGCTGCCTTCCTATCAAAAGTAAATAATGATCGTCATTTTATCGCAGCTCGCTATACTGGAATATCAGACAGAAGAATATTTTGGGAGCGTTTTTTTGAAGGGCATCTGGGGTGGTCTGTCAGTGATAATATCGCTAATATGACGCCAGTAGAACTCAATTTAGACTATGATCTTGACGCGAGTATTAGTGATAATCGATCCAGTCGAGTAACGTTGATTGATCTCGGAAGCATGCAAATAGACGATTTAACCATTAGGACGATTAAAATATTGCAAAAAGCTGACAGCGTTTATCTTTCCAAAAACATCCACAAACGGCTAAGAGATATGATTCGACGAGACGCCGATCTCCATTTTGTCGATGAGCAAAATATTGATTTAGCCTATTTAAAAACCTTGTCGAGTCAATACACAAAATCATTGTCACAAAATGCCCAGCAAATAGTCGTTATGAAAAGTGGTCATTGTTTTCAAACGGATAAAAAAGCCTGTGCGGAGATTTTTAGTTCATTACCCGATTGTCACTATCAAAGAATAGGTGCGATAAACGAACGAAGTCCTCTGTAGAGGGCAGCTCAATAACATCATGGTTGGGCCTCGCTGCGTTTAGTATCAATCTACGAAAAATTGTTTAAAAATCTCTATTAAGCATATTGATGGATTAGGGATTGCCAAGATTTTTGCTGTTCAGATAATTGTTTTTTGAGTTCTTTGTATTGTTGAGATAGCTGACTTTTTTCAACATTTTCTACTAGCTGATTTTTGGTTATTTCGATCCAGTCTTTTTTCGCCTGATAAAATTCACTCATTTGTTTGAGTAACTGTTCGTATTCTTTATGGACGCTGGCGATTATTTCTTCTTTATTGGGCAAGGTTAATTTTAACAAAGAGCCTTGGGTTTTATTAAGTTGTTGTGCAGCAATTGAGCGGGCAATTTTCTCTTCAGGAATTTTTTTCAAATTTTTTGCCAGTCCAATCAAGCTTAAGCTTTTGATTAACCATTTAGTTGGGTCAAACTGCCACCATTTAATCGCGTTTCGATAGTCCCATTGAAATGCGTGGTGGAAATTATGATAGCCTTCACCAAAAGTTAAAAGAGCAACCAATGGATTATCCTTGGCGGTATTTTTGTCGCTGTAGGGTTGTTTACCCCACATATGCGCCAGTGAATTGATACAAAAAGTTAAATGATGGCTGACCACTAAACGTAAAAATCCAACTAATAATAAACTGCCAATAATATTTCCAGTGATAGCTCCAAACAACAACGGAATACCAAAATTAGTGAGCAAAACCAAGGTTAAATAGTGTTTGTGTTGCCACATGATAACCGGGTCGCGTTGCATATCGCTGACATTCTTATAATCGTGATAACGATGTGCTTGGTATTCGCGTAACATCCAACCTATGTGGGAATACCAAAAACCGCGTTTTGCTGAATAAGGGTCGATGTCGTTTTCATCGACATGGTGGTGGTGTACCCGATGATCGGAGCACCAATGGAGTGCGCTGTTTTGTACTGCAAATGCACCGCCAATGGTATAAATAAAACGCACCACAATATTCGCTTGGTAAGCCTTGTGGGACCATAATCGATGATAACCTGCGGTAATTGAAAGCTCACAAAAGCACAATGCAATGATTGCGGCAATGATGGTGGAAGTTTCAAAACCTTCAAGATAAGCATACAAAGGCACGCCGATTAGCGCGACGACAAAGGTAATAGAAAATACCAGTACATTAAGCCAGATAAGCTTTGGTTTGATTGACATGGATTGCAGTTGCATGTTTGATGATTCCTATTATAAAAGGCTAAAAGCTTTGACTATTTTGCGCGAGAAACATCTGCGTACATGTGTTCGCTCAATTGGCTTAGTATAGCCGTCTATTCTCACAATAGCAATTCAGAATACACGTGTTAGCTCAAAAAAAGGTGCATCATTTTTAGCCGCCAGTTTTGAATTCAAGGACTAATTATGTAAACTACTCATCCAGTTATCGGCAGTAATAGCAATAAAGCGAGCTTTTTATGACGATTAGTCGTTCGGAACAAAAAGAAAATACAAGACGCGCGATCATTGATGCGGCTATCAGCCAGTTGAGCGCAGAACAAAGTTTTGCCACCTTAAGTCTGCGGGAGGTGGCTCGACAAGCGGGTATCGCGCCAACTTCTTTTTATCGTCATTTTAGCGATATGGAAGCTCTTGGGCTCACATTGATTGATGAATGTGGTCTTGCTTTACGCCAAATTATGCGAAAAGCGCGTAAACGTTTTAAAAAAGGTGGTAGCGTTATACGTACTTCAGTAAAGATATTTATGGAATTTACCGAGACGAATCCTAATATATTCAGGTTATTATTTCATGAACGATCAGGTACCACTCATGCACTAAGAACCGCCGTGGAAAGAGAAATCCAATTTTTTATAGTTGAATTGACCGACTATATTCAAACCGTAGGTTATGAAAAAGATTCCGCTTTCGCACAGGCGGAAGCAATGGTAGCGGTTGTGTTTAATGCGGGTGCGGGTTCTCTCGCGGCAAAACCGAGCCAACGAAAATACATTGAACAAAGAGTTATTCAACAGCTTCGATATATTGCTGCAGGAGCGAAGGCTCTTCATTTAACGCCAAGGAAAAAGTAATCGTCAACCAAGCTTATATCGTAAATGACGAAATTGAGGTCCACGAGAAATTTGCTTAAGTAACGGTACGATTTTGGTGGGTGCTGGTTTGAAACTAGGCAGACAATACCAGTTCCTACCGTAGCCTTTGTAAGTCATTAACTGGGATCGTTGTTTTCGCCAGAATTTAATTCGGGGCGGCATTTGTCGCAAGGTAATTTGCAAACAGCCTTGATCTTTGGGATCGGATTCTATTTTAATAATTTGCTCATTCATCTTATGGTCAATCTAATATTTCGAGCATTTACAAGCTGTTCCAGTCTGATTATTTTAGGATTATAGTGAATAATATGAGATTTAGCATTAAAATTACCTTATTCTCGTCTAACTTAACCTTTCTATGCCTATTGCCGAGCCAAATACTGAAAAACTTATTCAGATCTTTAATCAACTTTTTGAACAGTCGGAAAACACTCTTCTAAAAATGGGGGCTGAGGAGCCCTTTTACCGGGCTGCAAAGAAAGGAGAAAAGGCGATCATCTTCGCCCGTGAAGATTATTTTTCCAGCGCTCTACACGAAATAGCCCACTGGACTCTTGCCGGAAAAGAAAGAAGAAAGATGGATGATTTTGGTTATTGGTATGAGCCGGAAGGTCGTAGCGAACAACAGCAACAGGCATTTGAGCAAGTGGAAATAAAACCTCAAGCGGTTGAGTGGTTATTCTCATTAGCTTGTAATCATGTCTTTCATTTTTCTGCGGATAATTTATCCCAAGTAATTGATGCGTCTGAGAGCTTTCAACATTCTGTTCGTAATCAAGCGGCTGATTACTTAACCTCTTCTTTGCCGAAAAGGGCACAGTTATTTTTTGAACAGCTAAAAATATATTTTCGCGACGGCAGAGAGGTGAGACTTGAAGAAAAGATGTGGCTCAATGTTTAAACTTGGACTAGTCATCAACCCTTTTGCCGGTATCGGTGGTCGAGTCGGTTTAAAGGGTAGCGACGGTGAACTTATCAAAGAGAAAGCATTAAGCTTGGGTGGATTAAAACTCGCTGGCGAAAAAACTAAAAACTGTCTTAATCAATTTGCTGAATATTTTTCAAAAATCGAAGTTTACACCGTTTCCTCAGATATGGGAGCCGAGGTTTGCACTGACATTGGATTAGGTTTTCAAGTTGTATATCAGGCGGCACAGCCTTCATCGGGATCTGATACTAAAAATGCAGTGAAGATTTTGCAACAACAAGATCTTGATTTGTTATTGTTTGTTGGTGGTGACGGTACAGCTCGAAACGTGTTTGAAGTTTACAATGAGCATCAAGCCGTATTAGGCGTGCCTGCAGGGGTGAAAATTCATTCCGGAGCTTACGCTATTTCAGCAGAAGCCGCTGGGTTATTGGTGCGAGATTTAATCGAAGGAAAAATGCTGAGTTTGGTCGAAGCCGATGTAGTGGATATCGATGAGCAAGCTTTTCGTCAAGGTAAAGTCAAAGCGCGAAAATACGGTTATTTACAAATCCCATCGTTGTTGCAATATGTTCAGGCGGTCAAACAGGGCAATCAAGAAGTGGAAGAACTAGTGCTCGACGACATTGCCGCAGAACTAATCGAATCGATGCAGGATGATACTTATTATGTCATTGGTTCGGGAACGACTTGCGCCGTCATTATGCAACAATTGGGGCTGGAAAATACCTTACTTGGCTCAGACATTATTTATAGGGGATCCTTATATCAATCGGATGTAGTAGAAAAGGATTTATTAGAATTACTGAGTGGCGGCGTTAAGGTTATTTTTATTATCACCGTTATCGGTGGGCAAGGTCATATTCTAGGAAGAGGTAATCACCAAATTAGTCCTGAGGTCATAAAACAGGCTGGTTGGAAAAATTTCCAGATAATTGCAACTAAATCGAAACTCAATGGTTTGAATGGGCGACCATTGTTAGTGGATACCGGAGACATTGAACTTGATCATCAATTGTTTGGTTCGAAAAAAGTGATTACCGGTTATCGGGATTTTGTACTTTATCCGATTAGTGGAGAGCAATGACCTCCTTTGAAATAGGGCTCTCACACAGATCAAAATTCATTCATCACGAGATGTTTTATTTTTTCCAGTTAATATAGCCACTCGCATATGATAATTCTTTAGCTATTGTGGCAGTGCAAAGCTGTTTACCCTTTATGTTGTATATGTTGGCAGATAAATTACTGTAAGGAATATTATGCCCCATGGATTTAGAAAAGTAATCTATTGCCTATTTTCTAATTTTCTGGTTTGTTTCTTTTTCAATCATTGCAAACTTTTCTCCTTTTAGATCCAGTCAGATCAGACCAAATCGTTCGACGTTTAATTTGGCAAAAAGTATGATGGAAGCGGCGACGGCTACAATTTGGGCTTTCGAGCTTTTTTATAAATTAAACAACTATCTTAAAACCAGCAATTCAAGACACGTCCCCATTCATCCCAATCTCGATAACAGTTTGAAATATTTATCTGGTGTGAGACCTAATATATTAAACCATCCAACTTTTATCGGTATAACGATATTAACAATAGTAATTACTTCATCATCTAATAAAAAAACTAATTTTTTGTGCAAGTTGTCATCTGTATAACCCGCTAGACTTCTGCCTGCCTTTTCATCAAGACTAACTCTGACCCCCAGAAAGAGCGATTCATGTTTCATCTTTGATACAGATATCTGTTTTTCGCTGGCAATAGCATTATTCAAAACACAAAGATTTGGCATCTTGTATTCTTTCCTCAATTTATTGTTTAATTTGTAACAGAAATTGTTTTTATTTTTTTCATTTACTTCACTCATTTTGTACAATCCCGTTTTTCCTGCAGCGATCGAATTTTGAGGTAACAAAGATAAAGCTGTAATACAGATTATAATAATTGTATTAATCATAAACAGTTATTCCTACTTTTTAATTAATAATTTCAGAGGGACCGCGGGGCGATCCGTTCCACCAAATAGGGGTTCTATAGATTACTACATCTTTACACCAACATCCAGCAGCAGGTGCTCCACCAAGGAATGAGGCAAAGCCACCTGTGTACTCTATCCATTCTGGGTATACCTTCACATCAGTATTTTGATTAGCTGGGTTCTTGCACATCCATGTTGTTATTTCCCAAATTCCCGTAGTACAAAAGGCCGTTTTTGAGTTTTTTTATCA
>CAYVSL010000041.1:0-29916 GCA_964454125.1 uncultured Kangiella sp.
CGACTCATAATCGGCAGGTCCCCCGTTCAAGTCGGGGAGGGCCCACCATTTTTATATTAAATTTCAATGTGTTATATCAGGGCGGGATTACGCATTGATTGTTTTTTGACCAAACAATACTTCAGCCCTAAAATTTGCATCCCAACATGCACGTTGCATTTTTCCGGCAACACTATCTTTTAAAGGGTGTGCTTTTATTAAATTTAACAAAGCACGCCTTATAGTCGCTAAATTCCTAGCCCCATCATCGGCATAAATCTGACACTCATCTTCTCTAAAAGTAACATCGAGGATCCAGTGTTGGCTATTTTCAATCGCCCAATGGTTGCGGATATAGCTCGCAACTGTTTTAACGTTTTCTCTTAAAGACGTGATGTAATAAGAAGTTTCTGTCTCTATTTTGTTTTTTAATGTCCTTTTTCGTGTGACTTCAATTACCGCAAAACTATCTTCGAATTTTGCCGTCTCATCAAACCAGTCAGTTATCGGTAGCATTTTATAGGTTCTTTCATTGAAAAAGACCATGCTCGCCATCAACATCATAAAAACAATGGTCAGCTAATAATTGAGGTTCATCTCGATAGGTTTTATGAAAATAGGCTTTTATTTCTTTGAGTAAATATCCACGTTCTAAGAACGTGGTTTTAATATTTAATAAAGAAACAGCACTTTCAGTTTTGTTTGCACTTTTCGAGTAAAGTAAAAACCGATATCCCTCAATACGGGCTAGCGCTTTAACGCCCGCTTAAGCGGAAAAATTTTGTTGGCTAAAATATTGAACGGAGTGAAAACAGCCAACACCATTTTTCCGTTTAAAGCGCTTGTTAGTGTTGTTTACACATGCTGATCAATTAGAATCGAATTTCCATCAGGATCTTTAAAAGAGAAACTTGAAGGGCCCTTTTCACCGTTAATAGACTTTTGTACTATATTGACACCTTGAACTTCAAATTCTTTCAAAAGCTCTCTAACGTCAGTAAATGATTCTAATGTTTTACGGCTTTGATCCCAGCCTGGATTGAATGTCATTATATTCCCTTCAAACATTCCTTGAAATAATCCTATTTTATGATCACCGTTTTTTAGTACTAACCAATTTTGAGATTGATCTCCACCCACTATCTCGAAACCCAATTTTTGATAAAAGACTTTCGATTCTTCGATGTTACTAACCGATAAACTTACTGAAAATGCCCCTAATTCCATTTTACACTCCATTATTTGATTACAACACTAACGCAAAGATCACTCAAAAATTACGCGCGAGTAGCGAGTAAATTTTTGAGTGCACCGACTGGTTAAAAAAATGCCATACATAGTCATTGATTTGAATTTAATAATTCTTTCATTTAGTCTTTCTAAAAACCAGTGTAAATCTATCAGTATTACCTGTTACAGACTTCCGCCCAACTTCATATTGTAATTCATCATCAGGCCGATAAAACATATCTGAAGATTTTTCTAGTACAAATCCAGCAGCCTGCACCTCTAGTATCACTTTTACGGCATCTTCACGACGACGTTGCTCATGTGTTTCTGGCGCCATATGACGACGACTATGATCAACAATGACATATATACCTCCCGTTTTTAACGAATCAAATGCGGCCTTGTTGAATTTTGCTTTGTCTTCAAGGTTAAGATTATGATACTCACGTATACTTAATACCATATCTGCATCGGTCATTCCAAAGCTTAAATTACCCAATTGATAACGACTCTCTTTACCGTTCCAGTCTAAATCTATCGGTAATTTTTTAGCTTTATTAATTGCATCAATCGATAATAAATCATCCAAAATATCGAGCCAGTCCTGACTGTAAGCCAAATAAAGTTCGCCTTTATCTTTTAGAACAGGGGCTAAAATTTTTGTATACCAACCGTCTCCAGGAGCAAATTCGATAACTTTCATGTTTTCTTTTAGGCCAAAAAACTCCAAAGCATGAAGAGGCCTGCGATTTCGATCTCTTTTGGTATCAACCTCGTTTCGATGTTCCATTTTCATTGCTGCTAATATTTTTTCTTGTAGCGGGCTCAACGCAGCGTTGGATGAGAAGGAGCTTGTTAAAGCGACTGATGCTATAACCATAGCCAATAGTGATTTTTTCATAATGGTCCTTGTTTTATGCCTTAGAAATATTCTACGAATGAACTAAATGTTATGATAGAGGTATTATTCCCGTTAGTATTTATAACCGGTAAGGCGACCATATCATCTTTAAAACTATTTATCTTTAAAATAGCAACAATACTGAGTATCATCTTAAATTAGCCTAGTACTCCTTCACTAGGATCCTAGGTAGAACGGATTTGAGATATTAATCAGGTAATATTTACTTCATGCATAATTTTTATACTTTTTGCCGTCAATACTTTCGCGATGATGATATTTTTATTTTTCATCCCATTTTTACCAAAGAGTATAGTTATCGTAATTTACATGACGAGAGCGGCATAATCGCACACCACTTAACGAAACTCGGTCTTATTAAAGGAGACAGAGTCATACTACAAGTGGAAAAATCGCCCCAAAATTTATTTTGGTATTTTGCTTGTCTACGAGCAGGGCTGATTTATTTGCCCCTAAATACCGCGTATAAAAAAAAGGAAATTGAATACTTTATTAATGATGCCAAACCGGCATTGATCCTTTGTGATCCTCGTAAACATGCTCTATTTAAATCGATTATCAATAAATCTGATAATCACTGTCAGGTTCATTGTTTGAACCAATATGGTGATTACTCTCATCATAATTCGCGATCCACTGGCTCTGATTTCGAGGATATAAATTGTGGCCCGGATGATATTGCCGTCATTCTTTATACTTCAGGAACGACCGGTAAACCAAAAGGTGCGATGATCACCCACGGTAACTTGATTTCAAATAGTGAGGCACTGTCTCAAACATGGCAATGGCAGTCTCAAGATGTCCTATTACACAGCCTACCGATATTTCATGTTCATGGGTTATTCGTAGCGGTTAATTTAGCCGTATTAAATAGTAGTAAGATTATTTTTTTGAACGCCTTTGATGCTGAAAAAATAATTGAATACTTACCTCAAGCAAGTGTTTATATGGGTGTGCCGACTCATTATGTTCGACTTTTAAATAGTCCGAATCTAACGGTGTCCGGTTGCAAAAATATTCGTCTATTCACTTCAGGATCGGCGCCACTTTTACCTCAGACTTTGACAACATTTGAACAACGAACTTCTCATACCATTGTTGAACGATACGGTATGACGGAAACCGGTATGAATACCTCTAATCCAATCGATGGACAAAGAAAGCCCGGCACGGTTGGTTTGCCCCTAGCGGGGGTCAAAATAATGATCGTTAATAACAAAGACGAAACTGTCGATAAGGGAATACCGGGTCTTTTACGGGTAAAAGGGGATAACGTTTTTAAAGGCTATTGGCAAATGCCAGAGAAAACCGCCGAAGCATTTACCCTTGATGGCTTTTTTAAAACGGGTGATATTGCTAGCGTTGATCCGGACGGATATATTTCTATTATCGGCCGCGACAAAGATATGATTATTACTGGTGGGCTCAATGTTTACCCAAAGGAGATTGAAATAATCATCGATGATATCCCCGGGGTTTTAGAGTCGGCGGTGATCGGTTTACCTCATTCAGATTTTGGCGAATCGGTAACAGCGGTTGTGGTAAAACAATCCAATAATCTTAATCTGCAAGAACAAGATATTATTCAACATTTAAAAAATCAGGTAGCCAATTTTAAAGTAGCAAAGCAAGTTTATTTTGTAGATGAATTACCAAGAAACACCATGGGGAAAGTTCAAAAAATGATGTTACGGGAAAGGTTTACTAACCACTAGCACCTCGACACAGAAACCTTTTCAGTATTTCTAAACCATGTTCAGACAATACTGATTCAGGATGAAACTGAATACCCTCAATATCATATTCTTTATGTTTGATACCCATAACCGCTTCCATTTCACCAGACTCATTTTCGGTCCAAGCGGTAATATCTAAACAATCAGGAAAATCACTTTCATCTAAAACTAAAGAATGATAACGCGTTGCGGTAAATTTTTGTGGTAAGCCAGAAAATAATCCAATATTTGAATGAATAATTTTAGACGTTTTTCCGTGCATAATTTTTTTTGCCCTGATCACTTTTGCACCAAAAGATTGACCTATGGCTTGATGGCCTAAACAAACACCCAAAATGGGAATTTTGCCTTTTAACCAATCAATTAACTCAAGCGAAATTCCCGCTTCATTGGGCGTGCAAGGACCGGGAGAAATAATGATGTGAGTTGGCGATAGTTCTAATATTTGTTCGACCAATAATTCATCATTTTTTTTTACGGTTACTTGTGCATTCAATTGTTCTAAATAATGCACCAGATTAAAAGTAAATGAATCGTAATTATCGATCATTAATATTTGAGCTAATGGGGGATCCTGTGACAAAACAATCAGGCTTCAAACACTTTGGCTATATTGCTTCTCATCGCATCGATGGTCGCTTGGTAATCATCGGTATTAAAAATCGCCGATCCAGCCACAAAAGCATCGGCTCCCGCTTTGGCGATTTCTTGAATATTATCAATTTTGACCCCACCATCCACTTCCAAACGGATATCCCGACCGTTTTGATCAATGAGTGCTCTCACGGAGGTCAATTTATTCAAGGTATTAGGAATAAAAGATTGGCCTCCAAATCCTGGATTCACTGACATCAGCAAAATCACGTCCAATTTATCCATCACATGTTCTAAACATTGTAAACTGGTGGCGGGATTAATCACCAATCCTGCTTTACAGCCAGCTTCCTTGATTAATTGTAAACTGCGATCAACATGCTCACTGGCTTCCGGATGAAAGGTGATAATGGAAGCACCAGCCTCAGCAAAATCACCAATAATTCGATCCACCGGTTTAACCATTAGATGCACATCGATGGGCGCTTTAATACCATATTTTATCAATGCATCACAGATCATTGGTCCGATTGTCAGGTTAGGTACGTAATGATTATCCATCACATCAAAATGAACCCAGTCTGCACCCGCTTCAATCACGTTGGCCACTTCTTCACCTAGTCGGGCAAAATCAGCGGATAAAATGGAGGGGGCTATTATTGGTTGGTTCATGAGCATCTCGGATTAAGTTTAGATGTCTCTATTTTATAAGATCCCAATAGTTAATCCTAGAGTGATCAAAATAAATTTCTTTTGTGAAACGCATAATCGGGGTAAGATTTGGGCCATGAAAAAAGCCAAGTCTACTCAATTCTTTATTCAACTTAGTCAATTATGTTTGGCAATATTCATTTTTTTTTACAGTCTTTCACCAAAAACAGCGGTATTAATTAAGGACAAACAGTGGCAAAAAAATATGGTGCTGAATGTTGTTTTTCTTGATGGCTCTTCCGATCTGCATCAACTAGTCAGACAGACGGCTCCTGAATGGCTACAAAATACCAGTCTTTCCTTCCAATTTTTTGATCAGTTAAACCAAGCTCCCACTCAAACCCACATTAGAATTAGTTTTAAACTCCATAGCGGTTCAACTTTGGGCGATCATCAGGACTATGTTTCAAAAACGCCTACTATGAATCTGTTTGATCTTACTTCTAAGCATATTAGTGATAGCCGGGCGCAGCGGCTAATTTTACATGAATTTGGTCATGCCCTAGGATTTGAGCATGAATACCGCAGCCGTTATTGGCCTTATGGTGAAAGAGTTATTAAACAGGTTACGGCAAATTGTTATCCCAAAATGGAGTTAATTGGTTATTCCCCACAATTGGCGGTAACCCATTGCAAAGATATTAATGCTACCATCAATTCAAGTTTAGCTTACCTCACCGCTTACGATGAAAATTCAATTATGAACTATCCCATATCCTTTGAGCAAAAAGATGGTAGCAACAAACAAATTAAAGCAGCGGTAAGCTTATCGATTTTAGATCGATATGCGATGGAGCGTTGGTATGGGAGATAATCATCATATGAAAAAATGAAACAATTTTGCTTTTAACTCGTCAGTAAAAAAAGACAAACTGGAAAAGCTAATGAATTTAGTACAAAAATATTATCAATTGCACCATGTATTGTTTAGTCATCGAGCACTATTTACAGGTTTAGGTCCACTAGCACTGAGGTTATTTTTAGCCCCAGTTTTTTGGGTGGCAGGTATGAACAAAGTGGATGGTTTTGATGGAATGGTTGATTGGTTTGGAGAATCTTTAGGATTACCCTTTCCTACAATGATGGCTGGATTGGCTACGGGCACAGAAGTGATTGGGGCTGGATTGTTGCTATTGGGGCTGGCTACTAGGTGGATCGCTATTCCTCTTATGGTCACCATGTTAGTCGCCATTTTTACCGTTCATTGGCCAAATGGCTGGCAAGCAACCAATGATTTAATGAGCCCCGGGATCAATGAAAATACAGAGGAAGCTTTAAGACGTCTCAGTATTGCAAAAGATATTTTGAGAGAACATGGGAATTATGAGTGGTTGACTGAAAAGGGCGGAATAACCAGCTCAAATAATGGCATCGAATTTGGTGTAATCTATTTTATTATGCTGTTTGCTTTGTTTTTTAGTGGTGGCGGAAAAATTTTTAGCGTGGATTATTATTTAGATAAGCATTTTAACCTCAACTCGATGTAAGCGTTGAGGTTTTTAATAGGCTAGGGTTTAGTCACTTATTCCGCCAAAAAATCCTGCATTGAATACAAACCATTGTCCTGTCTAGCCAACCAAACAGCTGCTTTAACAGCGCCTTCTGCAAAACATTGACGATTTTGCGCTTGGTGTTCTATGCTGATAACTTCATTGTTAAGCACAAACATCACCTTATGCTCACCAATAATTTCTCCGGCTCTGATCACCGAAAAACCGATTTCATTTTCTGATCTTGTTGCTTTTGATTGATGACGAGAATAAACGGCCCTTTTTTCTAGATCGGTATTAGTGGCTTCACAAATCACTTGTGCCATTTTCAAAGCAGTACCAGAGGGCGAATCAATTTTGTGTTTATGGTGGGCTTCGATAATTTCAATATTCGCTTGCCGATCCAACAATCTAGCGGCTTTAGCAAGCAAAGACAAAGTTACATTGACACCGATACTGGTATTAGGCGCTAACAAGATGGGTATTTGCTTACTGGCTTTTTCAATATTGGCTAGTTGTGCCTCTGAAAATCCGGTGGTACCAATCAAAATCGGTATTTTACTTTGAGTGGCGTTATCCAATAATGATAAAGAAACAACTGGCAAACTAAAATCAATCACTACTTGACTCACTGATAATCCAGCTGAAATATCATTGCTATATTGAATATTCGCTGAGCCTCTCACAATTTTATTATGGTATGGGTGAGCTGAACGGCAAAAAGCTGTAGAAAGTTCAGCCTCTATTGAGGCAATAATTTGATGAGTAATTTGCTGCCCCATCTTTCCGGTCGCAGCATTAACAGCGATGTTAGTTTTAAGATGATTTTGAGCTTTCAAATAACGACTACCTTAATGATTGGTTAATGGCTTCCAATATTTCACTACCCGGGCAAAGATCATCTTTGGTCAAACTAGTCAATGGTCGGTCGGTGGTATTGATTATTTCATGAGTATTCTTGGAGTCAGTATTTAAATATAACAAACCGGTTAACACTTGTTGTTTTTGTCTGGCATCTTCTAAAGACTTAAGCACCGATTCACGACTCTGAATATCCAGTGAGTTAGGTTGACGACGAAGATTTAAAATGGACCCATCGTGCAAGGTAATACTTTCTAATATCTGATCCGGCTGTTGAACGATGATTTCTTGAGTTTTAGGAACCAGATCGACTGTACCTGTGGCTTCCTGATGATCACGAACCCACTCATACCCTTTGGTCGATTTAGCCGTATTATTAAACGTCACACAGGGCGAGATACAATCAATTAAAGCGAAACCATTATGTTTGATAGCGCCTCTGATCAATGGTACCAGTTGGTCCTTATCCCCAGAAAAACTGCGCGCAACGTAACCAGATCCTAGTGAAATGGCTAACTCACAAAGATCCATTGGTTCATACATGTTGGGCACCCCTTTTTTACTGGCACTTCCCACATCGGCTGTTGCAGAATCCTGACCTTTGGTTAAGCCATAAACGCCATTATTCATGCAAATATAAACCATATTCAGGTTTCGCCTGACTAGGTGCATAAATTGTCCCATACCAATCGATGCGGTATCACCATCACCTGAGATCCCAATATAAGTCAGGTCCTGATTGGCCATATTGGCACCGGTGGTAACCGATGGCATACGCCCATGAACCGAGTTAAATCCGTGTGAACCTTTCAGGAAATAGGCTGGTGTTTTTGAGGAGCAGCCAATACCTGACATTTTGGCAATTCGGTGTGGCTCTAATGAAGATTCGAAACACGCTTTAATAATTGAATTACTGACTGAATCGTGACCGCACCCGGCACAAAGAGTCGATAAAGCCCCTTCATAAACCGCTTCGGTATAACCAAGATCATTGGTCGGCGCATCAGGATGACGGAAGGTCGATTTTAAGAAACTCATGATTTTACTCCCTCAACACTACTGTGTGCTGTTGTATACGGACCGACACTTTCACCATTTAACATTCGTTCAATTTTTCGCTTAATGCGACGTGCTCGCATTGGCATGCCGTCAATGTTCAAGATCGACTGAAGACGTTTAGTCCCTATATTAAATTCATTAATTAATAAGGTTCTCATTTGAGCATCTCGATTTTGTTCAATCACATAAACCGTATCATGTTCTTCGATAAACTGACCGATATCGGGATGAAACGGAAAGGACTTGATCCTACAGGTATTGATTTTAATACCTTCTCTTTCCAATCCGTCCAACGCTTCGTAACTTGCCTGTGCAGTGGTACCATAAAAGATGGCAGCTACTTTCGATTTTTTATCACGGAATTTAATTTGTGGATGGGGGGCAATTTCCTTGGCTGTTTCCCACTTAAGTACCAAGCGTTCCATATTTGCTTCATAAACACTACTATCTTCAGTATAAGCAGCGTAATCATCATGAGACGATCCGCGAGTGAAATAAGCGCCTTTGGTGGGGTGAGTCCCCGGATAGGTTCGATAACCAATACCGTCACCATCCACATCTTTATATCGCCCCCATCGTTCAGTAAGATTGTCGAGATCTTCGGCTGATAACACTTTACCACGGTCATATTCCCGACTATCGTCCCAAACAAACGGGCGACTCATTCCATCGTTCATACCTAAATCGAGATCCGATAAAATAATGACTGGTGTTTGTAATCTTTCAGCAATATCAAATGCTCTGGCAGTCATCTCAAAACAATCAGCGGGATCACAAGGAATTAAACATACTTGCTTGGTATCACCGTGCGAAGCGTAAGCGGCAGATATCACATCGGACTGCTGAGTTCGAGTCGGCATACCGGTACTCGGACCGCTTCTTTGTACATCCACTAAAACCACTGGAATTTCGGCGAAATAGGCCAAACCCAAAAACTCGCTCATTAAAGATAACCCAGGACCGGAGGTCGCGGTAAAGGCTCTCGCACCCATCCAGTTAGCACCAATGGTCATGCCGATTGCAGACAGTTCATCTTCGGATTGTAAAATTGCAAATTTATTTTTGCCGGTATCTTTTTCAACTCGATATTTTCGAGCGTATTTTTCAAACCCTTCGATCACTGAGGTAGACGGTGTAATCGGATACCAACCACAAACGGTAGCGCCACCGTAAACAGCACCCAACCCAGTGGCACTGTTACCATCAATCAAGATGGCATCGCCGACATTGTCTCTTCGTGAAACAGACAACCCACACACCCCGTCAAAATGTTCTTTGGCGTAATGAAGGCCAAGCTCTAGGGCGCCGATATTAGGTGCAATCAGTTTTTCTTTTTTGGCAAACATTTCTTTTACCATATCGGTCAAAACTGAAAAATCCATATCAAACAATGCTGCCAGCGCTCCAACATAGATAATATTTTTAAATAACTGACGTTGACGGGGATTGGTATAATGATCGATACACATTTGGGTCAGCGGAATACCGATTTCGGTAATATCGTCGCGCTGAAAATCCCTTGGTAGGGCTTTAGTCGAATCATAAAGAAAATACCCACCAGGCATCAAACCATCGTAATCTTTACGTAATGTTTGACCGTTGATCGCCACCACAAAATCCACATCACCGCGACTCCCTAAGTAACCTCTTTCGGTCACTCGCACTTCAAACCAAGTAGGTAGACCTTGAATGTTTGAGGGGAAGATATTTTTAGGGCTAACAGGTACCCCCATTCTAAATACTGCTTTAGAAAACATGTTATTAGCACTGGCCGAACCCGTGCCGTTGACGTTAGCAAAGCGAATTACAAAATCATTGACCGCTTCGATCCGAGCGTTTTTAACCGATTGCATTAGTTTCCTGCCTTAGTCACAGAATAAGAGAATTTTTTCATATCCCAAGCAGCTGTTGGACAGCGCTCGGCACAAAGCCCGCAGTGTAAACAGACGTTTTCATCTTTTACCATAATACGGGATGTTTTTAGATGTCCTGATACATACAAGTCTTGATCCGCTTGATTGGCTGGCGCTCGCAAACGAGTTCTTAAATCGGCTTCATCACCTTCAAATACGAAATTAATACATTGAGTGGGGCAAACATCTTCACAGGCATCACACTCGATACATAAATCGTCAGTAAACACGGTTTGCACGTCGCAGTTTAAGCAGCGCATAGCCTCTTCATAACCCAAATCTTGATCGAAACCTTTTTCGACTTCTAGTTTCAGGTTTTTGAGCGCGGTCGCTTTATCGACATGCGGTACCAAATGACGTTGATCATGATCAATTTCATTATCGTAAGTCCATTCATGGAATCCCATTTTTTGACTAAGCAAATTCACTCCCGGCTCCAGTCGTTCTTCAATCGATTGCCCCTGACAAAATTTATCAATCGAAATGGCCGCTTGATGACCATGCGCGACCGCCGTTATAATATTAGAAGGACCAAAAGCTGCATCGCCCCCAAAAAAGACTTTTTTATTGGTCGACTGAAAAGTTTCTTTGTCAACGACTGGCATATCCCATTGACCGAATTCAATTCCAATGTCTCTTTCAATCCATGGAAACGCGTTATCCTGACCAATGGCAATTAGAACCTGATCGGCTTTCATAAATACCAGATCTTCACCTGTTGAAATAAGGCGACGTTTGCCATTTTCATCGTATTCTGCACGTACGCGATCAAAATTCATTCCTACCAATTTACCATTTTCAATGACAAATTCTTTGGGTGTATGATTTTCGAAAATGGGGATATCTTCACCCATGGCATCTTCTATTTCCCAATCGGATGCTTTCATATCGACTTGTGGACTACGTACCACCACTTTGACATTCTCTCCACCTAAACGGCGTGCGGTGCGACAACAGTCCATCGCGGTATTTCCACCGCCCAATACCAGTACATTTTTTCCGATTGATTTAGTGTGATCAAAAGCTACACTTTCCAACCAGTTGATACCTAAATGAATATCATCATTGCCTTGCTCTCGACCAGGTAATTTCAGATCGCGACCATTGGGCGCACCAGATCCCACAAAAATAGCGTCATAATCTTTTTCGAGAAGTTCTTTTAGACTATCTATGTAGTGCTTAAATTGAGCCATTACGCCCATATCGAGGATATAGCCGATTTCCTCTTCCAAAACCTCAGCGGGTAGACGAAAAGAGGGGATTTGACTGCGCATAAATCCGCCACCCACTTCCTGCTCGTCAAACAAATCGACCTGGTAACCTAACGGTGCTAAGCCACGCGCAACGGTTAATGAAGCAGGACCCGCACCAACTAAAGCAATTTTTTTACCATTTTTAGCCGCTATTTTTGGCAATCGGTTTTTTATATCATTTTTATTATCGGCTGCAACTCGTTTTAAACGACAAATAGCAACCGGCTGCTCTTCAACTCGTCCGCGACGACAAGCCGGTTCGCAAGGTCTGTCACAAACTCGACCTAATATGCCGGGGAAAACATTCGATTCCCAATTGAGCATATAAGCATCGTCATAATGACCGGCGGCGATCATGCGAATATATTCTGGCACTGGTGTATGTGCCGGACAGGCATATTGGCAATCGACGACTTTGTGAAAATATTCAGGATCTTTTATATTAGTTGGCTTCACACCAAACTCCCGTTTTGTATGGTCTGTTGATTAATAAATAACTTAATTGTTAAAAACATAGTTTAGAATAAGTCTTGAAATAGACAAAATGATTAACCGTTAATGAATTATTATAATCATAGGCTAAATAACTGAATAGGAAGCTGAATTATACTTTTTTTTTTTCGTTTGTATGTATTTATTGACCTAAAAATCCAGATTTTAGCTAATTTTTGATTATATGCCCGTGATCTTTCAGGATAACGGGTATATGCCAATACCGATCATTCTCTAAAATTAACCACTGGCCGAAAGTGCAATAGTAGAGTAATATATAAACAAATTACTTTATATATTAAAATAAACGCCGTGGATTTATTAAAAGCCAGAGCAACATTGGCCATCGTTATGCTAGTTACCTTGCTCGGTAGTGCTGGGATCGCATTACCTTATCCCGTTTTAGCCCCATATTTTATCAGCGACAGTGCCGATCCGTTGATCCATTTTATGAATTGGAACGGCAAGGTTTTACTGGGTATTACACTTGCCACCTACCCACTTGGACTTTTAATTGGTAGCAATGTGATTGGTTCTTTGTCTGATCGTTACGGACGTAAACCCGTGCTAGTGTATACCTTGGTAGGTAGTGTATTAGGATATCTGGCTACCGGTTATGCAGTGACTCAAGGATCCTTTGTATTTTTTACCTTGTCGCGGCTGATCACGGGGTTTTTTGAAGGTAATATTTCGATTGCCAGAGCAATCGCAGTCGAGCTTCATCCACAAATCGATCGCTCCAGAGCACTGTCACTACTTTATTCCACCAGTTACGCCGGGTGGTTGATAGGGCCACTTGCTGGAGGATACCTAATGGATTATGGTGTGGATATGACCTTTTACGCTGGCGGTTTAGCCGTGCTGTTATCTCTTTTGTTAGTTATTGTCATTTTAGAGAAAGGCCCTTCACAAAAACCGTCCCACTTACCACTTATAAAAGAAATCCTAAAAAACCATTCGGCCACTTTGTTGCGTGACGATGCTTTAAGACGTTTTATCAGCTATTATTTTGTGTTTACTTTAGGGATCAATGCCTTTTACGAATTTTACCCCTTATGGCTGGTTGAAAATTTAGGCTTCAATAGTAAACAGATCGGCTGGACCACCGTAATGATCACTAGCTTGATGGTTTTGGTTAGTAGCACCTTTGGGCACAAAATTCCCCGTCATTTTGGTGAGAAACGATCATTATTAATCGGTAACTTATCATTTGGCCTAGCAGTGATCGCCGTCACATTAACAACAGAACCACTGATTTATTTGCCTTTTGCAATCACCGGGGCCAGCATTGCAATTATCAATGTGGTGTTTCCTAGTATGCTTTCTGAATTTTTTGGCCACCTTGGTCAGGGTAAGGTGATGGGATTGCAGGTTAGTATTTTTTGTTCTACCAATGTGATTATCTCAATTATTGGCAGCTTTATTGCCTTAATTAGTGCTGACATGATCATGTGGACTGCTGCAATACTGATCATAAGCTCTATTTTGTTATTCAAAATGCCGACCCAACAACAAACAAGTCCTAATACCAAAACAAGAAAAACCCGTTTATGACAAACACAAAAATATCATTAGATTCGATAGGTCCGAATTTTTCCGATCCGGCTCTTACCAATTTAGACCTCGCTAATACAGAACTTGCAGACAATCAATTGAAAATTCTTCACCTAATCAAAAAACGGGGCGACATGACAGCATCTTATGTTGCACAGCAAATAAAAATGACATCCATGGGAGCCAGACAACATCTAGAAATTCTTGAAACTCAGGGATACATCCAACACTTATTTAAAAAAGCGGGTCGAGGAAGACCCAAAAAATACTGGCAAATGGCGACTAAAGGACAATCCCTGTTTCCCGATGGACATGCCCACCTGATTGCTAATCTTTTAGGTCACATGAAAGATCATCTGGGTGAGGAGGTCGTCGATCAGTTAATCATCTGCCGGGAAAAGGACATGTTACAAAATTATCAAGCAGCTCTAAACGCAATTTCTGATCTTGAAGCTAAACTTGAACAGTTGGCCAAAATGCGCACCAACGAAGGCTATATGGCCTATATTGAAAAGAAACATGACAGCTGGTTATTAATTGAAGACCACTGCCCAATAGGTTCCGCCGCTAGCCAATGCCAACAATTTTGTCGTTCAGAACAAATGATTTTTGAAACGGTATTGCAGACTAAGGTGGAGCGAACGGAATACATCTTAAAAGGTGATAGGCGATGTTGTTATAAAATCAGTGTGCAAAAAAACCTCTAAATTGATCTACAACGGCTGATGATAGAAGCGCTTAGTCTTTTCCTGATAGAGAACCTTGTTTGGCAGACAAAATAAACTTACAGATTGGTTGAGTGGGCTCAAGATAGTGGTTCACTTTATCAACCGCTTCTTGCAAATGTTCGATATCGCTATTTAGATAATAATTTAATGTGCCTTTTTGCAAAATCTTTATGCTGACTTCCTGCCAATCATCATCACGAGGCTGATAAACCACAGATTCGACTTGATCAAAGGGAATAGAGGCATACTTAGAGCCACCAACAAATACTAGCTGCTCTTGTTTAACTTCAAAACTGTGCAGAAACGGATGTTTTCCATTCCTATTTGATTTACTGAAAAACCCAGAAAATAATCGCGTATCTTTTTGGTTAGCCTGTTCGCTCATAGAGCTCCCTTTCTTTTTATTGCCCACTGATTATTTTAGGATAATACACTATTTTTACCAATTCCGTTTGTTTTCAACTGATTATTCTAGGTTCAAGCTAAACCAAGAAACATAAAAAAGGCTGGATGCCCCAGCCTTTTTAGTCACATTACCAAAAAACGTTGTTTACTGACTATTGGCAACCATGTATTGAACGGTGAGTTTGATTTCCTCATCAGAACAATCACCGCAGGTCCCTTTGGGTGGCATGGCGTTAAAACCCTTGATGGCATTACTGACTAAAATTTCCTCACCTTTAGCGATCCGATCTGCCCAAGAAGCAACATTACCGAACATTGGTGCACCAATTGCGTCAGTGGCATGACAGGCTGAACATTTGGTTTTATAGATGCCTTCTGCCGATCGGGGGCCTGTTGATTCAACCACGGCTGGTTTCGAAACAGGTACGTCATCACCTTCTACATAAACACTGCCGCTTGGTTTGATACGTTTTTCAACAGCATGCTCGCTTAAATGATCAGCAGAAACAGATCCTGCTAGTGAAAATACAAAAGCAACCCAAAATAACTTAATTCTATACACCTTAATCCTCTCCTAAACTCGAAATTTAACTAATATACCCGTAATACCCTATATTTGGCCAGATTATAGCCGAGTTGAACCAAATGATCCTAAAAAAATCATGTAAACCATTAAAATCCAGAGCAGTCATCATTACAACAATCGAACCTTGTACATTTTTCAGCTTTCTAGCATTGCCCTAAATTACTAAATTAACTATTAATTCAAATATTTACTACCTTTTTGAAGGTTCTTTACTACACTTAACGTGAGCGACCTCAATATAGAAGGCAGCAAAACAAAAATACCCTATTAGTAAGCTATTTTTTACCCGTTTATACAACATCATTAAGGAATATAACGCACAATGGTCTGGGGACTGAATCGACAATCTAACACCAAGCAAACGCTAGTATCACTTTCAGAAAGTGAAGTACGGTTGTTTCTGGTTGAAAATCAATTAAACAATATCTCGTTAATCGATTCATACCAATGCGGCTACACTTCTTTTGAATCTTTGCAACAAGCATGTCAGCAGTGGTTTCGCTCGCAGAAATGCAGAGGATCAGATTGTTATTGGTTATTATCCCGTAAGCTCTATAAAACCCTCAACATCAAACCACCGCAAGTACCCAAAAGTGAGCTGGATGATGCTATAAAATGGCTTATAAAAGATCAAATTGAACACCCCCTCGAAGATGTATTAACCAGTCATTATTTTCCATATTCTCAAGAGCAAGATCCCGCCAAACTCACAGCAGTGGTAACAGAAAGAAGTTTAATCGAAAACTTGATTGAATTAACCAATGACTCCGGACTTAATCTGATAAGCATCGGCATTGATGAACTGGCTGCCGCTAATCTCTTTGCAACACTATTAACAGACACTAAACAATCCAATGAAAAAATCGTGGGTTTTATTGATCAAGACCAACAAGGTCTGATTTACAATTTTTATGTGGATCATGCACTCGCTTTCACTCGTCATATTAAAAAACGCTTTTTCCCAACGGAAAGCCCTCAAGAGTTTTCTTTGGAAAATGACAATTTTGAACAGCAACAAGACCAATTTTTACTGGAAACCCAAAGAACCCTCGATTATTGCGTGAGTCAGGTGTTTCGTAAACCTGTCGATTCACTAGTATTGGATGGTAGCAAGACTAAAAGCACAGCGTTAATTAAAGCTCTTGAGCAAGTCACAGAATTATCGGTTAATCGTATTGATCTCACTAACGATGGCGATTTATCAGAAGATGATGAAGTCTCGTCAGAACAATCCGTACTACCGGAAACCGCACTACCAAAAACAGTACAGCCGAAAGTAATGCCGCCAAAAATGAGTTTAGCTGAAACCGGCATGTTATTTAGCGAAAATGTAAAACGCTTGCAATCGGTTAATTTTTATCAAAAACAATACCAACCAAAACCACTTGAATTTGGTTTCAAGTTTGCATCCAGTATAGTCGCCTTTCTTTTTTTAGCCTTTATTGGTTACGGATTTTTACAACAAAAACAATATGGCACTCTCGATCAACAACTGACTAACAATAAGAAAGAATTAGAAAAAATTCAAACCTCATTGCAAAAACTACAAATGTCTCACAAAAAGAAAAAGACAGCACTTAGCTTAGAACAACAAATTGTTAACAAACAAAATCGGTTGATCGCCAGCAAACAACTGTTATCCAGTGTGGTGAGTAAAAGCCCCAGCCAAGTAACCCCGTATAGCGAAGTTTTATGGGCGTTATCTAATCAAAAAATAGATTCACTCTGGTTAACCAAAATATCACTTTATCCTGATTCGATTAGCTTATCCGGTCAAACAACCAAACCAAAGTCAATTCCTAGTTATATCTCCGCTATGGCAACAGATGAAGTTTTGAGTAGTCAATTTGAAGAATTTATAATTGAAAGAAATCAAACAGATCCGAGAGTGGTTAATTTTTCTATGAGCAAGGGTCGCTATCAGCATGTCAACTAATCTATCTCACATCATCGAGCAATTTGATGCGCTAGCCTTGCGCTTGCGGATCATGCTTACTCTGGCATTTGCGGTGGTTTTGTTTATGATATTGGATGTTTTCTGGTTTTCTTCCAATAATCAAAAAATTAAGAGCTCCCAACAAAAAATACAAAACAGCCGACAGCAAATTACCCGTTTAGTGGAAATGCAAAATGAACATAATCAAAAACTATTTGAAGATCGGAGCGATCCAAGAAATCAACAACTTAATACATTGGATTCCCAACTAAATCGCATCCGTCAACAATTAACCCAGCATACCTTGAACTTGGTGCAACCAGATGAAATGGCCAGTGTACTAAAAGAAATATTATTATCCAGCCAATCACTAAAACTTGAAAAGTTAGCCAAACAACAAACGGTTGAATTATCTAAACCCAGCAATAATACGAATAAAGAGTTAAATAACGAAATAAAATTATACCGCCATAGCATGGTCATCGAATTAAATGGAAATTATCAGTCCGCTTTTGCCTTTTTGCAAAAACTAGAAAAAATGGAAAAAAAGGTGGCTTTTGACAATTTTGAATATGTGGTAGATATTTACCCAAAGGCTTTTATTAAATTGACTGTATCGACTTTGAGTTTGGATAGGGAGTGGGTTGGTGGATAAGTTTTTAGATCGTATATTGGCCCCCCTTTTACTATTGATTTTATCAATAAATGTTAATGCGAAACAGATCGCAACGGACCCGACTCGTCCCGGTATTGTATTGATAAAAACTGATCCAACAATCATCAAAAAAACGGTAAAAAGAAAGCGGCTATTGAGCGCTATATTTATTAAGCAGGGTAAACGCCAAGCTATTATTAATGACAAGCTCTATCAACAAGGTGATTATTTTTTTGGAAAGAAAATCATTGTCATAAAATCGAATAAAGTTGTACTACAAAATTCTAGCGGCGTCAGTCATTTGACGCTGATTAATCCCATAAAAAACTTAAAGAATCCATAGAATGAACCAATATAATCTACGCTATTTAACCATTGTAACCTTTGTTTTAGGATTATCCGCCTGTCAAAATCTGATGCCTGAAAAGCAGCCAAAAAATCAAGCTGCCGTTGATGCAATCCAGCAAAGCCAAACCAGTCAGGATAAACTGAATGCGGATACTAATATATCGACAGATCAGGCTCTGTCCACCTTATTGGTGCAGGAAACGCCTTTGTTTAAGGTTGAAGAAGAGCGATTTGATGTAGCGGTTAAAGATGCCGAAATTAACAGCTTTTTATTAGGCCTAGTTGACTCAACTGATTACAATCTTATTGTTAGCCCTGGGTTGGAGTTAACCATTTCTTTACAACTAAAAAACGTCACCATATCTGAAGTATTACATGCCATGACTCAAATTTATCCAATCACTGTCAGACAGAACAAAAATATGTTTTTTATTTCGTCCGCTGAAACAACAACGGCGATTTATAATGTTGATTATTTAAATATTCAAAGAAGTGGAGACTCAAGAACCAGTATTGCAGGTCAATCTGTCGCCGGAGGAAAAAGTGGCGGCAATCGCTCTTCCGGTGGAAAAAATTCTTCTAACGGCTCAAAAAGCGAAAACAATATACAACCAATCAGTTCAAGTAAAGTTGCTACAAAAAGCGAAACTGATTTTTGGAAAGAATTAACCACTGGGTTAAATTTGATTATCAAGGACGAAGAAAAAGCTAACATTGTTGTAAGCCCCCATGCTGGTTTAGTAGTGGTTCGTTCCTTGCCCCAGACTCAGGATTTAATTAAACGATATTTGGCCAAAACTCAAAAAAGTTTAAATCGGCAGGTTATTATTGAAGCAAAAATAATTGAGGTTCGACTTAATGAAGGTTTTCAATCGGGCGTTGATTGGAGCAAAATCGGTAATAGCAGTGGCGATGTTTATACCCTTGGTCAGCAAGGGCAAGTACTTCTACAGCCCACCACCGATACTCCGCTCAATGGAATTTTCTCTTTGTTATATGAGGGGAACTCTTTTACTGCAGCGATCGAATTATTAAAATCTCAAGGGGATGTACAGGTATTATCCTCTCCTCGAGTATCGACTGTTAATAATCAAAAGGCCATCATAAAGGTAGGTAGCGATGAATTTTTTGTCACAGATATTTCGACGACTACAGTAACCGGAACCAGTACCGCAACCACACCAGATGTCACTCTAACACCTTTTTTCTCTGGAATTTCATTGGACGTTACCCCTCAAGTAAACCATCGGGGTGATATTGTATTGCATATTCATCCAATCGTCAGCGAAGTGACCGATCAACCCAAAACACTAAGCTTGGGAGAAGATAAATTTATTTTACCGCTTGCTTTTACCAATGTGCGCGAATCTGACAGTATTGTTAGAACCCGGAACGGACGAGTAATCGTTATCGGTGGATTAATGCAAAATACGGTTAGCGAGGAAATAACCTCAACGCCTCTATTGGGCGACATCCCTTTTATCGGTAATTTGTTTAAGCAAACTCGACAATTTCAGGTAAAAAGTGAATTAGTCATTTTATTAAAAGCCCATTTGGTTGATATCGAAAATACCAACCAAGAACTGGATCAAATTAAAAGTCGCTTTAATCAGTTTTAGTCATGTACTTATATAATTTTGCCATGAAAAAGCTCCCGTTCGGTCAAACTCCGGACACAGAGTTATTTTGTGCGACAAAGACTCATATTGAAGCGATGAATGTATTACTATTTTCAATCAATAGCGGTGAAGCTTTTTGTAAAATTACTGGTGAGGTTGGTAGTGGAAAAACCATGTTATGCCGATTGTTAATTCGAAAATTGGAAAAAACTAGAAACATCGCTTATATTCCGAACCCCAACATTTCAGTAAAATCTTTGCATTATGCTCTCGCTAAAGAGCTTGGATTAAAAATTAAAGCCGATTGTCGTGAAGACCAAATTTCTCAAAGTATTCAAACACGCTTGATTAAGTTAAATAAGCGTCATGGATCAGTCATTTTAATCATCGATGAAGCGCAAGTTTTATCCGATACCGCACTTGAAACGCTTCGACTATTTACCAATATAGAAACCGAACAAAAAAAATTATTACAAATCGTATTGTTTGGTCAACCGGAGCTTGACAAAAAACTTAAGCAGAAGACTCTCCGACAATTGAAACAACGCATTAGCTTTTCTTATCAAATTAAACTATTGACTTCACTCCAAACACTTTTATATATCAGGCATCGATTATCAAATGTCTCAACAGGAACCAAGGTCGATATTGGTGAGTATTGCGCATGGCTAGTTCGCTATTTTTCAAAAGGCACTCCAAGGCTGATTAATATTTTATGCCACAAAGCATTGTTATTAGCTTATCCAAAAAATAATAAAAAAATCACCATTGTCAATATAATCAAAGCCGCCTTTGACACTGAAGGGATCGACCGTTTTTGGATCAAACATCTTAAAATTTCGATAAGTATCATCTTGTTAAGTGTTAGTACAACAACCTATGCTTTTTGGGTCTAATATGAGCCTGATAAATCAAATGCTCAACGAGCTACAACAAAGCAAACAGGCATCTGTAGCAATCAATGGTTTGGTGCCGATTACTGATAATGAATCTAAAACAAAAAAAAATTGGTTATTAATGTTACTGATTTTGTTGGTTTCGGCTGGGATTGTTTTACATTTTTTAGATCAAAAACACTCTTATACTGATCAGCCTATAAACCCCGTTGATAAAAAATTAACTTTGGGGAATATGAACAATAAAACAGTTATAGAAAAAAATGTGCTGATTTATAAACAACAAAAAATGAATATTTCATCACTGGATTTACAAACCACATTAAAAATAAATATTGAATCCAAAGCTAAAAGAAAAAAATCATTAAACAATGATACCAACCAATCAATGATTGATTCAACCCATTCATTTTTAGAAAAAAATAAACTTATAGAAAAACCAATAACACAAAAAACAGTTACAATTTCAGATGGGTTAAAACCTGATAAACAATCGCTACCAATTAACACCCTTAATAACGTAAAACAAACTTCCAAAATAAGTATCGCTGAGAAAGAGCTAACTCGTTTGATGAAGTATTGGCAACTGTCATCACCGAGAGTCGGCCATGAAAAACTATTTTCATTATTAGATAATTATCCAGATTTACCTGAAATATGGCAA
The DNA here is from genome assembly GCA_964454125.1 of uncultured Kangiella sp. Lineage (GTDB taxonomy): Bacteria > Pseudomonadota > Gammaproteobacteria > Enterobacterales > Kangiellaceae. The sequence continues at coordinate 21,632 of CAYVSL010000041.1, forward strand.
AATGCACTGATTTTTATTAAATCAAAAAACAATCATTATTATGAAAAATTGCTAGATCGTTCTATTAAAACATTCCCACAACTAAATAATTTTTCTTATTTAGCCGCTCAACATTATTATTCTACCGATCAATATTTGAAAGCAAAACAACAACTAGATTTTGTTGAAGAAAATAGAAAAGATAAAAAGATTTATCAATTGGCCGGACTCATATTTCAAAAGCTCGGCAAACATCAGCTAGCAATTGATAATTATAAAAAACTACTAATCACTACTCCTAATCTTGGTGAAATAAATATGGCGGTTGGAATTTCTTTTGATGCTCTTAATCAACCCAAGAAGGCCGCTAGTTATTTTTCTCTTGCTCTAAAAGATCAACAACTTAATCCCATTCAAAAAAAATTCGTAAAACAACAACTAAACACCTACCAAGGATAAACAATGCTGTTAAAAAAAGTCAGATTGGGTGATTTATTAGTTGAAAAAAAAGTCATCTCTACCAAGCAACTCGACGATGCGCTTAAAGAGCAAAAAACCAATCGACAACGACTCGGAAAGTTATTGGTTAATCTTGGTTACGTTGAGGAAAAGCAACTATTGCAATTATTGGCAGAACAACTAAAAATTAAATTTATTGATTTAGTTGCTTTTAAAATTCAGCCTCAGGCGATTAAAAATTTAAATGAAATGACTGCCCGTCGTCTTAGAGCATTAGTCATTGATGAAAAACCTGAACATTTTTTGGTGGTCATGGCCGATCCCACCGATTTGGGAAAATACGATCAGTTATTAGAATCTCTCTCTAAGCCTGTTCAACTATGCGTTGCTATCGAATCAGAAATTATTGCTAATATCGATAATTTTTATCGTAGTGGTGATGAAATTTTTGATTTGGCTGGTGCGCTTCAAGAAGACTTAAGTGAAGATAGTTTTGACCTACCGACACTTAACGAAAATGTTTCCAATGACGAAGCGCCGGTGGCTAAGTTTCTACAAGGGTTATTTGAACAAGCGATCCAAATTAAAGCGTCAGATATTCATATTGAACCAGATGCTCAAGTACTCAGAGTTAGAATGCGGGTCGATGGGCAATTACAAGAACAAGTGATTAAGGAAAGTCGTATCGTATCAGCGTTGGTTCTCAGGTTAAAACTCATGTGTGGCTTAGATATCTCTGAAAAAAGAATCCCGCAGGATGGCCGATTCAGGATCCGAGCAAAAGATCACGACGTTGATATTCGTTTGTCGACCATGCCAATTCAACATGGCGAGTCGGTAGTCATGCGACTTCTTGATCAAAGTGCAGGCCTACTTAAACTGGAACATACAGGAATAGAGCTAAAATTACTGAAAGAAGTCAGGCGGCTATTATCATTCCCTCATGGATTAATATTAGTTACCGGCCCAACTGGTAGCGGTAAAACCACTACTTTATACGCTGCTTTGTCAGAGCTTAATTCTCCAGAGAAAAAAATCATTACCATTGAAGATCCCGTTGAATATAAGCTAGCTAGGGTTAATCAGGTTCAGGTGAATACAAAAATAGATCTGACCTTTGCTAAAGTTTTGCGATCAGTTTTACGTCAGGATCCAGATATTATTTTGATCGGTGAAATGCGCGATCAGGAAACGGCAGAAATTGGGCTTCGAGCAGCGGTCACCGGACATTTGGTTTTATCTACTTTACATACCAACGACAGTTTATCCGCAGCGGTTAGATTATCCGATATGGGTGCAGAGCCTTACTTGCTTGCAAGTGGTTTAAGGGGCGTCATCGCACAAAGACTAGTACGGCGCATCTGCAATTTCTGCAATGAAGAATATCAACCAGACGAGCAGGAGCTGGTTTGGTTAAACAAGTTTTTACTCCATCAATCTGGAGAGACTAATTGGCGTCACGGCAAAGGTTGTGTGCAATGCCACAATACTGGTTATCGCGGGAGGGCGGCGATTTTTGAAATATTGATCCCGGATATGAATATGTTAGAAGCGATCAGAAAACGTGAATATGGGGTATTTGTAAAGTTAGCCAATAATTCTGATACGTTTATTCCTTTATCCACTTCCGCGATCAATCTGGCGAAACAAGGTGTCACCAGTATTGAAGAAGTTCTGCGGGTTTGCGAATCAATTGAAGATATTAGTGAGCATTCCTAATGGCTAGTTTTGAATATATTGCCAGACAGACTGATGGCAAATCAACCAAAGGAGTGATGGAAGCAAATAGCGAGGAAACCGTGGCTGATCGACTGTTAGCCAATGGTGTGATGCCGGTATCAATCAAAGAAACCTCATCCGGTGGCGATTTAATGCAAATGGATGTGGCTGATTTTTTTCAAAGTAAAAAAGTCGACATTCAGGAATTAGTGATGTTTAGCCGCCAAATGTTTAGTTTAACCAAGGCAGGGATCCCTTTGACTCGTGCAATAAAAGGTTTGATGGATACCAGTACGTCCAAGCCTCTAAAGCTAGCCTTAGATTCAATCCATTCTGACTTAAACGCTGGCACCAATCTGGCTACTTCTTTTTCTCGTCATCCACATATTTTTTCTGAACTCTATGTGAGCCTTATCCATGTCGGTGAAAATTCCGGTCGTCTGGAAGAATCCTTTTCTCAAATTTCGCAGTATTTAGAATTGGAGCAAGAAACCTCACAAAGGATCAAAAGCGCGACTCGTTATCCGATCGTCGTATTGAGTATGATTGTTGGTGCGTTATTTGTGATTAATATTTTTGTAATACCTCAATTTGCCAGAATGTTTACCGCGTTTAATGCGGGCGAACTTCCTTGGGCCACTCGAATGCTGATCAATACTAGCCAGTTTTTTGTTAATTTTTGGCCTCATATGATCATTGGTATTATTTTACTGTATGTCTTTGTCGGACAATATCGAAACACCGAACAAGGTGCACTTTTTTGGGATCAGCGTAGATTAAAAATGCCTATTTTTGGCAGCATTATCTATCGTTCTCTTTTAGCCCGTTTTTCGCGCTCTTTTTCGATGATGAGCCGTTCAGGTATGCCACTGATCACCAGCTTAAATATTATTGGCCGTGTGGTCGATAATAGCTGGGTAGCTAAACATATTATTGATATGCGTAATGGTGTTGAAAGAGGCGAGTCGATCAGTCTGGTGGCGACTCGAAGTGAAATGTTTTCACCATTAATTTTGCAAATGATCAGCGTCGGGGAAGAAACCGGACAATTGGATGATATGCTAGACGAAGTCGCTGATTTTTACGAGAATCAGGTGGATTATGATCTAAAAAGAATTTCCGATTATATTGAACCAGTATTGATCGTTTTTATTGGAGTGATTGTACTGATCTTGGCGCTAGGCGTTTATCTTCCTATGTGGGATCTCGCGTCTGGCTCCCACAGTGGCTAGTCCACTCACGGCGAGTGGCGTTAAGGGATCCCTTTTACTGGTAATAATGACGCTGGTACTTTGGGGGTTTTTCTATCATCGATTGTATATCCGCAATCCTTCAATAATCGAACATTTTGAACAACAAACTTTTGAATCGAACTACCGGGTCTTTAAAAATGCCATTTTGCGATCAAATCTTCATTTTCAAGCGACTAAAAAACAAGGTTGTAAAATAGATTGTTGGATAAAAGGCGCAACGGGACTAGACTTTAATTCATTTGGATACCCGGTTTCTACGCGTTATAGCCAGCAAAACGCACCGTTTGATCCGTTAATTTCCGAGATAACCAGCGATGATACTGATTGCGCTCAAGTTTGGATATTTTTAATGGGTCCCCTGCATAGCCGCATGAATACCGAACAAGGCCATTACCGGGCAACTTTTCGTCAATTCAACAAAAGTTGCATCTATCGCTCCAATAAGGTTCCTGATCGCTCGATAATTTATCGATCGGATAAAGGAAAAGTTCAATTACTGGCACCTGTTGAAAGTCAATAATAAATTGATCATATTTTCTGGCAAATTTTCAGATCTCGACTAAACTTTTAATAGTTGCTTAATTTTCAAACATTTAATTTAACTAATAACTACCGAAAATGGTTATTTTGGAGGAAACATGAAGTTTAATAAATCCAAGGGTTTTACCTTGATCGAATTGGTTGTAGTGATTGTTATTTTGGGAGTGCTAGCAGCGGTAGCCGTACCCAAGTTTGTTGACCTACAATCAGAAGCACGTAGCTCCGTTATACAAGGAATTGAAGGGGCAATACGAGGTTCTGCTACTTTAGTCTATTCAAAGGCCCTCATCGAAGGATCCGAAAGTAATGCAACTGACACTGTTACCTTAAGTGGTGCAGTCACCGTTGATACCGTTTTTGGTTATCCCGCTGGTACTGCGGCTGGGATCAGCGTTGCAGTTGATTTAAGCGGCACCGATGTTAGTGTCGCAGATGGTGCGGCTGGTGAAAGAGTTTATTCGTTTACAGGTTTTACTAATTGTCAGGTTACCTATGCTCAATCTGCCGCAGATGGTGCAGCTCCATCAGTCACTCCACTCACCACAGGTTGCTAATCAAAAACTATGAGCACCACAAGGCCGTTTGCCAAACAAACGGCTTTTACTTTAATTGAACTAGTGATTACTTTGGTAATCTTGGGCATCGTCGCCATCTACGTTCAATCCAAATTCTCATCAACTACCCATTATAAAGTCAATACCGCTATTACGCAGATTATTTCAAGCGCCAGACTCACTCAACAATTATCGATGAATGATTCTGCTCGCAGTTTTTCTCTCATTATTCAGTCCAATCAAATCGACTTGCAAGATGATAGCGGTTCTTTAGCCATCGGTAGTACCAATTATCCGATCAGTATTGAAAGTGGGGTGACACTATCCCCTGCCACCACTATTACCTTTGATCAGTTGGGCGAGACCGCCAATTTAGTATTAAATATTAGCGCAGATTCAACCCAACAAATTTGTTTTGAAACTAGTGGGTATATCCATCAGTGTTAAATGGAAATAATAATCGCGGATTCACTCTGGTTGAGTTGATTATCACCATTATTTTAAGTGGTATTGCGATGGTGATGTTTGCCGGAATTTATGCTTCCACTCAAGTAAATTCGGTTTCTCCTATTATGCAGGTTAAAGCCGCCGAGCTGGCGCAAGCTTATCTGGAAGAGATATCACTCAAACGCTTTGATGAACAATCGCCGGTTGGCAATCAATATCGCTGTGATGAAAATCCAGCGATCCCTTGCAGTAATACTTTAGCCAGCGATGGAGAAACACGAGATCGTTTTGACGATGTAGATGATTATAATAATCTGAATGAATTACCCCCACGAGACGCCTTGGGAAATATAAGAAATGGTTTTAATGGTTTTTCAGCCAGTGTGGTAGTCAGTTATGCAGGCACTGATCAAGGTTTTGGTGCAAGGGATCTCAAACGGATCGAAGTAACCATTACCTCACCGGAAGACGACCTTTTTGTCTTTAGTCTGTATAAAGGAAATTTCTAATGATTTTAGCTAGTAAACAAACAGGTTTTACCATGATCGAAATGGTAATTGTGATTGTATTACTTAGCATATTATCGGTTTCTTTTGCAAAGATCCTTAGCCAGTCGGTTTCGGGTTATATGGATGCCAAAGGCAGAAATGAACATAGTCAAACCGCTAAATGGGTGACAGAGGTAATCTCTCGCTCGGTTAGAGAAGCTTTACCTCAAAGTATTAGAACGGGCACATCCAGTAATCTTGATTGTGTGGAGTATGTGGAAATTATCAATGCCAGCAGTTATTTTAATTTACCCGCTAATGGGCCGGTCAGTAGTATTAATATTGTCGCTTATGATCTGGTTTTTCAATCCGGTCTATCGGTCGCTATCATGCCGGTCAATGCCGCGTCCATTTATGTGGGAAATAATGTCGTTTCGCCGATTGCTTCGATTGTATCATCCGGCCCTCAACAGATCTTGATCACCTTGACGGCTCCAACCAATTTCGCCCAACGTTCACCGCAAAACCGACTGTATATTTTGAGCTCGCCAATCACCTTTTGTTTGAACAATAATACCGGACTAATTTCCCGTTATAGCCGTTATGGATTTTCTGCCAGTTTAGCCTTTCCCCCAGCTTCCGGCACCAGTGAAATCATTGGTGAAAATTTTTGGGCCAATGGGAGTGTGTTTAATTACCAATCGGGCTCTTTGCAACGCTCTGGTTTACTACAGATTAATTTTGTAATTCAGGATCGAAATCGCTTTCCATCCGGAACAGCAGAATCCTTTGAAGTTTTTCATGAGGTACATGTAAGAAATGTGCCTTAGTAATATTTTTGTCAACCTCGCCTTCTCTCCTCAAGGTAGGAATGATCGATCCCCTCCCCCTTTAAGAGAGAGAGCTAGGATGGAGGTAAGTAGCTCAAACGCGATAGGTTGCAAAAAATTTCGCAATTATTCCAATAAGCAATCAGGTGTCAGCCTAGCAATTTTACTCTTTATCATTGTTATTTTAGCGTTACTATCCGCAGCGCTGGTACGTATTAATAGTCAGTCGGTGATTTCGAATGCTCACCAGGTCATTGCGACTCGCGCTTTTTTTGCTGCCGAGTCTGGCGTTAATTTTCAATCCATGCGAATTTTTCCATTAAGCGGCGCTTCTCTTTGCGCCAACCAAAATTTTACTATTAACGTTAATGGGCTAAACGGTTGTACCGCACAAACCCAGTGTAATACTTTTAATATTGATGGTCAGGATTTTTACCAAGTCATCAGTCAGGGGCAATGTAATGTTGGCCAGAATTTTCAGGCCACTCGAACGATTGAAGTTCGTTTGCAGGCTTTAAACTAATGACTCACATTCCGCACCCAATAATAAGTTCGGCACAATATCGAAGGTATTTTAAAGTAACAAATGGTCGTTAAAATGGGGAGCCTAGCATAATTATGGAACTCAAAAGTCAATGGGGCTTTTAACTCCAGCATTTCCTTGTTTGATAACATGGGTATAGATTTCTGTGGTTGATACATCGCTGTGACCTAGCAATTGTTGGACTGTCCTGATATCGCTTCCTTTTATTAGTAGTTGGGTCGCAAAGGTATGACGAAAAGTGTGGCTAGATGCTTTTTTATTTATTTCTGATTTTTTAATGGCGGTCGCTACTTGTTTAGTCAAAGTAGCTTTATTGATGTGATGCCGCCGTGTTTTGCCACTCCTTGGATCAATGCTCAACAAATGGGAGGGAAACAAGTATTGCCATTTAAGTTCTTTTGGTGCATTTTGATATTTTACAGAAAGCGCATTGGGCAAATAGACTTCGCCATACCCATCCAGTAAATCCTGTTTATGAGTCAACTCAACCAGTTTAATTTGGTCTTTTAATGCCTCGATTAATCGCTCCGGTAATAATGTAATTCTGTCTTTGTCGCCTTTTCCATTTCTTATAATTATTTGACTCATACCAAAATCAAGATCTTTAACTCTTAAGCGGATCAACTCCGAAATCCTTAGTCCAGAGCCATACATAAGCCTCACCATTAACTTATGTTTACTTTTTAAATGATTAATAACCTCAATTGCTTCTTCGTGAGTAAAAACAATAGGAATTCTTGGGTGACGTTTTGATGCCTTGAAGTTCAATTGACCAATATCTTCCCTTTTCAAGAACTTACTATACAAAAACATAATAGCGTTAAGTGCCGTGCGCTGAGTGGATTTGGAGCAATACCTTTGCAAAACGAGATAGTTGAGAAATATCTCTATTTCATTTTTTCCCATATCTTTAGGGTGTTTCTTATCGTGATATCGAATATAACGGAGTATCCAAGATACATAGGTTTGTTCTGTTGCATACGCTAAGTTACGAGATCGAATAAATAATCTAACATGATCAATAAATCGATTTGATTTGTGGTTTACATGAATGGGTATATCTTCCATAGCCTATTCTCCTTTTAGCCAAAAGCACTACTTGTTAAAATAGTGCTTATAAAGATTAAATGCAAGTTTTTGATGATATATTAATTATGAAAACAAAGGAACCGTTCCTTCTTTTATCAAACTGTATGCACTGTACACTGTTAACTTGTTGATAATTAAAATATATTTGTAACAAGTCAAACATCTATAAATTAAAGCATTTCCAGAAAACAAAGGAATGATTACTCGTTTGATTTTTTACAAACCTAAGCATTCGACTGAAAAGATAGATATTTAGTCACTTTTTACGTATATTGGACATTCGAATGAGAAAAACTAAGGAAAGTGTATCTAAGGAACGCTTACTTAGAATCAACTGTTAAATCGCTACAAAAATTAAGAGTGTTGTAAACTGAAAGTGCACG
>CAYVSL010000042.1:0-28211 GCA_964454125.1 uncultured Kangiella sp.
TGTCAAGCAATTATTACCCTTTTTTTAGTAATTACGCTGAATAGTTACGTTTATTATTTAAAAAGCTGCGTAAAAATTTAGGTGATAAGAACTGTGAATTTCTGCCAAAGCATATTGCTGAGATAACAAAAAACTATCTCGATTGTTCTACAGTCGAGCGTGAATTAGATGAAAATAATGATCCAGTCGGTATTGCTAGCCAAGTTTTCAATAATGTAGATTTTGGTTACTACAAAGTCAATATTGAAAGGCCCGACCGTCGAAAGGCGAAGTTTACTAAAGAAGCCATTGCACCATTGCGTTTTGATAAACAACTCAGTGAAGTCATGGAACATATATTCACTGAATATGGTGATAAGGTTTATGAGAATGATTTTTTAAAATCTATCAGTAAAGAAATTATTGCATGGTGTGAAGATAACGAAATTAGCGTTAATGCCAAGGCTAAGACCAAATTGTTGGATGAAAAATACTGGCAGAAGCTACATGACTGTTTAGAAGTGGCACAATTTCTTATGGATGAAGTAGGTGGAAAAGAGTTTGATGACTTCAATATATTCAAAGAAAAAATTAATGAGATACTAAAAGAACAGAAACTTAAATTAGCATCGCCTCAGAAGAATGCCATTTTAAATGCCGTGAGCTGGTATGACCAAAAGGCAGTAAAAGTAGTGAAAAAAATAGTAAAACTTACAGGCGAGAAATTATCAATCTTGCTTGAACGTCTTGGTTGTACAGAAGATCAACTTCTAGATTTTGGCTATCACCCAACTCAAAAATCTGGCGAATTTATCATCTATGAAGCAAATAGTGATTTACGTGATTCTGAGTCAGTACCTTTAAACGACGAAATTTATCGTTACTTCATTGCTGAGGTAAAACCGCATGTTGATGAAGCATGGATCAATCTTGATAGTACCAAAATTGGGTATGAAGTTAGCTTTAATAAATACTTCTATCGGCAGAAACCTTTGCGTTCACTAGAAAAAGTGGCAAGCGATATTATCGCCCTTGAGCAAAAAGCTGAGGGCTTAATTGCACAGATACTTGGTGTTGACATAACTAAAGTAAAGGGGATGTAAGGATGGCTGTATTGTCGGCATTGCCAATGTATGAATCGTATAAACAGTTAGCGCCAGAATGGCTTGAAGAAATTCCCGAGTTTTGGTCGGTATCGAAGTTAAAATATGTTGCCAAGATTATTAATGGCGACAGTCTAGCTCCTGCGCTCAAAGATAAATTTTCTTTTGAGGTAGATGAGTATTGGCCTTACATTGCATCTAAGGATATCAATGTTAACACCTCTTTTATTGATTATGAAAATGGTATTAGAATTCCACGCTCATTTACGAACTACAAGCGTGCACAAAATGATTCTGCGTTAATATGCATTGAAGGTGGAAGTGCAGGAAAAAAAATTGCATATACAAATCAGGATGTATGTTATGTGAATAAGCTTGCCTGTATACATAGTAAGCATATTTCAAATAGATTTATCTATTACTCACTATATGCAGAAGCATTTCAAAACCAGTTTAAACTATCACTATCTGGTCTAATTGGTGGAGTCGCTATATCTGCAATTAACAACTTTATTATTGTTAATCCTCCTCTTGAAGAACAGGATGAAATAGTTAAATTCTTAGATAAGAAAACTACTCAAATTGACGAAGCGATTGCTACTAAAGAAAAGCAAATAACTCTATTAAAAGAGCGTAAGCAAAGCATCATTCGAAAAGCGGCTATCCAAGGACTAAACTCCAATGTGCCGATGAAAGAGTCAGGTGTAGACTGGATTGGTAAGATTCCTAAGCATTGGGATGTTGTTCGATTTAAGAATTTATTCACGCAGAGTAGATTAGCGGTAAGAAAAGATGATGGTGTTGTTACATCTTATCGTGATGGTCAAGTTACATTACGTTCAAACCGTAGGCTTGGAGGATATACTGAGGCGATAATAGAGGGTGGATATCAAGGAATTCGAGTGGGGCAACTTGTACTTAATTCCATGGATGCATTTGAAGGTGCTATAGGTGTGTCGGAATCAGATGGTAAATGTACGCCAGAATATGTAATTTGCGACCCGCAATCAGACCATATCTTGCAGCACTATTTTGCATATTTACTCAGAGAGATGGCATTAGCAAAATATATTCAAGTTATTTGCAATGCCGTGAGACAGAGAGCAGTGCGTATTAGATTTAATAATCTTGCCACTCGTTTTTTAGTTGTTCCTCCTCGTGCAGAGCAAGCTGCAATTGTTCAATATATAGTGGAAGAGTCAGAAAAAATAAACGCAGGTATAGACCAATTGAAAGAGCAAATTAAAAAACTAAAAGAATATAAAACCACCCTGATAAACAGCGCTGTTACGGGCAAGATCAAGGTGGCATAGTAAGGAGATAGTATGTTCACAGTTAACAATCAAACTAATCGTATAGCCCCCGTTAAGATTAAGACATTCAGTGAGCTTGGCTTTACTGAGCGTAAACACCTTCAAGAGTGGTTGGCTCATGAGCCTTCTGCATTGGGTGAGGAGCTATTAATCATACAAAAAGAATTTGATGGTTTTGATGATACTCGTGAAAGGCTTGATTTATTGGCGTTAGATAAGGATGGCAATCTTGTCATTATCAAGAACAAATTAGATGATAGTGGACGCGATGTTGTATGGCAGGCGCTGAAGTATGCCTCTTATTGTGCCAGCCTGACTAAGCTCCAAATCGTTGATATTTTTCAGCAATATTTAAACCGCTATGTGAAAGTCTCAAATGATGGTGAGGAAACTTCGAATGATGCTTCATCACAGATTTGCGAATTTCTTGATGCTCCCGATCTTGATGAGGTGAAACTAAATCTTGGTAATAGCCAGCGGATTATGATGGTTGCTGCTAACTTTCGTAAAGAAGTAACGTCTACATCTCTGTGGTTGCTTGGGCAAAGTATCAATATCCAATGTTTTAAAGTTACACCTCATTCCCTAGGTGAACAGTTACTTATCAACATAGATCAGATCATACCTACACCTGAAGCAAAAGAGTTAATGATTGGTATTAATGCCAAGGAAGCAGAAGAAAAAACTACTGAAGTTGTACTGAAAAATCGACATAACGTGCGCTTTGAATATTGGGAACATGCATTAGATGCATTTCAGCATAGCTCCTGTTCTCTTTTTAATAATATAAGTCCAAGTAAAGATCATTGGTTGTCCGCAGGGTCAGGCGTTAGAGGATGTCCTTTTAATTTATTGTTCTTGAAAAAAGAATTACGTGTGGAATTATGGATAAGTCGAGTAAATACATTAGAGAATAAATTTATTTTTGATTTTCTTCAGTCACAAAAAGAAGAAATTGAACGTGATTACGGAGACGCTTTGGAATGGTTACGTTTGGACGATAAAAAATCCAGCAGAATTCAATTTGCTTATAAAGCTGATGGGTTTAATAAAGAGCAATGGACTGAGTGGGTAGATTGGCATTTAGATAGTATGAGTAAGTTAGAAAAAGCATTGAAAGCTCCATTGCAAAAGGCAGCGGAAGAATTAAAGAAGAAAACTTTCGAATAGGGACGGTTGATTATGGTTAGTAAAACAAATGAACAGGCTTTGGAATCTGCAATTGAAAAATTTCTTGCAGGGACAAGTTCTGAAGAGCTGAAAAAAGGTGAACAAGCTACTAACTATGGTGCTGGATATAAAATCGGTCAGTCATCTGATTTTGATATGCAGTACGCAATTGATGAAAATTTCTTTTGGATGTTCTTGGAAAAGACACAAGAAGATGAACTTGAAAAGATTAAACGTAATAACCCTAATGACTGGCAGCGTAAACTGCTAGAACGATTTGACCGTCTGATTAAAAAGCATGGGTTATTACATTTACTAAAGAAGGGTTTGAGTGTTGATGATGCACACTTAAATCTGATGTATCCTGCACCGCTTGCGAGTAGCAGTGAAAAGGTCAAACAGAATTTTGAAGCTAATATCTTTAGCTGCACTCGGCAGCTACGCTATTCGCAAGCCAATCCACTACAAGAAATTGACATGGTTTTGTTTATTAATGGTATTCCATTGATAACACTTGAGCTAAAGAATGCATGGACAGGACAAACAGCTCGTTACCATGGTCAAAAACAGTACCGCAATGATCGGGATGCTAATCAACCTCTATTAAACTTTGGTCGATGCCTTGTACACATGGCTGTTGATACTGATGAAGTTTATATGACCACCAAGCTAGCAGGAAAAAGCACTTTCTTTCTACCTTTCAATAAAGGACACAATCTGGGGCAAGGTAATCCACCAAACCCTAATGGTCATAAAACAGCGTATCTTTGGGAAGAAGTATTTTCTAAAGAAAGTCTAGCCAACATTATTCAGCATTTTGTTAGGTTGGATGGAACAAGCAAAGAGCAACTGAGTAAACGAACTCTGTTTTTCCCTCGTTACCAACAAATGGATGTGGTACGCAAAATTGTTAATGATGCGTCAGAGCATGGTGTAGGTAAAACATATTTGATTCAGCATTCTGCGGGTTCGGGTAAATCTAATTCTATCACTTGGGCGGCTTACCAGCTTATTGAAACCTATCCAAGTAGTGAGGGCGCTTCTGGTGGACGAGGCTTAGATCAGCCTTTATTTGATTCCGTTATTGTTGTTACTGACAGACGATTGCTTGATAGGCAACTTCGAGACAATATAAAAGATTTTTCTGAAGTTAAGAATATTGTTGCTCCTGCTCATAAATCATCGGAGCTGAAGACTGCATTGGAAAATGGCAAGAAGATCATCATTACCACGATACAGAAATTTCCATTTATTATTGATGGCATCGCCGATTTAAGTGATAAACGCTTTGCTGTAATTATTGATGAGGCACATAGTTCTCAATCTGGTTCAGCACATGACAATATGAATCGTGTCATGGGTAAGTCCGAAATAGAAGAGCTGGAAGATGCTCAGGACAAAATCCTTCAAGCTATGAAGTCACGCAAGATGCGTGGTAATGCTTCGTATCTTGCATTTACTGCAACACCAAAAAATAGCACTCTTGAGAAATTTGGTGAAAGCCAAGAAGATGGCTCATTTAAGCCGTTTCATCTTTATTCTATGAAGCAGGCTATTGAGGAAGGATTTATCCTTGATGTGCTTGCCAATTACACAACATATAAAAGCTATTATGAGATTGAAAAATCTATTACGGAAAACCCTGAGTTTGATACAAAGAAAGCACAGAAAAAGCTTAGAGCTTATGTAGAGAGTAGTCAGCAGACAATAGATATCAAAGCTGAAATCATGCTCGAACATTTTATTCCACAAATTGTGAATATGAAGAAACTGAGAGGGAAGGCTAAGGGGTTAGTTGTTACTCAAAATATTGAAACAGCAATTCGTTATCATAAGGCGATTAACCGTATTTTGGAGGCGCAAGGTAATCCGTTTAAAGCACTGGTGGCTTTCTCAGGTACGAAAGAAGTGGATGGTGTCGAATATACAGAAGCAGGTGTCAACGGGTTTTCAGACAACGATACAAAAGAAATGTTTGATAAGAACTATATCGGCGAGAAAAAGCCTGCTGGTGTTAATGAGGATGAGTATCGCCTTCTCGTCGTGGCAAACAAGTATTTAACTGGGTTTGACCAACCAAAACTCTGTGCAATGTATGTAGACAAAAAGCTTGCGAGTGTACTTTGTGTACAAGCACTTTCACGACTTAATCGCTCAGCACCAAAACTGGGTAAGAAGACGGAAGATATATTTGTGCTGGATTTCTTCAATACTGTTGATGATATTAAAGCGGCATTTGATCCTTTTTATACGGCGACTTCTCTATCTGAGGCTACGGACATCAATGTTCTTCATGAGCTAAAAGATGCAATGGATGATGTTGGGGTTTATGAATGGCATGAGGTGGAGGATTTTGTTATTCGTTACTTTAATGATGAGGATGCGCAAACACTAAGTCCGATCATTGATATTGCAGCAGCACGCTTTAACTCTGAACTTGACCTAGAAAATGAAGCGAAGATTGATTACAAAATTAAGGCAAAACAGTTTGTAAAAATTTATGGGCAAATGGCAGCGATCATGCCGTATGAAATGGTTGTATGGGAGAAGCTATTTTGGTTCCTGAAGTTTCTTATTCCTAAACTTAAGGTTGAAGACCCTGATGCTGCTCTGTTAGATGAGTTGTTAGAGTCCGTTGATTTGAGTTCTTATGGACTTCAACGTGTAAAACTTAATCAATCAATTGGTTTAGATGAGTCTGAAACAGAAGTAGACCCCCAGAATCCTAACCCTCGTGGTGCTCATGATGGGGAAAAAGAAACTAACCCGCTTGATGAAATAGTTAAAACTTTCAATGAGCGTTGGTTTCAAGGGTGGAGTGCTACACCTGAAGAGCAAAGAGTTCGGCTGTTAAATATGGCGGAATCTATTCGGTCACATCCAGACTTTAACGATAAATATAAGAATAATCCTGACCCACATAATCAGCATCTTGCTTTTGAAAAACTGTTCAAAGATATCATGTTGAAACGTCGAAAGGATGACTTGGAGTTTTATAAGCTTTTTGCTGGGGACGAAGCATTTAAGGTATCGCTGATGCAAAGTATGCAGCACATTGTTGATACAGATGTTGATAGGATTTGATATGAATCTAATTTTTCGACTTCTACTAACATTTAATGCAACTTCTTTGCTAGTAATAATATTTTTAGTTCAACAAGGTTACGCCTTGAGCTATTTCTTCCCTGCATTGTGCCCCTATTTGGAAAACGTGCCTAATTTTATATCGTATCTCGTCTATTTTTTTATTCCGATTATTCTAACTTGGCTCAGTATCCTTTTATGTCCATTGCTTGGTAAGGACGATTTTAAGTCAGGGGATATTGTTTCAATTGAACATGCAAACAATAGTTTTCTTCCAAGTTATTTGGGATATTTTTTTGTGGCACTAAGCATTGGAAATTGGGAGACGCTTTTTTTCGTGTATGGGGTGCTATTTCTTTTTACGTTCTTATCACAAGCGCTATATTTCAACCCACTATTTTTGGTGTATCGCTTTGAATTCTACAATGTAATAACAAAAAATGGTGCAGCAGTCTTTTTGATAAGTAGACGGAAATACAAGTTACCAAAAGATGTGGCCATGGATATGGCTTACCGAATTAACAATTACACATTCATAGAAAAGGTTTAATCATGGATTTTCTTATTGCCAAAATAAAAAGGATGAAAAAGCCTCCTCATTATAAGATCTTATCTGGACAGACAATCTATCAGTTTGATCTCGATCAGTTTTCACTTGTCGAGTATTCACCTGACCACAATCTTGATGAAGAGGGGCTTTTCAAAATATCAAATTTTTCTAATCAAACTTACTGTTTAGACATATTAAAAGATGAAGTTGTTTCAGCAAATTTTGACCAAATTCCATCGGCTAAATTTAAGGGGATATCATATCTGTGTTCTTTTCAAGAGGATGCTGTCTGTTTCCAGAAAGTTACTCCATCTACGTATTTAAATAGAAATATCCTAAAGCTTGGTGAGAATGCAGAAATAGAAGAATGCGAAAACAAGATATTTATTAACCCATTCCCAGATGCCGTTTATGTCCAGAGTCAAAATATTTTAGTCTTTAGAAATCTTGGTACTATTTCTAGCGTTTTTAAGGGTATTGATATTTTATATAAAGAGGCTACGCAGGAAGAAGTTGAGAGTTTTTTGGGCGAGTCCTTTATTAGCCTGTCAGATGGCTATAGCGCCACTAAGGTTAGCAAACCGAATAGAAAAAGAATTGCCCTTGCAATGGATTCTTTTGCACGTTTAGAGCTTCATGAGAAAGCCCAGATGCTGGACTATATTCATGACTATTGTACGGATATTACATACAGCGAGAGCGATAAATGCTTTTCAATTTCTACAGATGACGAGCTAAAGTTCCTTCTATATGGCATTGAACAGCGTTTCTATACAACGATGCTTGGACAGGAAAAAAGATTAGCTAACTCTATTCAGACATTAGGTTAACAGAGGGACTGTTCATTGCTAAATATAACTAATAAGTCGGTAGTTTCTGATTATTCCCAAGGTCAGCATTCATTTAAGAAAGTAGAACTTATGGGAGCAGAGTTTCAAAATCTCGTTAAAGAACTCATAGAGATTTTGCCTGATTATTATATAGACCCTTTATCAATGGCTAGCACTCTTGAGCGCTTAGGTAAGCCTGCTGCTGCGGCAAAGCTCAGGATAAAACTCCCCCAAGTAACTAAAATCCGATCTGGTGATATTGGCGAAATTCTCACAACAAATTATATTGATGAAGCAACAGTTTTTTCTGTACCAATCAAGAAATTGAGATGGAAAGATCACCGCAATATGGCTATGCGTGGCGATGATGTTATTGGGGTGCTTGTAAATCAAGAAAATCAAACAATAAAATTCCTCAAAGCCGAGGCTAAAAGCAATCAATCGTTAAGTCGTAATGTTTTGTCAAAAGCAAGGGATGAGCTTGATCTTGATGAGGGTTTACCTGCGCCACATGCTCTTGAATTTGTGGCAGAAAGACTTAGAGAAACAGGCAGTCAAGCTTTGGCAGACCTTATAGAAAAAGCACAGCTCGTTGATGGAATTGGTAATAGCCAAGTTGAGCACTTACTTTTTACTTTTACCGCATCAAATCCTGAGACACTTCAAAAAGAAGCTTTTGAAGGTTATAGCGGTAACATAAAACAGTCATCAGTTGGTTTCCAAGTTAGTAATCACCAAGAGCTTATTGGAAGTGTTTATCAGGGAGTGCTAGATGGCCTCGACGATTGAGGAGATAGAAGAAGCCATTCGGCAGGCAATAGCTACAGGTTTCAGAGGGCGATTACTTGAGCGGGGGTTGGCGCGTTCAATGATTTGGGTTGATGGTGAATTACCTGATGGTTCGCCAAACTTTGCGCCAAGACTTAGTTATGATCTCCTGTCCTACGGTTATTCACTGTTATCTCTTGCTATTCGCCTCACAGAATTGAATGGAGATGCTGAGCTTGCCCGTGCCGCGTTTGAAAAATCTGCCACAGCAATAACAGACGTTATACATAATGGTGATTCTGATGATCCAGAGAAAGGCTTTCATAAGGTATTGGCTGCATCAAGTTATCACCTAGGGCGTTTTTCGGCTAAGGCATTTTCATTGCTCAATCATAGTATTGAAAATGAAAATTTGAGTCGAATTGAGAAAATGTTGTCATTACTCATGTTAAGACAGTTTGATGAGCTTGAAACTTCTGTCTTAGCGTGGAAAACAGCGGGTCTTGGCTCCGATAATTCCCTAGCTGAAAAAATAGGCTTTGAAATTGACCAACTTAACGATCAACTTGAGACAGAGGATCAAGCAGAAGAATTTGGAATAGCATCAATTGAGTTACCTATAGTTGATTTGGCAATAACCGATAATTATTATTCTGCAATTTTTGAGTTTCTGTTCGCACTAGAAACAGGAAGTTCCGTACTGCTTGAAGGTGCTATTAATCGGATAGAAAATAGCTTGTCTATTAGTGCAGAGCTTAACATGCTGCCACAATGGTGGGTTTTGAGAATAACAAAATACCTATTTCGTGATCTTTGGGAGTCCAGCTTTCATATGGTTCTTCCTATCACGCCTGATCAGGAAAATAGTGAAGATTGGGCGCTACTACGCTGGCTATTTATTGCTTCATTATTTAAACGTAATAAAGCAGAAATTGATCTTTGGCCATCCCAGCTAGAGGGGGCTAGGAGAGCGGTTAGTGATTTTGATGATCTTGTGGTTTCATTGCCAACTAGCGCGGGTAAAACGCGCATCGCAGAATTATGTATTCTTCGATGTTTATCTATTGGAAAGCGTGTGCTCTTTATTACGCCGCTCAGGGCGTTGTCTGCTCAGACAGAGGCATCACTTCGTAAAACATTTCTACCGTTGGGTAAATCAGTTTCTTCACTTTATGGAAGTATTGGAACAAGTGATTTTGAACAGAATGTAATCAAGTCACAAGACATAGTAGTGGGAACACCAGAAAAATTAGATTTTGCATTAAGAAACGACCCTTCACTAATCGATGATGTTGGTCTCGTGGTTTTAGATGAAGGGCATATGATTGGTCTAAATGAGCGAGAAATAAGTTATGAGGTGCAAATTCAGCGACTATTAAAACGCGATGATGCTGAGCAAAGAAGAATTGTTTGCCTTTCAGCCATATTACCTGATGGAGATCAGTTAGAAGATTTTGTTAACTGGTTGAGACGAGATAAGGAAGGCGGTGCTATACAATCTATATGGCGACCTACAGATTTAAGATTCGGCGAAATTGTATGGCAAGCGAATACTGGAAGAATTAACTTTACTATTGGTGAAGAGCAGCCATTTATTCCTAATTATATTCATCCCTTTATTCTGCCAGTTGGTAGAAGAACCACTCCGTTTCCAAGAAATAAAAAAGAACTAACCTTAGCCGCTACTTGGAGATTAGTTCAGGATAACCATACAGTTTTAATCTATTGCCCAGAAAAGCGGTCAGTTAATAGTTTTGCAAAAGATATTATAGACCTGCATAAGCGAGGGGCGCTCGACTCAGTATTGTCGGTTCCATTGCAGAAACTAGATTTGGCAATAGTGTTAGGGGATGAATGGCTTGGTGATGATCATCCAATTGTTGAATGTTTAAAAATAGGTGTAGCTGTTCATCATGGTGCTCTTCCGACTCCTTTCAGGAAAGAAATGGAAAAATTGTTACGCGAAGGTGTTTTGAAAGTTACAGTTTCATCTCCCACCCTTGCCCAAGGTCTTAATCTATCTGCAACTGCCGTTATTATTTATTCATTAACGCGTAATAGAAATACAATTGATGCATCTGAATTTAAAAATGTGATTGGTAGAGCTGGTAGAGCTTTTGTTGATACCCATGGGTTAGTCCTCTATCCAATATTTGAAAGACATGATTGGTTTAGGACTCAGTGGCGTAGGTTAGTAGAAGATACAAAGGCGCGAAACATGGAGAGTGGCTTGGCTCTTCTTGTAGGCGCTCTCGTCAGTCGAATCTCTAAGAGTATAGAAGGGGGAAATATTGAAAGGCTTCTTGAGTATGTTTTAAACAATACTCAAGCATGGAGTTTCCCTGATGTTGCTAATGAGGCCGAAGAGCAGACAGAGATACAGCAAAGTGCGTGGAATAAACACATCGTAAGTCTAGATACAGCTCTTCTTAGTATGTTGGGCGAGGAAGATGTTCCAATAGCTGATATACCAAATGCACTTGATGTAATTCTTCAATCTTCACTATGGCAGAGAAGGTTAAACCGTCACAATGAAGAGCAAGAAGGGCTAAAAGAGCTATTCGATTCCGTATTAGCCCAACGAGCTAAACATATATGGAATGTCACAACTACACGCCAACGTAAAGGATATTTTCTTGCTGGGGTGGGACTGGATACTGGTCAGAGGCTTGACGCTATATCTCTCCAAGCAAACGTATTGCTTGTAAATGCAAACATATATATAGCCTCCAATGAGCAACAGTTATCAATAGATACCATAATACAGTTGGCTGAATTGGTTTTTGAGATTGCACCTTTTACTCCTCGTAATTTACCTGATGACTGGAAAGAAATTTTGGCAGTTTGGTTAAGAGGTGAAATTCTCACAGAGCATGAATTTAATGATATCAACGAAGCCCTGATGTTTATAGAGGAGGGATTAATCTACCGTCTACCTTGGGGATTAGAAGCTATTAGAGTCCGAGCGCAAGCTAATGAAGATGTTATCGGTGATGATTCAACTATAGATGATTATGAAGTTGGTCTGGTAGTTCCTGCTATAGAGAATGGGACTTTAAATAGAAGCGCTGCGTTGTTGATGCAAGCTGGGTTTAACTCAAGAAAAGCTGCTATACATGCGGTCAATTTTACAAATGCCTCTTTCACAACGGGTATTCAACTAAAAGCATGGCTAAATTCTATAGAGGTTTTTGATCTCGCAATTGGACTTGATTGGCCAACACCTGAAACTTCTAATTTATGGTGGGATTTTATAAAAGAGTACGAACCAAATACTGAGACGACTTGGAAAGCTGTTAGATCAGTAATACCTGTGGTTTGGGTTAATGACCATAACCCCATTTCTGGTAGTCTTGTAAAACTTCATAATCTTGACGATGGCAATACGCAAATATTAGGATCAGATGGTGAGCTAATAGGTATTGCAAACTACCGAACCTCGCAGTTGAAGCAATTTTCACCGGCTAAGTCCTGTATTTATGTGGTCTCATTTCTATGTCAACGCTATGGCCACATAAACGATAATTTGACTAACGGTTTTTATCGAGGGATCAGAAAATACAGACAGAACGCGAGTCAATATAGTGATTCGCAAATTACCAATGAGGCCAGTCGGCTCGGCAAACGGTTAAGAAAGTATCAAATGTCCTACATGTACTGGCTAGCAGCGCTGATGATGAAACCATGCTGGCAAAGGCTTTACTAAAGAAGATCTACAAGATATTACCTCAATCAGATTTAGTATCAGTGGCTGATTTTATGGCAAAAGTAGAGCTGGATAAGAAACAATTTGTTTGGCAATACTATCGTCATAATAAATCGACTATCAGGCGTAACTTAAGACGGCTATTTATGACCCTAGAGTTTGAAATCGATAAAGTTAATTTTGAACTCGCTAATCAAGTTGTTTTGGCAAAACAGAAAATTCGTCAATATGGAGAAATTAAGACGATAAATGAGGCACTGATCCGTCCGTCTGATTTACATTATATTCAAAACGATGATCAAGAAAATCCAGCTGTAGATCCCTTTCTCTTCGAATGTTATTTGTACCGAAAAATTCTTGTAGCACTCGATAACGATGTTTGTTACATCCATCATAGCCATCAATACCGGCCGCTTGATGATTATCTCGTTAATAAAGTCGATCAAAAGCGATTGAGTGAATCCATGTCACTACCTATGCTGAAAGTGACAATTTCAGAATTAAGTACTGGTTTAAATGAGTTACTAGAAGACCAAATAAAAAATACCAGTAAGTGGATCAATCAGGGAGAAAATGATTATAGTTTGAATGTCGTTTTAGCTCTTTAATGGCTAGATATTCACCTAAATACTTCGGCCAAGACAAAGGCGTATCAGCGGTGACACTAGTGCTTAATCATATACCGGCAGATAGCAAAATTATTAGTGCAGATGATCACGAAAGCCATCACATTTTTGATTTACTCTATAACAACACTTCTGATGTTAAGCCTGATATTTTGTCAACCGATACTCACGGGACAAATAGATATAATTTTGCCATACTCCATTTCTTTGGTTATCAATTTGCACCGCGATACAAAACGTTTAAAAATCATTTTGAGAAAATGTTTCAGGTGGAAAATACTGAAGATGCCGAACAGTTGATCTCGTTGAGGACTCCAATAGATTGGGAGTTGATCACAAAAGAATGGGATAATATCTGTCGATTAATGATTTCATTGGGACAGCACAAAACCAGTCAGAGTGTACTTATTAAAAAACTTTGCCGGTATAAATCGAACACAGCAACTCTAAAAGCATTAGCTGAATATGACAGAGCAATAAAAGCTCAATATATACTAGATTATATTGATAGTGAAACACTTCGTCGGCATGTTCAACGTGCTCTCAATCAAGGTGAAGCATACCATCAGTTAAGGCGTGTCATAGCAGAAACAAACGGTAAGAAATTCAGAGGCAGTCATCATGCAGAGTTAACGCTATGGAATGAGTGTGCAAGGCTGATTGCAAATTGTGTTATTCATTATAACGCTCAAATTCTCTCAGAACTTAAAGATTTCAATGAACAGAAAGGGATCATGGAAAATCTTGAGGAATTAAAGAGAATATCACCTGTAGCCTGGTTTCATATTAATTTTTCGGGATTTTATTCATTTGTAGATTCTGAAAATATTCATGATTTCTCGGCGCTAGCGAAGGCAATTCATTTACAGGCTTAACCTATCAATATTCGAGGTTATTTTAGCTGCCATAATTATAGAATTATCTTCTCAAAAACGCGGTGAGTCTGTAGGCGCCGTATTATAGGGATTGTAGCGTGTTAAGCGAATAATATGCCGTTTATGCACAACCCCCCACGACAAAAATATTCAGGATGCCGTGCTGATATTGAAAGAAATTAAGGGAAAAGATAAAGAGCCAATTTATGTGGAGGTAAAAATACTCTCCTTTTGTACCATATGTACCCGAACCCCTATTAAGAAAACGTTTTGATGGGGTTTGGAAAATCGCTTTTAAATAGAATAACTTAACTTAACGGGACAACTCCCCTCGCAGACTGATCTGCATTTTTTGTTTTATCTCATCCACACTGCATTCGCTGCTGAGCAAATAACTCAGTTTGGTTAAGGTGGCTTCTGGAGTCATATCGAATCCACTGATCACGCCACATCTCAGTAATTCTTGGCCTGTTTCATAGCTACTCATATCAACCCCACCGACCAAACATTGAGTACAATTGACAATAATAATACCGGCATGATTGGCAGCTGAAAGTAAGTGTAAAAATTTTAGATCGTTACAGGGAGCGTTGCCCATTCCATAGGTCATCAATACCACACCTTGGATACCAGAGTTTAAAACCGTTTCAAGCATATCAGCCGAAAATCCAGGAAAAAGACTTAATACAACAACTTTAGGCTGCATTATCTTGTTGATTTTCAGTGGCTTAGAGGGATCTTTTAATAGGATTTCTTGATTAACCTGGATTTGAGCCCCAACCTTAACCAGTGCCGGAAAATTGGGAGATTGAAAGGCATGGAAACCAATGGCATCAACCTTACGGGCACGATTTCCTCGATACAATCGATTGTGAAAATACAAACTAACTTCGGGGATATCATATTGGGAAGCCAGTAAAAGGGATGTGATCAGATTGTCTCTGGCATCGGTACGCATTTGCGACCAAGGGATCTGAGAGCCTGTAACAATCACGGGCTTGGAGAGATCTTCCAACATAAAGGACAGAGCAGAGGCTGTATAAGCCATGGTATCCGTACCATGCAAAACAATAAAACCATCAAATTCATCATAAACTGATTTAATATCTTCTGAGATCCTGTACCAGTCATCTGGTGTGATATTCGATGAATCAATTAAATTATCATATTCATGCACGACAATATCGGGCATATCGGGATAGGATAATTCAGGAAGTTTATTGATTTGCTCGGCAAAATAACCGGCTTCAGGTACGAACCCTTTTTCACTTGGTTTCATACCGATAGTGCCGCCAGTATAGGCGATGTAAACACGTTTGCTGCTCATTACTGGCTTTTGTCCTTTAATTGTTCAGACTAATGATAACCAACGACAAGGGTTTTATAAACAACAAAATCAACAACAGTGGTAATGAGTCGGTCAGGCAGAGAGTTGATAGGGCGAATTATGGTCGACCGATCCGCCCGTCGTTAAATTAATTTACCTCACAAAAACAAATAGCATATGTGTTGTTAGGATCATTCCACTGACTAAGTAATTTTAGACCTGAGCTAATTTCATTCATGAGTTTCTCTTTTAAGCCATATTTTTGGTTAACCCTTTGTTTTTGATGAACAAGGTCTTGCATTTGTGATTGGTTAAATAGTTGTTTTAAGAAAATTTCATTTTCAGATAGCTTTCTCTTAACGTGAAGAATATCGTAATCATCCATTTCGGCTAACTTGGCCGCAGATTTTATTGCGTCAGTTAATCCGCCCAAGTGATCCACTAGTCCTATTTCATGAGCTTTTTTCCCGGACCAAACACGGCCTTGTGCGATTTTATCGACATCTGATTTGCTCATACCTCGGCCTTCTGAAACAAGCGTGATAAAATTATCATAAGTCGCTTCAACTCCCGACTGTATGATTTGGGCAAAATCATCCGATAATGGCATGCCACTATCAATAGGGTTCGAGTATTTGGTTGTACCAACGCCATCACGAAATACCCCCCATTTGTTTAGTGGTTTTTCAAATGTTGGAAACATCCCATATACACCAATTGAGCCAGTAATCGTCGTCGGATGAGCCCATATTTCATCCGATGAAGCCGCTATCAAATAACCACCTGATGCAGCCACGTCTCCCATTGAAGTCACGACTTTAATTCCATCATTTTGTGCTTTAACTAACTCTTGTCTAATCACCTCAGAAGCAAACGCACTACCACCACCACTATCCACACGAAGTACGATTGCTTTTACATTTTTGTTGTTTCGGGTTTTTCTAATTAAACGCGCGATGGTATCTCCACCAATGACGCCTTCTTTGTGCTCACCATCCAGTATTTCCCCTTTGGTTGTGATAACCGCTACTTTATTGGTATGAGGATTAATCGTTTCAACGGCAGGGCGAATGGCTTTTAGGTATTCGAAGTGACTAATGTTTTTATAGGATTTAGTCTTATCATCCATTCCTACAAGTGCGATCATTTTGTTTCTAAACTCGATACGGGTCATGAGATTATCGACCAGTCCTGCGTCGAGAGCGATCTTGGCTGTGTCGCCATTAGCGGCTAACAAATTTTCTTTGTAATGGTTGATATAACTGGCAATATCATCTGAGGTTATTGAACGGGAATTCGCAATATTTTCCTTAAATTCACTCCACAGATCACTCATCCATTCTTTGTTGGCTAATTTCGCCTCATCTGACATATTATCACGAATATAGGGCTCTACCGCTGACTTGTAGGTTCCCACTTTGAAAACATGCACATTTATTCCTAATTGATCTAACAATGATTTGAAGTAAGTGCCTATCCTAGAAAAACCAGTCAGTAAAATGCCGCCTTGGGGATTCATAATGACTTCATCGGCTTGTGCCGCTAGGAAATACTGTGACTGAGAAAAATAATCGCCAAATGCAATCACCTTTTTACCGCTTTGCTTAAAGTCTGTGATCACTTTCGATAGGTCCTCAAGTTTACTAACACCGGTACCCCATAGATAGCTTGTAGAAATGACTAAACTTGTAATTCGTTTATCATCTTTGGCGTTTTCAATGGCATCAATTAAGTCGTAAAGTAATGTCTCGGGCACGTCCTGACCGCCAGCAGCTTCTTGCATCGCCTTTTCGATCGGATCAACGTAAGTCAATTGTTCAACAATAAAACCATTTGGCTGTAGGACTAGTGCCACTCCATTTTCGACAGTCGGTTTTCCGCCAGAACTGGCCATAAAGCTGATTAACATGATAAGTATCAGAAAAAATATAAAGTTTAAAAAGATTTTTCGACTCAGATCGAAGCCGTACCACAAATTCTTAAATAGCTTGGTCATTTTATTCCTTAAGTTTACGAGTGCCTCAACACAGGGATTTTGACTGGTTCAGCCAGTCAAAATCCCTGTGTTGAGATACCAAATTGACTGGTTTAATTGGCTAGCTTATACCAATCGTTAACAAAGTGTTAGTGGTATTCATTCGTTAAGCTGTTATAGGCTTCAAATGATCGCTATCTATTTGATATTATTGATATTTAATATCAATTTTAAAGTGTTAGTAAATCTTTCTTATTGCTATTGTAAGCACTCTGTATAAAACTGGTTAAATTAAAAGTTCGTGATTCTAAAAAGAGTCCTAATAAAATGAAACAAAATCAACCTGAACCGCCTAATTCGAACTATCCTAAACTGTTTGAGCCTTTGATGGTGCATAACCATCGATTATCAAATCGAGTCATTATGGGCTCGATGCATACCGGTTTAGAAGAAAAAAGAGGTGGCTTTGAACGTCTGGCTCAATATTTTAAAGAACGTGCGCAAGGTGGAGTGGGACTTATTATAACTGGTGGTATCGCCCCTAATTTTGCCGGTCGGGCGTCGCCTTTTGGTAGTCAGTTGAGCTTTCCTTGGCAGGTGTATAAACACCGAAAAGTAACCGAAGCGGTTCATTCGGTTGGCGGAAAAATTGCAATGCAAATTTTACACACTGGCCGTTACGCTTATCATCCATTTTCGGTTGCCCCATCTGCAATCAAATCACCCATTACCCCATTCAAACCCAAAGCCCTTTCTAGGCGAGGTATTTTGAAAACCATTAAAGATTTCGCTAATTGTGCCAGATTAGCTAAGCGGGCAGGTTACGATGGTGTCGAAATAATGGGATCCGAAGGTTATTTGATTAATCAGTTTATCGTTACAAAAACGAATAAAAGGAACGACGAGTGGGGAGGCGAATTCAAAAATCGAATTAAACTGGCATTAGAAATCGTCAAAGCCGTAAGACAATCAACCGATGAAAATTTCATCGTTATCTACCGATTGTCGATGCTAGATCTAGTCGAAAATGGCAGTAGTTGGACGGAAGTCGTTGAGTTAGGCCGGTTAATTGAAAAAGCGGGCGCGTCAATAATTAATACCGGAATAGGTTGGCACGAAGCCCGCATTCCAACCATTGTGACCTCGGTTCCCAGAGCCAATTTTACTTGGGTAACGAATAAGTTAAAACCGCATATTAGTATTCCGCTGATCACGACTAATCGAATCAATACACCAGAAGTCGCCGAGTCTGTTTTACAAAATGGCGATGCTGATATGATTTCCATGGCTAGGCCTTTTCTTGCTGATCCGGAGTTTATGAACAAAGCCGAGCAAGGCAAAGGCAACCAGATAAATACTTGTATTGCTTGTAATCAAGCTTGTTTGGACCATGTTTTCAAAAATAAATTAGTTAGCTGCCTAGTTAATCCGAGAGCTTGTGAAGAAACAATTTTGAATTTTAACGTTAGTCTTGAAGGTAAAAATATTGCAGTAATAGGTGCGGGGCCGGCGGGTTTAGCCTTTTCTGTATATGCCGCTCAAAGAGGGCATCAAGTGACCCTTTATGATGCGGCTGATCAGATCGGTGGGCAGCTTAATATTGCGAAACAAGTTCCCGGAAAAGAAGAATTTTTTGAAACAATTCGCTATTTCGCTAAAATGCTTGAGTTACACGCTGTAGAGTTAAAACTTAACACTTTGGTGAACAAAGACATGTTATTGAATTCCGGGTACCAGGAAATCGTCATTGCAACGGGGATCAGTCCAAGAAAACCAAAGATTGAGGGAGTTCATCATCCTAAGGTCTTATCCTATGTTGATGTATTAAAGGACAATCAACCTGTTGGGAAAAAGGTCGCAATCATTGGCGCAGGAGGTATCGGTTTTGACGTTGCTGAGTTTTTGACTCATTCAGAATCATTAACGACTCGACCTGATAGATGGAATAAAGAATGGGCCGTTGATCCTCAATATGTTAATCGAGGTGGACTAGCATCTAAAGTTGAGATCGAGCAATCTCCGCGCCAAGTTTATCTTCTGCAAAGAAAAAGCAGCAAAATAGGTGCTGGTTTAGGTAAAACGTCTGGCTGGACTCATCGATTAAGTTTAAAGCATAAAAAGGTTAAAATGATCAATCATGTTCATTACGAAAAAATTGATGATCAAGGGTTGTATATTAATGTTGATGGTCAAAGCCGCTGTCTAGAGGTTGATAATGTTATATTGTGTGCTGGGCAACTTTCAAACAACCAACTTTATTTGCAACTTAAATCGCTGTTTGATCAAGTACATTTAATTGGAGGTGCGGATATCGCGCTTGAACTAGATGCTAAACGTGCCATTAAACAAGGTGCGAAATTGGCATCCATCATTTAAATAGGGGCATTCATTAGATAAATAAAATATAAAAAACAAAGAGTTAAACCATAAACTTAAATAAGTTTCTAAATAACAATCATTTTGTCTTTGCAATCCAAATAACAACACTAATGTAAAAATGGTATAAAAAACAGGCGCTTTGAAATAATTGTGATTTGTTGAATTATTCAACGCCAAAAATCTAATAACTGCTATATTTAAATTAGTTTTGTATCAACCTAGAAAAATCAGTTGAAGCGCGAAAAATAGCGCCACGCCGCGAGATAGCATTCTTTCTAAGACTTCAACTGATTATTTTAGGATAAATTGAATGCCAACGAGCGAGTGGTATTTTGCTTTTTTGGAGTGTATTGATGTTGTTGCACAAAGGTTTTATTGGAAAGATCGAATTTGATGATCGGCGTTTACTATTGACCGGGGAGGTGCTCAATGCTCTGGATTTACTGGAGTTTGATGGGAAAACCGCTGAAGAAATTAAGCAAAATTTCATAAAATGTGTTGAAGATTATTGCGAAATGCACCAACCAATCAAATCCAAGGGATCGATCCCTTTTATCGGCAATTACAATATTAGCCTCACTGCCGACCAACAGAATAGGGTAATGAACGCTGCCAAACAAGAAGGCTCCAGTATGGAAACTTGGTTGAATCGGCGGATCAATGACCATCTAGGTGATTTTTTCAAAGACGATGTTGCGTAATGACTTGACTCGCATCTAAATGACAATGTATTCCAATAATGAATAGATACTTTTGTTTGTCTTAACGACTTGTCTTTTACGCAAAACTAACAAAACAGTCGCAAATTCTATCAAATTACCGGATAATTCCGGCATTCTCATTGATAGTGAATTTGACTCGTTTTGACTTCCTTTGATAAGGTCCAGCTCTGGACTATAGACGCTGATCATCACGGTCAGCGGATTGATAATTATCTGTTCACACAGTTAAAGGGTGTACCTAAAAGTCGGATTTACCGTATTTTACGTAAAGGTGAAGTGAGAGTTAACAAAGGGCGTATTAAAGCGGTTTATAAATTAAAAACGGGCGATGTGGTTCGCATTCCCCCTATTAGAGTATCGGCAAAAGAAGATGATTCTCACCTGACTAAGCTGGATAAAGTTCAGCAATTGGAAAACTCTATTTTATTGGAGACCCAACAATTTTTGGTCATCAATAAGCCGTCTGGAATTGCCGTACATGGTGGAAGCGGATTATCCTTTGGCGTTATTGAAGCTTTGAGATCATTAAGACCTAAAGAAAAATTTATGGAGCTGGCTCACCGTATCGATCGCGATACATCCGGGTGTTTATTAATTGCTAAACGTCGCTCCTATTTAATCCATTTTCAAAATCAACTACGCCACCGTAAAATGAATAAAGAGTATATTGCGATTGTGTCAGGATGCTGGCCAAAAGGTCAAACCCGAGTGGATGTAGCGCTTAAAAAAACAGAACGGCCATCCGGCGAACGGATAGTGTTGGTCGACAAAGAAGGTAAGCCTTCAGAAACGCGTTTTTCGCTATTGGAAAATTTAGGCCATTACAGCTTGATTCAGGCGAAGCCGGTCACCGGCCGTACCCATCAAATTAGAGTCCATGCTAAATATTGCCGTTGTCCACTGTTGGGCGATGATAAGTACAGTGATCTCAATTCAG
The DNA here is from genome assembly GCA_964454125.1 of uncultured Kangiella sp. Classification (GTDB taxonomy): domain Bacteria; phylum Pseudomonadota; class Gammaproteobacteria; order Enterobacterales; family Kangiellaceae. The sequence goes on from CAYVSL010000042.1 coordinate 21,345, forward strand.
ATCAAACTATTTTACAGCGTCTTAATATCAAAACTTTTATGCTACATGCACAAAAACTTAGTTTTACTTTGCCGGATACTGAACAAAAAATGCAAGTTGAAGCGCCGATACCCGATCAAATGAAACAGGTTATCAAATCTTTAAAAATAAAATCGAGAAAAGCCGTTAACAAATTATGAAAAAACAATATTCACTAGTCATTTTTGATTGGGATGGAACGCTAATGGATTCGACTGCCAGGATTATATCCTGTATGCAGCAGACGGCGCGAATGGCTGATTTACCAATACCGACTGCAAAGGCCGTTAAAAGTACTATCGGTTTGAGCATGGATGCGGTATTGGGCAAAATATTTCCTAGCTCCGAGAAAAAATACCGTAAAGAGCTTACCGATATTTATCGCGAGCAATACATTGAACTGGACACCACACCTAGCCCTCTGTTTGAGGGATCTCTTTCTTTGCTTAACTGGTTAAGAGAAAAAGAATACGTTGTTGCTGTCGCAACCGGTAAAGCTAGGGTCGGATTAAATAGGGCTTTAGCCTCTGTCAATATGCTAGATTTCTTTGAATATTCTATTTGTGCTGATGAAGCAATGTCCAAACCACATCCGGAAATGGTCAATCGTTTATTAGCCAGAACATCCATACCAGCCGAACGCTCAATTGTAATTGGTGATAGTGTACATGATTTAAAAATGGCTAATAACGCCGGTGTCGATGCGATTGGAGTCACCAGTGGTGCCAATACGCTTGATGAGTTGTTTGTTCACTCGCCACTTAAGATTTATCAACAAGTTCATCATATACAAGAAATTTTTGAATGAAATCATGAATTTGACTTGAAACCAAATGACCTCAATATGTTAGACTTCTCGAATAACCACACCATCATATAACTCTAAACAAAATGAACTCATCCGATCTTCCTGCATCGTTAGCCAGTTATGACATTAACCAGTTAATGACCCAAACACGCAAACTTGCAGCCGATTACCGTGAGCAAACCGGTCAGGCATTACCTGTGACGGAGGAGTTAGCGAGATTTGATGCGATTAATATTTTGGGTCTACGCAAAAACGAACAATCTAATGGCATTGATGCTTCCGACAAAATAGATCCTAACACTTCAGAGAAAGTGCCAATCAATGAACAAAAAATTGATCATTATTTGATTAAAGGTCGAGTGATTTTTAAGGCTGGAAAAGCTCGCCAAAAACTGGGTAAGCTTAGCCTGAAGTCCAAATGGACTAATTTATTAATGGTTATCTATAACGCCGAGTATTTACCCACTCAAATTTACACGATTAAAAGAAGTATTATTGATAAAGAAATGGCAAATTTGCCACAAGATAAAAGAGGATCCATGACCATTGCAAAGTATAAAGCAATCGGTGAGTTGGTATGGGGATCCCCTGATTCAGATAACAGGCCGAACAAGATTGAAAATACCTAATCAGCAAATCATGGATTGTCTCGGAGCAGATGGTCATTTTGCACAAGCTAACCCCGACTTTAAACCACGTGATGTGCAACAACAAATGGCGGTTGCCGTTAATGAAGCCATTCAAAATCAAACCAATCTAGTGATCGAAGCTGGCACTGGGGTGGGAAAAACATTTGCTTATTTGTTGCCAGCGTTGCTGTCTGAAAAACAACTGGTCGTTTCAACGGGAACCAAAAACCTACAAGATCAACTGTTTAAACGCGACCTACCAGCCATTTTAAAAATCTTACAATTGAACCCAAGGATCGCCTTGTTGAAAGGGCGTAACAATTATCTTTGTTTATATCGATTGGAAAACACTCTGGCCTCTGGGCGATTACCGGATCCTAGAGCGGTGAAACATCTGGGTATTATTAATCGTTGGCGTGATAAAACACTCAGTGGTGATTTAGGTGATTTGTCAGTTTTACCGGAAAAATCATCGATTATTCCTTTAATCACTAGCACGGCAGAAAATTGTTTAAGTCAGGATTGTCCGTTTATCGATGAATGTTATTTGTCAGCAGCACGAGAACGGGCCAGAAAAGCCAAAGTTCTGGTGGTAAACCATCATCTATTATTGGCTGATCTAGTACTCAAAGAAGATGGTTTTGGAGAATTACTGCCCGATACGGATATTTTCATCATTGATGAAGCCCATCATCTAAGCAAAACAGCTTATCATTTTTATGGTAACTCACTGACCAGTCGTCAGGTTAACGAACTGTGCAAAGAAGTGGAACTGGAATATCGAACTCAAGTGACAGATAGTCGCGATCTATTATTAGACTCCGAAAGGCTCGCGAAACAGGTAAAAGAATTTCGCCTGATCTTGCCTGATTATGATATTAAAGAAGAGTGGTATTCTAACCATCGACAACAAGAGGCTCTTGATGAATTATTATCAAAAATCAATAAGTTAATAGATGTAGTTAAAGTTAATTCGACTCGAACAAAAGTGCTTGAATCTTGTTTTGAGAGACTATTAGGATTCAAACATACAGTAGAAGAATTTAGTTTAGGAGCCCATTCTGACAAAGGCACAATTAACTGGTACGAAACCAATCGAGGCGGTTTCCGTTTAAATACGACGCCACTTGATGTCGCTGAGCTATTTCAGGCAAGTCGTCAGCGATATGCCAAATCTAGTTGGATCATGACCTCGGCAACCCTAACGGTTAATGATAATTTCGAACATTATATCAATGAGTTAGGTTGGCAAGGCGTGGTTCAAAAGAACCTTCCTTCCTCTTTTGACTATCAAAAACAAGCCTATTTGTATGTTCCGCGCAATTTGCCATCCCCCAGCCATCGGCAACATACCAATGCGGTAATCGATGCCTGTTTGCCTCTGCTGCAAACGACTCATGGCCGCTCGTTTCTACTGTTTACCAGCCACCGGGCACTTAATCTGGCGGCGGAAAAGCTTAGAGAGTTGAATGTATTCAATTGCCTAGTGCAAGGAGAAGCCAGTAAAGATGAACTATTGCAACGATTTGTTGAAGAAGACCGATCGGTCTTGATTGCGACAGGCAGTTTTTGGGAAGGGGTGGATGTTAGTGGACACAACCTAGCATTAGTTGTGATCGATAAACTGCCCTTTGCACCGCCAGATGATCCGGTTCTTAATGCTAAAATCACCCGTTGTCGGCAGCAAAAAGGCAACCCCTTTTATGAATTGCAGATACCAGATGCGGTGTTAAGTCTTAAGCAGGGGGCCGGGCGCTTAATACGGAGCGTGTCAGACAAAGGCGTAGTCTGTATTTGCGATCCTCGTTTAGTGGGTAAAGATTACGGCGGGATCTTCATTAACAGTCTACCCAATATGAAAAGAACCCGTAATCAGGACATTGTTACCCAGTTTTTATCCGAGTATTTATCTGATGTTGACAAAGATAATCCAAAGGAAAAACAACAATGAGCAAAATCCTTGCAATCGATTCCTCAACGGAAGCCTGTTCCGTCGCTTTACTTAATGAGAAATATATCGTTAAACGATTTCAGCTTGCACCTCGAAAGCATGCAGAACGACTGTTACCCATGATTGATTCAGTATTAAAAGAAAGCAACATAGCTCTAAATCAGTTGAATGCTATCGCTTGCTGCGTTGGCCCCGGCGCTTTTACTGGTTTGCGGATCGCTATTTCCGTTGCTCAAGGATTAGCTTATGCGGCAAAATTACCATGCATTGCTATTTCTTCGCTGCAAATTTTAGCTGCTGAAGCCTTTAACAATAACAATCATTCGATTTGCTTGTCGTCGATAGATGCCAGAATGCAAGAAGTCTATTTTGCAGGATTCAAACGAGGGGAGGAGGGGATTCCAAAGGAAATACACCCTCAACAAGTCATCGGTGCAGAAAACATAGTATTGGATCCGCGCTTAACAGCCGCAAGCGGATCGATTTCTGCTGATCATTCCAAGTGGGTAAAAGCCGGTACAGGTTGGGCGGTCTATCAACATTCAGCGGAGATAGAAGCAATGAAAGCTCTATTATTGCCAATACATTTTCCGAATGCCGAAATGATGCTGGCAATTGCTAGTGATCATTATGACAAACATGAAATATTAAAGCCTGAGCTTTTACAACCCGTCTATCTAAGAAATGATGTGGCAAAAAAGAAATCTCAACAAAAATAACCTATAATTTGTAAATTCACTGATTATTCTAGATTTAAAGCAAGAGGCATGGTTTGAATATTAATCTGACAAATAATCCTTTTGTTTTGCCTGCCAAAAAAGTTCCATCAACGGAAATTCTCCCTGTTGGTATTTCAAATCGAACTAAACCGCCAATTTCTGAACCTCAAACGATTGAAATTCAAAACAATATCACTCGGCCCGAGCGAAGCAAAAATCTATTTACTCTAAGTCCTCAACGCCGTAGCCAGCTATCAGGTCTTGAGAATAGGGAGTCCGATGGTAAATCAACTAATCGCTCAATCTCCCAATACATTGAGACTAAAAATCTTGCAAGGCGTGAAGCAATCGAATCATTGGTAGGTTTAGATATATTGGTTTAGTAGGCCATTTTTACTAATTTCGATCCCCAACAAAAACTCGCCAATCATTTATAATCCTAGAATAAGGGGTTTGAAGTCCAATGGTACGAAAACGTACGCTAAGGAATAGAATAACCAAGAACTCACCAGCGGCGTTACCCACAACTGACAGATTAGTAATTTTTCTCATCACCCCTAACCATAAGTGCTTGATACTCCGAATAAAGCTTAGACTCAAGTGAGTCATCATTATCGTAGTGCAATTCTTGGAACAGTTTTTCTAAGTCATCAAATAACCTTATAATTGGTAGCGTTACCTCATCTTTGGTGTGATGACCTTCTCCTGACCTATTGTAACGAGACCAAGTTGGGTTAATTTCATAAGTCTTAATAATGGTCAAAACAGGCAACAAACTGTTTGGTAGGAATACCATTTCTAATTCTTCACAGCAATTCTTAAGGTCGTTATAAAGTTTCTCAATATTATGGCTTGTATTTAGCCTATCTATCTGTCTTTTCGAAGGTTTTATTTCATCGGTATATTTTTCAGGGTACAGTTCTCTACTCATATCACAAATGTCGTAAATTATTGTAAGTAAAGATTTGATTTTGAGTTCTACTGTGTGGCGAATAAGATAAAAAATGGGTAATCCAAGCTCATCCAATTCTCCGTTATCTTTTGCTTTTTCAAGAAGCACTTTTGCAGCTTTAAAGTATGCGTTTGTATAGCTGGGTTCGCGGAACACTCCACCAAATCGAGAAATTCCGTCTGTTGAATCCTTATCGATTTTTTTCCTTGGACTTGCCAAATGTAAGAACTTCTGATTCTTGCTCAGTGTTTTTTAAATATATGCCATTCAATAGCTTTACCATTCGCGTCCCCACATAAGAAAAGCTTTTGTTTTGGTGCTAACAATTCAATCATTTGCATTTTCTATATCACTAGCTAACTCAGACTCTAATTCTTCAATGCTGGGTAAGCTCGTTTTTAAGTTATCCGGCAATGCTCTGGTTAGTTCATAGTCGGAAACACCAATAGGCTTTTGAATACCGCGCAAGGCATATTCAGCCAAAATACGATCTTTGGTTTGGCATAAAATTAACCCAATTGTCGGATTATCAGTCGAATGTCTAAGTTTGTCGTCTACCACTGAACAATAAAAATTCATTTTACCGGCATATTCTGGTTTAAAATCACCTCTTTTAAGTTCAATGACCACAAACGCTCTCAGTTTCAAATGGTAGAAAAGCAGATCAATGTAAAAGTCTTGATCACTAACTTCAACTTTATATTGGCGACCTACGAAGGAAAATCCACCACCAAGTTCAAGCAAAAACTTCTCAAGGTGTTTGAGCAATTCTGTCTCCAACTCCCTTTCTTTGAAGGGTTCAGACAAAGTAAGAAAATCGAAAACATAAGGATCTTTTAAGGTCTGTTGAGCTAGGTTCGATTGGATTTCGGGTAATCTTTTGGTGAAATTACTCACCGCTGCCCCTTGTCGCTCAAAAACGTTATTTTTTATCATTTGCATTAGCGAGTTGCGACTCCAGCCCTCGATCATTATCTGTTCGGCATACCATAGTCTTGCTCTAACATCCTTAACTCGTTCAATTAGCAATGCATTATGACTCCATGGCAATTGTGCCACAGCCTGTGGCACTTTTCCGTCGGCCACTTCCGATGCAGCATATTCCCGATAAAATCGTAACATTCGCTTCAAATTTCGCTCAGAAAAACCTTTTACTTCGGGTAATTCGTTGACGATATCATTTGCTAGTCTCGGAATGATGCCTGCTCCCCAACCTTCATTTTGCTGGCGCTCATGGATCATATTTCCAATATCCCAATACATTTCCGTCAGCTCAGTACTAATAGAATGAGCAACTTTTTGTTGTCCTCGATGAATACGAGTTTTAATGTCCTGTAATAATGCTGAGTAAATTTGTATTTCTTTGGTCACTTAATTTTGCTCTTCAGTTATAATATTGCTAATCAATACTGTTCAATAATTTCTAAAATTTGCTCATTGAGCGACTCCTTGGCTTTGACGGTATTTTTTATGACTCCACCAAAAGCATTTTTACCGCGAAACGTTGTCTGAACTATTAAGTAGCTACCCTTATCGGGGTTTAGCGCCATCCCCTCGAATCTTAGGAACGGTTAGGTCTATACTAACTAATTATTCGCTAATCAAATTTAGTTTGACAATAATATCTAAAAGCGCGACTCAACAACAATTGGTGCGGCTAACTCCTTGCACAGTTAACCATTACCACATTCCTTAGTTAAAGAGGAGGACAAACTTGATTTAGCCTATTTACAGGCGGGTGTAGATCTGTCTCTGCACATAAAATCAATGACTTAGCACTAAGTTTTCGC
>CAYVSL010000043.1:0-27831 GCA_964454125.1 uncultured Kangiella sp.
ATAAGGTACAGTATCACAAATAAATTGATAGAGCAAAGAAAGACGTGTCCCCATTGATTCTGCATTGATTCATTAATTCTATTAAATCAACTGAAATCATTTTCTTATGTCTATTGACTTAGATCTGGCTCATATGTGTTAGCTGCTGAATTAAACACTTTATAGAAGCTTTGGTTCGACACGTTCAACTAACTCAAAACCTTTGGCTTTTTTAAATGACATGTTATGGATGAAGTTGCTCATTGAGTCAGATGGATCAATATTATTCATATTAAGAGAGTCCAATGTTTTACGTGGTACGCAAACAGATAATATTGGAGATTTTTCTAAGTGTCCTGTTTTGGTGCTAAGTAATTCATCAACAGCCGTAACAATTACGATGGTGTCTGGGATTGCACAAAACAGTTCATTTGCCACCCTTAATACACAGCTGCATACATAGTCTTGGTAAATTTCATTAAATTTTCCTTTTGGCATATTCTTTACAGAGAGCCTGCCACTTTTAAGTAAGATCTTTACTTCACTAGGAACAATATCATCTCCATGTATATGAATTGTCGCTTCAACAACCCCAGCACTACCGACGGAGACAGATATACTAGACTCAAGAGTGGAAATTTCAGAGAATGGGTCAAGATAATTAATTGCATCTATTTTTGCTGTTCCATCCCCTTTAAGAAGGAGCTGTGCTATATCTACACGTTTTTTCCAGTCATACAGCTCTTTCTCCCAGCGAGCTACACTTTCTTTATGCTCAGTTTCATCTTCTTCGATAGCACTTGATATACTCTCATCAAGCCTTTTTCGTTTTTTTCCATCTCTTTTAAAAAGTTTATCTATAAAACTTGGGCTATAGTTTTCTGCATCTGACTTAGCTGCTTTTTCATGGTTCTTTAAGTTTTCAGGATTTTGAGGTTCCTTTGATATAGCGATACTTTTCCAGTCAATCGGGTCACTACATTCTCTATGAATGGACTGAATCACCTCAATATGATTTTCATATACTTCGACTTCGCATTCTGCTTGTTCCAATTCTTGCATTTTTTCATATTGTTTTTGCTGCTTCTCAAGCTCTCGTTGTCGCCGTTTTTCATCTCTTTCTGCCGCACGAACCGCTGCTCCAATTGAGCGAACTGTTCCTTTCCATCCCATAAGTTTTCCCCTACGCTATTTTTTGTTTGCGCCGTGTTAATTTGGCGCGGCTGTTCGATTTTGTACATTCTAAAAATGGTTGGATCTAAATATAATTATTTCAGATTAGAACCAGTGTTACTAAAATGCTGAACTTCCAAATACTACCACACTTGATTATTTCAAGCTGGCACTTTGTTTGGCTAAATCGCTCTCAATAAATAGAGCGCTTTAACACTAAGTTTTGCAGTTTATCGGCAACAACTTTCTGTTAAATCACTTTTCATAATGGTATCGGCAAGAAATTATTGTGAGCCGATTTTCATCAACTACATAAACGAGCCTATTTGCCTCATCAATTCTTCGCGACCAAAAACCCGATAAATTTTCTCTCAAAGGTTCCGGCTTTCCAATACCTTTAAACGGACTTCTTAGAGTATCCAAAAGCAATTTATTTATGCGCTTTATCGTTTTTTTTTCTTGGCTTTGCCAATAAATATAGTCGACCCAAGCATCTTTCGTCCATGCTAATAGCTCAATCATCAGTTGGCTCGTGCACTTCAACTTGACCTAATTGATATTGTTTAATTGATTGAGCCAAGTGGGAGGCATTTGCTGAACTTTTTAATAAATGCACTGTTTCCATTAAACCATTGAAGGAATCAAGCGACATCACTACTGCATCATCAGCATCTCTACGGGAAATAACCGTAAAATCAAGATCTTCAACTACTTGATCTAAAACGTTTTTTAAATGATTCCGAGCTTCCGAAAAATTTACTACTCTCATTACTACCTCAACATTGTACAACTAATAAGACAAGTATAACTTGTTCAACAAATAGCACAAGTGCAATTTCATAGATTTGACGTTTCACCGCAGCCGAAAATTAACTTTTGACGACGCAGCAGGAGTAGTTAACAGTTAATTTTCGGCTGCTGGTGCTTAAAATAGCGGCCAATGTTTGGCAATTATTGTAAACTTTTTTAAAGTCAAAATCATTTCCTAGCGCTTCGCTTACCTGCGAGTAACTTTTGTCAAGAACTACAACCAAAAGTAGGTACCATGAGGCAAAGTAACCAAAAAAGTCCTTGGCGTTCCCACTGGGGAAAAAGCTCGTTCACTTACCTATCAAACCTACTTTTTAACGGTTTATAATTTAAGTTTACGGTTGTCTGAGGAATTGCTAACTTTCTATGTAGTAATGGTCATTAATGGCGAACACAACCTAGTTATGTAGCGGAAGGTGAAGGTTGTGTGGGATTGGCGAAAGAAATTCAGAAGAAATGGAGCGAGTGATAAATCCTACTTTCCTTTGTCTGTTGACGCATCCTAATAAGCCGGGATTTATTAAAATTGTAATGGCATACAGCTCGTTAGAGCAATTCTCTGAAGAAAGTAACAAGGAGGGGGAGCATTTCGCAGTTTAATTTATCGAGCTCGAGGCGAGATTGCTTTAGTGGAAAAGGAAAAAGACTACAATTAAAATGACAACGAATTATTAGTATTCTCTTGGACTTACAGTGGACTTACAGAATTTCAGGCACAAAAAAAGCTAGTGGTCACTGACACACTAGCCTTTGTCGTATATGGTAGCAAGGAGTGGAGTTGAACCACCGACCCCATCATTATGAGTGATGTGCTCTAACCAGCTGAGCTACCTTGCCATAATTTTGTTTTTCAGCCATTTCTGATTTAATTTCTTGAAACTTTGGTCAAGACTCAAGAGGCGCGTATTTTCCAGTTTAGCGGCCTGTTTGTCAACAGATAGACCGCTAAATAATGGAATATTTAAACATTAAACCTGAAATGCATCACATCGCCATCTTTAACCAAGTAATCCTTACCTTCTAACCGCCATTTACCGGCTTCTTTGGCTCCAGCTTCACCTTTAAATTCGATAAAATCATCATAAGAAACCACTTCTGCTCGGATAAAGCCTTTTTCAAAATCACCATGGATCACGCCTGCTGCTTGGGGTGCGGTGGTATCCACTTTGACGGTCCATGCGCGGACTTCTTTAACTCCAGCGGTAAAATAGGTTTGTAGATGGAGTAACTCGTAACCTGAGCGGATCACGCGGTTTAAGCCTGGCTCATGCAGGCCCATTTCTTCTAAAAATTCGACTTGTTCATCAGATTCTAAACCGGCTATTTCAGATTCCATTGATGCGCAAATAGCGACCACTACAGCCTTTTCTTTTTCGGCGAGTTCGCTAACCTGATCTAAAAAAGGGTTATTTTTAAAACCATCTTCACTTACATTGGCAATATACATGGTGGGCTTACTGGTGATCATCTGCATGCTTTTAATGGCTTTTGCTTCATCTTTGTCCCAATCTCCAGCACGAATGGGTAAACCATCATCCAATAAAGTTTTAAATTTTTCTAATAGCTCTAACAGTGCTTTTGCCTCTTTATCACCGCTTTTAGCGATTTTGCTGGTTCTGAGGATTTGTTTTTCAACGGACTCTAGGTCAGCAAGTGCTAACTCGGTGTTGATCACTTCAATATCATCGAGTGGGTCGATTTTATTTTCAACATGGATCACATCGTCATTTTCAAAACATCTCACTACATGCGCGATTGCATCGGTTTCTCGAATATTGCCTAAAAACTGATTGCCTAAACCTTCTCCCTTTGATGCACCTTTCACCAATCCAGCAATATCGACAAATTCCATGGTGGTAGGTAACACACGCTCTGGTTGAACGATTTGTGCTAACGCATCTAAACGAGGATCGGGCATAGGAACCACACCGGTATTTGGTTCAATAGTACAAAAGGGATAGTTTTGCGCGTCGATACCTGCATTGGTTAATGCATTAAATAAAGTTGATTTACCGACGTTAGGCAGGCCGACGATACCACATTTAAAACCCATGGTTGACTCCAGAAAGACAGTTTTGAGTAGCAAGCTACGAGAAAAATCAATTAATAAAAAATTGTAAATTTTGAAGCGGTAACAATTGTAATAATATTCCTAGACGAATTGAATAAACTCGTCACTCAGGTTTAAACGCATGCAAACTTTGCATCACTTTATCGTGCTGACCACTGATGATCTCGCCGGTATGGCGGATCGCTTCATCGATGGTTTCTTCAATGGCCCGTTGTTCATTATTGGGCGCTTTGCCCAATACATAATTATGGACTTGATTTTTATTGCCCGGATGACCGATGCCAATCCTCAGGCGATAAAAATCTCGACTATTGGCGAGCGAGGCAATGATGTCTCGTAAACCATTATGGCCACCATGGCCGCCGGATTTTTTTAATTTGATGGCGCCGGGATCAATATCCAACTCATCATGAGCGACTAAGATTTCATCCGGTAGGATTTTGTAAAAGGTAGCGATTGCGCCGACCGCTTTGCCACTTAAGTTCATAAAAGTATTAGGGATCAATAACCGACAGTCAGAATTATTGAAAAGACCGCGACCCACATGGCCGAAGAATTTAGTTTCTAATTGAAGGGGAATTGAATAGGTATCTGCTAAAGCGTTAACATACCAAGCGCCGGCATTGTGTCTGGTCTGAGAATATTGAGGGCCCGGATTACCGAGCCCTACAATTAGCTTTATCATATTTAATTAAATCACAGTGTTCGACGCGAGCCGTGTGATTTATTCAGCAGCGTTGTCAGCAGCGTCGCCTTCGGCTGGTGCATCAGTTTCTTCGTCATCAGCATCGATAGAAACGGCGGCACGAGCTTTGTGAATAGTGGCGATTGCCTGATCATGATCGGTGCCATGAGTCAGTTCAATTAATTCAACACCTTTTGGCATTTTAATATCTGAAAGATGAACGATTTGATCCATCTCTGCCTCGGCCATATCAACTTCGATAAACTCAGGTAAGTTCTTTGGCAAACAAGCGACTTCAACAATTGTAAAGCTATGGTTGACGACACCCCCTTCTTTCACACCTGGGCAGCTCTCTTCATTAATGAAATGTAACGGTACACTGGTATGAAGTTTTTCAGTGGCGCTTACACGCATAAAATCCATATGAGTGATTTTTGGTTTGAAAGGATGACGTTGTAGATCTTTTAAGATCACTTGCTCTTTTTTGCTACCGACTTTTAAAGTCAAAATATGCGAATAAAAAGCTTCATCTTCCAAATGTTTGATAATGTCTTTATGAACTAATGATATTGATTGTGGTTTTCCCCCCGTACCGTAAACGATACCTGGAATTTTGTCTTCAAGACGTCGTAGGCGGCGGCTCGCACCTTTCCCTAGATCTTCTCGAATTTCTGCATCTACTACAAATGAGTTGCTCATTTTGGTTCTCCAAAAAATTTAATGAACCTTCGACCGCGACCAGTTCGAAGGAGTTTTCCTTATTTGACAGACTTAGCGACTACAAAAAAGGGCGGCGAATTATAAGGCAGATAGGGGAACAGTGCAATAAAGAAACGAGTTTCGAGCAAAAAAAGCGCCTAAAGCAAAAAAGGCTTCCTTTTGGAAGCCTTTAAATCAATCATTTAAACATCACTCGCAACTCATTTTAATCCATAAACATCGAACTTAAGGATGCTTCTTCATTAATGCGCTTAATCGATTCGCCCAGCAATTCAGAAAGAGATAATATTGAAATTCGCTCGCATGTTTTTGCTTGCTCAGACAATGGGATGGTGTCTGTAACGACCAACTGGTCGAGTGCGGAATGGTTAATATTGTCGATGGCTTTACCAGAAAGGACTGCATGGGTTGAATAGGCTGATACGCTTTTAGCACCGTTGGTTTTAAGGGCCGCGGCTGCGGTACACAAGGTGCCAGCGGTATCCACCATATCATCCACAATAATACAATCTCGACCTTTTACATCACCGATAATGTGCATGACTTCTGCTTTATTGGCCTCTGGACGACGTTTATCGATAATCGCCAATTCTGAATCGTTGAGGCGTTTGGCCACGGCTCTTGCTCTGACAACACCGCCGACATCGGGGGAAACGACAATCTCATCACCAGTGGCATTTTTTTGGATATGGTCAATTAATATTGGTGTGGCGTAGACATTATCAACCGGAATATCAAAAAATCCTTGAATTTGGTCCGCGTGTAAATCGACGGTTAAAACCCGATTGATGCCAACTACGGCCATCATGTCTGCGACGACTTTGGCGCTAATGGGCACCCTAGCACTTCTGACTCGGCGATCTTGGCGGGCATATCCAAAATAGGGAACAACGGCGGTTATTCTGCCAGCAGAGGCGCGGTGCAGTGCGTCAGCCATGATCACCAATTCCATTAAGCTTTCGTTGGTAGGGGCGCAAGTCGATTGCACGATAAAGACATCCATACCGCGCACATTCTCTAAAATTTCAGTATTCACTTCACCATCACTAAACCGGGAAACTTTAGCTTTACCTATTTCAGCGCCTAAATAATGGGCTATTTTAGCAGCAAGTTCAGGCGTGGCATTTCCACTGAAAAGCATTAGATCAGACATGGCAGGTCCCCAATTGAAATTTGTATGGTGGATAAAATGTAAGAGTAGTATATCAAGATAATTAGTTTTGCTGAAATTATTCAGCTTACCTCTAAAATAGTAACGGTTTAATTTATGAACATTTTAATTGGAGGTATCACAACGATGAAAGACTCAGGGCCATTCAGTCGTATTGATTAGTGACAATATAACAATTTTATAAAAGAAAATGGCTGGGATGGCAGGATTTGAACCTGCGCATGACGGGATCAAAACCCGTTGCCTTACCGCTTGGCGACATCCCAGCAATGTGTTATCAACTAAAATTGCTAGACTCTTGCTGCAATCTATCATGCAATTTTGACTGATTGGTACCTTGAGCGACAAAAGTTAGCCAACTCGGATCACACAGGGCGGCTATTTTACTAGCTTCTTGCAGATTGTCAAAGACAGAAAATAAACTACTTCCTGAACCTGTCATTCTGGCAGTACTTGAATGATGGCGTAACCAATCCAGTGTCTGCATTACTTCTTTATGAGCATTAACGACCAGCGATTGCATGGTATTTAATCCCCCAAAAGGAAGCCCCAGTGCTTTGAGGTCGCGTATTGTGATGGCTTTGCTATTTCTTGTCAACCGTGGATTTGAAAATATTTTATCGGTGGCAATATGACATTGAGGTTGAATGACCACAAAGCTGGCAGGTGGTAGTGGATAGGCGGTAATCTTTTCGCCAATGCCCTCCACAAAAGCGCTTTTGCCGCGTACAAAAAACGGTACATCTGCACCGAGTGATTCACCCAGAAGCGCCAGTTCATCAAGGCTTAAACCCATTTGCCATAAAAAATTGAGAGCGACTAACGTGGTGGCACAATCGGAGCTGCCGCCGCCGACACCACCGCCAATGGGTAACTTTTTTATTAGATGTAATTTGGCGCCTTGGTTGATTTTGCTATGCTGTTGCAGTAATTTTGCCGCTTTTACCACTAGGTTATTGTCGCCATTGAGTTTCGGTTGATCGCAACTAAAAGAAATTTTTGGGTCCTTGGTAAGCGTTATTTTCAATTCATCGCCAAAATCCAAAAGTTGAAAATAACTCTGCAATAAATGGTAACCATCTTCTCGCTGACCAATAAAATGCAGAAACAAATTGAGTTTGGCGGGACAGGGCCAGCTGGTCTTTATATCTGTTTTATTCGATACATCGTTCAAAATGGGTTATTCCAGAAATAGCCATTTTTTGGCAACCACTTTCAAACGGATATTAGGATGAGTAGCCTTGATCATTTTAGGTATTAAATAGCCTTGATAGAGTCGATATTTAGAAAAATCGATCTGCCATTGATCCAGACTTATTTTAGAAATTTGCCCCTTATCATTATAACTTATGATCTCGCCAGCCCGACCCGATGGTAATCCTTTGACCCAGTAAGATAATGCGTTGATTGGAAAGTCCCAGCCCAAGGTCTGCCGCAATAATCGCTCCGCATCATAGTGGATGAGTTTATCGGTATCCGGTATTTCCAGAGAAGCGCTATTTTCCAGTTGAATCAAATGAGCGATAGTGACGCCAAAAGAGCCGGATAGAAAAAAATCAAATAAAGATTGATTTTTCTGCCAATCGAGACTCGCGGTGATGTTATCTTCAGGAGTTTTTATGGAAACCCTAGCATTAAATTGCCAATGATTTAGATCGGATAAAGGAATTGTCCGATCAGGATCAATTTTTCTAGATGATTGGTTTGAAACGCAACTGCTAATAAAGATAAGCAAAACCGCCAAAATGTAAATTCGAAAATTCATTAATTGCACTGACTAAAAAAATCCTGTTGATAATTGATTAGGCGTTAGGAGCTGAAATTTATTTCTTCCCTAATTCAACCTCAAGTTTCTTGATGGTTGAGAGCAACAAAAAGTTCTTTGGGTCCATTTTTTTAGCTTGCTGCCAAAACTCCAATGCTTTTTGTTTATCGCCGGATATCCAGTATACCTCACCAATATGAGTGGCGACATCAGCACTAGGTGACATTTTGAAAGAAGTGATCAGGTATTTAATGGCCTGTTGGTGTAAACCCATACGATAGGCTAACCAGCCTTTACTATCGATCACTGCAGCGTTGTTAGGCATTGCTAGGTACGCCTGTTCAATCAATTGGCCTGCATAGTCGATTTCTCGGTTAAGGTCGACCAAGGTATAACCCAGTGCATTTTTAATATTGACATTTTCAGGGTCGAGATTGAGTAAATACTTAAAATCGGCGATCATTTCATCATATAGTCCTAAAGGTTCCTTATACAAGGCCCTAGCGTAAAGGTAGTCACGATCATCGGGTAATTGTTTAAGCGCGTTATCCAACCAATCCACGGCTTGCTGGTAGTGGTAGTTATTGCGTAGAAATCCAGCAACGGATAAATTAAATGGTTGCTTTTTGGTACCTTCAGGAATTTGTTGTTCCGCTTTTCTTAACAACCTTACCAGCTCCGTAGGCTTGTCGGAGAGCTCGTCGAGCTTAATTTTCTTAAATAATAAACGGACATTTGTCGGATAATTCTTCAACGCGGTATTGAGCCGCTGTTTCGCTTTGTCTTTGCTGACATACTGATTGAGTAGTTCTATCTCAATATTAATCAGTTGAACTTGAGTGTTTTTGTCAATTGCAAATTTGGGATTTCTGACTGTCGCTAAGGCCTTGTCTATTTTACCGGTTAAAGCATATAGTTTGGCTAAGTCAATTTTTGAACGAGTCAGGTATTTGCCATCTTTTACCCGTTCGTAACAGGCGATGGCTTGTGGGTATTGCTTAATTTGGCCAGCTGAATTACCACAGAAAAAATAGACTAACTGCGGCTTGTAATCTGATCCAAGCAGTTGGCGGTATTGATCTAGGCTTTTTTTATAGTGCGAAGTTGCAAAATAAGAGGCTGCCAAATAAAAGCGGGCTTCCGGGTCTTCTTTGTTTTTTTTGAGCCAACTGAGGTAATGCTGTTTGGTAAGGTCATATTTACGCAAATCGTATAATAGTTGTCCTAACAATTGGCTGATAGGCTTAGATTCAGGAAAATTAGCGTTAAGTTGGCGTAAAAAGGCTTCGGCTTTTTCGTCTTGATGAGTCTGATATAAAAGGCGCGTATTTAATGCAACTGCAGGCATAAAGTTCTGTTTCAAATGAAGGGCTTTTTGCAGGTAACTAAAGCTCTGCTTCATGGTCGCCGTCGGATTACGGGTGTGTTTGGCGACTCGAGCAAAAAAACTGGCTTTGTTAGTGTAGACAGCGACCTCTTTTGGGTTTTTAATGATTAGTTGATCAAGATAAGCATTGATGACGCCTGGTTGTTGATTTTGTGCAATATTTTCCAATAGATCATACCTTTCAACCGATTGCCGCTCCTGCTCCAACAGCTGATCGGTGATTTCTAAAGCTTGGGGAATTTGCTGATGGAAAAGCAAACCCGCAATCTTAAGTGATAATGCCTCGATATCCTGTGGCGCTATTTCTAACCAAATATCAGCGGCTTGTAGTATGGCCAGATTATCACCTGATTGTTCAGCTGTTTCGACGCTAAGCCGGACTAGTTCAATACTTTTTGACATGTTGGCGGCCGCCAGATAATAGCTGGTCGCTAATTCATATTCGTCATTAGCGGCAGCAAGATCGGCGGCTATTATCGCCTCGTAAAGATCGGCTTTTTCTCGATCATTTAAGTGAGAAATATCAGCTAACGGGTGAGTTTTTTGCTCCGTTGTGTAATTTGAAGTCGTTTTAGACAAGTTGGTGCAGCTTGAAAGGCTCGCCAAAATTAGCAGGATACAGACGATTTTGGGAAGTAGGGATGATTTCATCAGCAAATTTATGACTCTTTTATAATAATTCAATTTAATTACGCACTCTCTAACTTGAGTATAATATTCGTTAGTGAGTCCAAACACCAGAAATCTTAACGGAGTCCTGATTGTACACAAGAGGAAAATATCTTGCTCTTTGCTATAATTCAATCTCCAGACAGGATAGAATCTCCAGCAAACATAATATCACCAAATTTATTAGCAGGCACACCGGTATAAAAAGGTTTCTTTTGAATTTCTTAAATTACAATCAAATTTTTGATAACGGCTTCTGCATGCAACCAGGGATTGCAAGCCCAATGATGACTATTCGGCTTGATATTGCTCTATTAGTCAAGAGCTTTATATTCTCGATCAAATTTTAGCGTTATTTTATTATGCCTGTTTCAATCTTAGGAATTAACCACAAAACTGCGCCTATCGAGGTGCGGGAAAGAGTTGCTTTTTCATCGAATGAGATGAAATCGGCGTTAGTCTTACTAAAAAATAAGGTTGGCCTAGATGAAGTGGTGATCATTTCTACCTGTAATCGAATGGAAATTATTTATCGAAATAGTGAAAATGCGAGCTTAGAAGCCTCTATTGATCCTCATCTTAGCTCTGCAATCGTTTCGGACAATGACAAAGATGCGGTTGGTATAAAAAGTTGCACTAAAGATCGGCTAATCAATTGGTTAGCAGAATATCATCAGATAAAGCCTTCTCAAATTGAGCCCCACTGTTATGCTCACATAGGTGATCGGGCCATCAAACACTTGATGTCTGTCGCTTGCGGGCTGGATTCTATGGTTTTAGGAGAGCCTCAAATATTGGGTCAGGTTAAAGACGCATACGGTTATGCAGATCATGCCGGGAGCATCGGTTTATATTTGAATCGATTGTTTCAACAAACATTCTCTCTGGCAAAACAGGTTAGAACGGATACTCAAATAGGCGTAAGTGCTGTTTCAGTCGCTTATGCTGCGATCACTTTGGCAAAGCGAATTTTTTCTGATTTTAGCCAAGTGACGGTTTTATTTATTGGTGCTGGCGAAACCATTGAACTGGCTGCTAGGCATTTGGCTCGTCAGGGAGTGATTAATATTCATGTCACTAATCGCACTGTGGAAAGAGCGCAAGTTCTGGTGGATGAATTTAATCAGATGGAAATCAAAGGCCAGCGGGCGATTAAAGCGCAAGCACACAGTCTGGCTGCATTGCCTGAATTAGTCGTTCAAGCTGATATTGTGATCAGCTCAACCGCTAGTCCGGTACCGATCATCGGCAAAGGTTTAATGGAAAAAGCCATTCAAGCGAGAAAACATCGTTCTATGTTTATAGTCGATTTGGCTGTTCCAAGGGATGTTGAGGCGGAAGTAGCTAGCCTCAACGATATCTATCTTTATACCGTTGATGATATGCAAGATGTGATTCAGGAAAATTTAAAGCTGCGAGAAGAAGCAGCTTTGGAAGCAATGGATATTGTTGCTCTGCACACTGAAAAATATCTAACTTGGTTGCAGTCTTTATCCTCCGTATCTTTACTTAAGGAATTTAGAGCACAAATTGAACAGTTAAAATTAAATGAGATTAGTCGGGCAATTGCTAAATTAGAAAATCAACAGGGTGATGGCTTTGATGTCCGTGAAACTGAAAAAATCATTTCCGAAATGGCTAACCGATTGACAAAAAAATTTATGCACCAACCCAGCCAAACGATCCGTCAGGCGGGCGAAAATAATGATCACAAAACTTTGGAAATATTATCAGGGGTATTTGGGGTCAATAAGGGAAAGTAGAAAATTCTAAAATTAAAACATTGATTATTGTGTTAAACAAAAGAAACATAAATTATGAAAGATTCAATATTAAGAAAGTTAGAAACTCTCAGTGAAAGACATGAGGAGGTCGGTCATCTTTTAGGTGAGCCGGATGTACTGTCGGATCAAAATAAATTCCGAGATCTTTCTAAAGAGTATTCTCAGTTAGAGGAAGTGGTTAACTGTTTCGTTAATTACAACAAACTGATTGATGATATTTCTAATGCTGAAGAAATGATGAAAGACTCTGATGCGGATATGCGAGAAATGGCCAGCGAAGATTTTAAGGAAAGTAAAGCTCAGCTAGAGTTAGTTGAGGTCGAGTTACAAAAATTATTATTACCGAAAGATCCTAACGATGGCAAAAATATATTTCTCGAAGTTCGCGCTGGGACTGGTGGTGATGAAGCGGCTTTGTTTGCCGGTGATCTATTTAGAATGTATAGCCGCTACGCGGAAAAAAACCGCTGGCAAGTTGAAGTAATGAGTGAAACGCGTAGTGAACAGGGTGGCTACAAAGAAATTATTAGTTTAATATCGGGTGCAAATGTGTACTCAAAACTTAAATTTGAATCGGGAGTTCATCGGGTTCAGCGAGTCCCTGAAACTGAATCGCAAGGGCGAGTCCACACGTCGGCCTGTACCGTAGCGGTTATGCCGGAAGCCGATGAGTTGGATGAGATCGAAATTAATCCATCGGACTTACGCATTGATACCTTTAGAGCTTCTGGGGCGGGAGGACAGCACGTGAATAAAACTGATTCGGCGATCCGAGTTACCCACCTGCCAACTGGATTAGTGGTTGAATGTCAGGATGGTCGTTCGCAACATAAAAATAAAGCACAAGCCTTGAGTGTATTGAAGTCTCGCTTGTTAGCCGCGCAGGAAGAAAAAGCCCATAGCGAGCAGGCTGAAGAAAGGAAAAACCTAGTGGGTAGTGGCGATCGTTCTGAACGGATACGAACCTATAATTTCCCCCAAGGAAGAATGACGGATCACCGGATCAATCTAACGCTTTATAAGTTGGATGAAATTATTCAAGGGGATTTAAATCAGCTGTTAGAGCCGCTCAATAGTGAATATCAGGCGGATCAATTGTCAGCCCTGTCAGAAGTTAATTAAGATTTTTCGGGCTGTGGGTTAAAGCAAAACATGCTACAGACTTATCAAGTCATTAAATCAATATGAATATTCAACAAACCTTAGATTTTGTTCAGTCGGAAATTTCTGGAGATCAAGCTTGCGTTGATGCGCGCTATTTATTAAGTCATGTACTACAAAAAGACTTTAGTTGGTTGAAAACCTGGCCCGAAAAGCGATTATCGAAAGAGCAACAAGCGATACTAAACGTCATGGTAACAAGGCGTAAAAATGGCGAACCAATCGCTTATATCACTGGGGAAAAAGAGTTTTGGACATTACGTTTGGAAACTAATTCCTCTACACTGATACCTCGACCTGAAACAGAATTATTGGTCGAAAAAGCACTTGAATTCTTAGTTCGATATCAATGCGCCAAGGTGTTGGATTTAGGGACGGGAACAGGCGCCATTGCACTGGCAATAGCAAGCGAAAGAAAGAATGATCAAGTTTTTGCCAGCGATTGTCAACCTAGTGCGGTAGAACTGGCGCAACGAAATGCTCGTTTGAACAACCTTAAAAACATCACTATTTTACAAAGTAACTGGTATTCAAATATTGATAAGATCGGATTTGAATTAATCGTTTCCAATCCACCTTATATTGCTCCAGGAGATCCTCATCTCGAACAGGGCGATCTAATTTTTGAACCTGTAAGTGCGCTGGTTTCTGAAGATGATGGGTTGGGTGATATTAAAATAATCGTATCGCAGGCCAAAAATTATTTAGCCAAAGGCGGAAAACTAATGATTGAACATGGTTTTAAGCAAGGCGAACAAGTCAAACAATTATTGATGCGATTTGGATTTGACAACATTGAAACCTTTTGTGATCTGTCTAGGCTCGATCGGATCACTACGGGAAGCATGCCATGTTAAACGATGAACAATTACTTCAATACTCCCGTCAAATTATGCTACTGCAGATCGATATAGAAGGACAGCAAAAACTGCTTGATGCTCATGTGGTTATTTTAGGGTTAGGTGGTTTAGGCTCGCCAGTTGCTCTTTATCTGACAGCGGCTGGAATTGGTGAAATCACTTTGATTGATGATGATGATGTCGATTTGTCTAATTTGCAAAGGCAGGTCATTCATCAAGCGAGTTCGCAAGGTCTTCCTAAAGTGGAGTCCGCAAGAAAAACGATGTTAGGATTAAATCCTGATGTAAAAATTAATACTGTACAACAAAAACTGGATGAGTCTGAATTAATAAAAGTGGTAAACAAATGTCAGATTGTTGTCGATTGTTGTGATAATTTTGAAACACGTTTTAGCTTGAATCGAGCCTGTTTTACACACAGAGTGCCATTGGTTTTCGGTGCGGCCATTCGTTGGGAAGGGCAACTAACCACCTTTATGATGAACGATGTTTCGCCTTGTTATCGTTGTTTATATGACGAGCAAAGCGCTACCGATGAGACCTGTTCACAAAATGGCATTGTCGGTCCAGTCGTCGGTATTATTGGAACAATGCAAGCGCTGGAAGTGATTAAAATCATTACAGGAGCGGGCCGGGCAGCCGTGGCAGAATTAACTTTGTTTGACGGACTGAACCATTCCTTTTCGAAAATTAAATATGGCAAAAAAAGTGACTGTCCAGTTTGTGGGGAGGCGCGCTCCTACCCAATAGTGTGAGATGGATATTATCCTGCTTTGGCTAAACTAACCGCTGCACAGTGATTTTTAGCGCTAAAAACGGATTGGGGAGCTATAAAGGGATAGACTTCGCTTAATTCAACCCAATCCCCAACTTTAACCTGGTCAACCCTTAGATTTAAAGGATATGCCGTTGCTTGGTTTTCAAATGACTTTACTATTTGTAGCTGACCGGCTGGTAAAGGTGACAAAGATCCCGTTTGTTGTTGGTAGTAAAGCCCCAGTAATTCACCGATCACAAATGATCTTCCTTCTGATCTAATCAATATTTCGTTTTGGTTATTTCTGATCACCCTCCCCATAGCAGGCTTTTGGTTAATGTACTGCATTGCCTGCAAAATCAAATAGTTGCTAGCGGCAAGGAACGCCTGACCGGTTGTTGTTTGAAGATATTGGTTAATGGTTTGGTTGTGGTTAAGTGCTGAAGTAAGGGATTGAGTCTTTGCATTAAGATCGCAATTAGAAAGAGTTGTCTCTATAGTTCGCGACCAGTTAGCAATGTGTTTGCTGGCACTGCTCACGGTCAATGACAATTTAACCTTGGCATTTCGAGCATTGGCAAACCATCGGTCAACATTGGCATTTAACTCTTTCCACCAGATATCATCTGGGGCGTAATCAAATGGCAATTGATATTGTTCAATGGTGAGTTGAAAATGGTAATCAGCAGGTCCGTTATTGGCATGTTTGCTATCGGTTTGCATCTCTAAAAATTTAACCTTATCAGCATGGGCTAAAAAATAACGACTCGCAGTAACTAGATCGGAAAATAACAAATGGCTTTCTAGGGGGATTTTTCCGTGGTCAAAATAATCCGCTTTTTCTTCGCGTAATTGTAGTGGTATTCCTGAAAAATTTTTTATTGGTAAAATTTGAATATTAACCGGTTGATCAGGTATCAGTTGCCAGTTTAAATGGCTATAGTCGGCAGCTTGCCGGTATTGCAATTTAGAGAGGGGAGCGACTGGCTCAAATAGTGGCGCTTTAGATAGAGCGGTTATCGAAAAACTTAAGAAGATAAATGCTATCAGCGACAAAAGTACATTTTCTCGTGCTTCAATTGATTTTTCTAGGTTCATAATATGATTACCGAAATCCCTGTGAAGGGGGGGGTACTAGTGTGTAAAGGTTATCGGCCGATAGAGTAGGTGTCTTTAATGGATATTTCAGTCTTTTTGTCGGTTAAGCTCGTTGCGATAGTTTTTCACGACGACTAATGACCAGAGCCTGTAGTGGATCAAGTTGGGAAGTGTCAGTTCTAATTATTTTAATCCGTTGCTGATTGATCATTTCAATCAATTCTTCTTTTAATGGTTCCATCACTTTATTACCATTGCTGTCTGAAAATATATAACGTTGAGTGGTTTGTGAGATTAGCATTAATGACGCTTCGGACCAGCGTTTATTATCTAACATAATGGCCACTACGGAGCCGGGGCCTAGTTTCCTGAGCAATCCTTTGACTCTAAAACGTTTTTCAGCTTCAATTTTTTCAAGGTCAATGGTTTTTTTCTGAACCTTTCTTTTTTCTTTCTGGATGGCGATCCTGCGCTTTTCAATTTCTATTTTTTCTTTTTTCAGCCTTTGTTTTACGGCCTGCTTGGCTTTTTCTTCTAACTGTTGCTGCTGTTTTTGATTAATGATTTTCTGTTGTTTAACTGCTTGATATTCAAGTTCTAATATTTCAATTTTTGCATTTAACTCTCTGGCGAGTGCGGTAATAGCATGAGTAAAATGTATCTCTTCATCCTCTATGAATGCATTTAAACTTTCGGCAAGATAGGCTTGTTGTTCAAATCCAATCGTCACCAACAATTCACCCGACAAATTAACAAAATAAAGTTTTTCGGTGAGTTGGTTGTTCATTAGTAATTGACTTCTTACTTTTTCGCCTTCATTTAAAAGATAGTACCAGCGCTCTTCTTGTAGGCTTTGGATCTCAAATGTCGCTTTGTTAGGGGGCGACCAATCGTTATATGGGTCGAGCTCATATTCTTCGTCAGAAAAAATATCAGCATTGATCATAAGATCGAGGTGAACGCGTTTACCATTGAGTTTTTTTCGATGCAGTTCTTCAATTTCCATGAAGAAATCTTTCACGTATTCGTTCACTAATTTTTGTTCTTCAAAACCGGTAAATACTCTTTTCATGGTGGATGGTACATCGGCTTCGAATCGCGTGGTGTAATCGGGATCACCAAAAGCACAGGTAATACTCCAAGTAATGGTATCCATGTCGGTCAACAATTGCTGACACTGCTTGCTCTTCGCGCCATGCTTCAGGATTATTTTATGCAGTACAGAGTGGAGCTGGTTCTCAAAAAAATCGAGTAAAAATATGGGAATTTCATCACCTTGGGTTTTTGATTTAATTAAATGCGAAGTATAAAAATCTGCCTCTATCTTACGGGATTTTTTTTCAATCCCTGTTAACAGTTTCGATTTATTAACATTGACTTTTTCTGAGAATCCTTGAAAGTACTCGTCCAATCGCTGATTGGCCATAGAGAATGTTTTAATGGAAACCTGATCTCGACTAGCCAATCGGCCAATCAGTAGCTCAATGGCATGAACAAAATAGCTTGCTAACTTGCCTGCATTATCATCAAAGTGAAAACCTATATTAACCAGTTTTTCTAAAAATATTACTGCAACATGCTTCTGATTATCTAAAAAACTCAAATCATCTAAGGCTAGCCGGGTAAAGGCAAGCTGAAGGCTGTTAAGAATGTAATAAAACTTTTGATGGTATTCGGTATTGGCTCGCAAGTAATTAAAAAGAATTTCAACAACTTGTAGAGCATTTTTTTCATAAGAGGCTAACGGTCGTCCCTTAATAACATCGACATCGTTTAGCATTCTAAGCACTGATAACTCTTTGGATTGGTTAGCAGTTATTTTAGTCGCCAAAAAGGTTAAAGCATCTGACAGCTCTTTTGGACTGATCAAGTCTTTACGCCAATCAGAACTTCTGGGTTCATAGAAGATTTTTTCTTCAAGGCGCCTGTTGTGCTTTAAAAGGGTACGAAGCTTCCTAGACATGGGCTATTTTATCCATCCTGTAATCCAATAAATATAGTCCAGTAAGCGATTATATCCAATAATTTTTAGGTATAAATGTTTGTTGTAGTAGAATTTTTATTATGATTGTGAATTGGTACCGTAATTTTTGACCATATCGTTATTGTCTCGGTGTGTGTCTTGCGGTGGGAGGGCGATAAATGGTCTAATCAGTACTACTTAGGTTTTGCTAAACGACTAAAAACGGTTAGAATGTCGCAAAATAGTTCAGATTAACTATTCCATATTCCAGAATAATGGGACCTCGGTCGATTTACCAATTTGATGAGACTAAATAAAAACTATGAATTTCTTAGAATTTGAACGCCCAATTGCGGAAATGGAAGCTCAAATAGAAGAATTGCGCTTGATGGGAGATGATAGCGAAATCAATATAAATGATGAGATTGAACGGCTACAGACGAAAAGCCAGGAGTTGACGACACAAATTTTTTCCAAATTAGATGCTTGGCAGGTGGCCCAATTGGCTAGGCATCCACTACGCCCGTATACCCAAGATTATATTAATTTAATTTTTACTGATTACGATGATTTGGCGGGTGATCGAGCCTATGCCAATGACTTAGCCATTATTGGTGGTCCTGCCAGATTGGATGGAAAACCGGTAATGATCATCGGTCATCAAAAAGGACGAGATACCAAAGAAAAGGTGGCCAGAAATTTCGGTATGCCCAGACCTGAAGGATATCGAAAAGCGCTCAGATTGATGGAAATGGCCGAAAAATTTCATTGGCCGATCATTACCTTTATTGACACTCCCGGCGCCTATCCCGGCGTTGGCGCTGAAGAACGAGGCCAAAGTGAGGCGATAGCCCGAAATCTAAAAATCATGTCTCAATTAAAAGTTCCTATTATGTGTACTGTAATAGGTGAAGGCGGATCCGGTGGTGCATTAGCTATTGGCGTTGGCGATAGAGTGAACATGCTTCAATACAGTACCTATTCGGTTATTTCTCCAGAAGGCTGTGCATCCATTTTGTGGAAAAGTGCTGATAAAGCACCAAGTGCTGCTAAGGCCATGGGGATTACCGCAAGACGACTCATTGAATTGGACTTAATTAATTCAATTGTCGAAGAACCAGAAGGGGGCGCTCATAAAAACCATCCGGCTATGGCTATTAATCTGAAAGCTCAGTTGTTGAAAGATTTGGCAGAACTGGAAAAGCTGAGCACTGATGAACTGCTCAATGAGCGATATGAACGATTAATGTCATTTGGTGTTCAGGAAGACTGGGACTAAAAAAACAAATTTATGCATTTACTTGAATCAGCCTTGCTTGAACATTTAGAAAAAATCGTGGCTGATAATCCCACTCTAAAATCTACCCAATCTCTTGAAATAATGATAGCACTCAGCGGAGGGTGTGATTCTTCTGCTTTGCTTCACGCGGCATTCAATTTATATCAATCGGGAAAATTCGCTCAACTTTCAGCGGTACATGTCAATCATGGTCTGCAATTACAAGCAGAAGCGTGGCAGATACATTGCCAAAAAATCTGTAATCAATATCAGGTCCCGTTATTTAGTAAAGCATTTGATTTAGCCAACCAAGGTAAAAGTAGCGAAGCCGATGCAAGAGAGGCTCGTTATCAGTTTTTTGAGCAATGTGTTAAGAAAGATCAATTGCTTCTGCTTGCGCATCATTCAGACGATCAGGCTGAGACAATTCTGTTTCGTTTGTGTCGCGGTACAGGTATCCACGGTATGGCGGGCATTCCTAATGTCAGAAAATTCAGTCACGGATTTATATTGAGGCCTTGGTTAGAATTTTCCCGGGATGAACTAACTGATTATGCAAAAAAGTGTCAAATTGAATGGGTGAATGATCCAAGTAATCAGTCAAGCCTATATAGTCGAAATTTTATTCGCAATGAAGTCATTCCTTTGCTTCGTTCCAAATGGCTGACAGTGCCTAAGTCAATTGCTCAGTTTTCTCGGATCGCAAAAGATCAAATTGAAATTTTAGATGAAGTGGCTGAGCAAGATCGGTTAAGCATTGAAATTCAGCCAGCCATTTTGGATATTTTAAAATTAGCGAATTTATCTCATGCCAGACAAAGGAATTTATTGCATTTTTGGGTGAGAAAACATGCTCGCCAAGCTCCCTCCACCGCAGAGATTGATGAAATAATCAAACAATTGTATTTCTCAAATATCTCACAAGTCAATAACCAAAAATCAATTAAAGTGCGAGCCGGCAATGGTTGGGTCAGGAGTTATGATCATCAATTATTTTACTATTTAAATGATGAGCCTGATACTCTCCAAGAGAATACTGTCTGGCAAAATATCCATCGAAATCTAAGGTTGGATAATGGTTTGGTTCTTTGTTCAAAAGTAAATGACACGGCCTTGGAAAATAGCAATCCTGAAAAAATAACTACCACGCAAAATTTTCCAGTTAGGCTTCCAAATGAGAATGAAATAGTAAGTGTGCGACCGAGAGTCGGTGGTGAATTAGCTCAACCAGAATATCGTAAACATAGCGCTGAACTAAAAAAAATCTATCAAGAACTAAGAGTGCCAGGTTGGAAAAGAAAGTGGTTGCCAATCATCTATTATAACGATCTGCTAGTTGCTGTACCGGGACTTTTTAGTAATAAGGATATGCAGGTTAAAGCGAATGGAGTTATCTACTATCAAAAAAAAACCGCCAAAAATAATCATTTTAGTTGAGGCACTCGCTAATGAAATCGATGCTTCAGTGTCAATAAAAAGAGGTTTTCTATATTTGTTTGGCTATTGAGATTTTATCAATATGGGAGTGTTTCTGGTTAGTAACTCACTAAGCATATCCAGTTTTGCTTGATAGAGTTTTCGAGTATTGTTATCGTGAGTATTTTCAAGCGCTTGATTGATTGCTTTTTTTGCGTAGCTAGGATTTCCAAGCTGTATTTTTGAACGGGCAATACCAGCAAATCCTTCATGTAAATAAGGAGCCAATTTGTTCGCTTTGCGATAATATCTTATTGCTTTATTATATTCTCTCGAATTGTAAGCCGTGTTTCCTAAACTAATCCATTTGTATGGGTTTAAATTATTTTTGTGCCCTATCTGCTCGGCTATTTTTTTTGCTTCGCTAGTGCGTTGTTGCGACTTTAACAGTGAATGGTAATTGTTTAATAGGTCTAAATTTTCTTGAGAATATTCTATACCATATAGATACAGCTTTTCGGCAATATCAGGGTAACCAACATTTTCATGAAGAAGTGCCATCATATTGATTGCGTGTGAGTGATTCGACTTCAATCCTAACGCTGCGTCTAGATACCAGAAGGCTAGGTTATCATCTTTACGAATCATCGACTCTGCTGCTTTGTTGGTGTAATACATCGACTTAAATTCTGCTTCATCTACTTCTCTCAATAAATGTGAGCGAAAAGTTGGAAAGTAATCGATATAAATTCGGCCTCTAATTATCAACCAACCATCAGGATTTTTGGGCACTGGTGAATATAAAACGGATCTAATATGTTGGGAGCTAACAATGATATTTCCTTCTTTTTTGAAGACTGGCGCTGTTTCTACCAGTTGATAGGCAATTTTGACACCCGCTAAATCGGCCAGTGTTTTAGTTAATATTGCCAGAGATAAACAGTTCCCTCTATTTTGGATTAAAGACTCCGAAGCATTTAAAGTATCAGAGTAATAATTAAAATCGGTCAAATGATTTTCTAGATATTGGTAGACCCGTTTGTGAGGCTCTTTCATACTATCTTGTTCACTATTAAAGACCTCTAAAAAATGTTGTTTTTGTTTGGCGGTTAACGAATAAACTTGCTCAATTGGAATAACACTTTTTGGTTCGCCAAAAAAGGAAGATGAAAGTAATTTCGGCAGTGGTGGTATAGTTTTTTCTGGATTAGCTGTTTCAGATTCTGTGGAGGATATTTTAATATTTGGCAGGCCAGAGCAAGCTGAGACTAATAATGCGATGGTCACTAACAGAAATTTGATGGTCATAAATTTTTTACCCTCTTTGTGATGAATAAAGGTATTCTTACAGATGAAGTCCTTAAAACGTAAAACATCGAAAAATCATATTCTTAGTGCTGGCTACAGGATTATTTTGCCTTATTATATTGAGTTTTAGCGTATAACACCATTTTTTTGCTCGGTTGTAATTCTATGTCAATGGCAGATAATTGACCGATTTGTTAACATGATCTTACAACATCTGTAGTTTCCTTACCGATAATACGACCCTCCCACAGGCTTTATATTATATGCTCTTCAAGTCGATAGAACTTGTTTTGTTACTCACCTATCAATCTCCAATAATTTTTTTGAATATTTTATGCAAACTATCGAAGCTGAACTTACGTCATAGCTATTAATATCTGCCAATTTGCTTGGGGAATTCATATGAACAAGAAGATCACTAAGGTTGTAGCGCCTATTGCTATTTTGTTAGTCGCTATCGCCTCTTTTAAAATGCTGGAAGCTGGCAAACCGGTGCCGGAAAAAAAAACCGAAGAAATAAGGCCGCTGAGTGTTTATATTGAACATGCAGAGCAAAAAGATGTTTCTTTACTGGTTTCGACCCAAGGTGAAGTTCGAGCTCGCACCGAGGTTGACCTAGTTGCACAAGTCGCAGGACGAGTCGTTTCTATTTCTTCTGAGTTTACTGAAGGCGGGATTGTTACTCAGGGAGTTTCATTAATTAACATTGACGACACCGACTACAAACTCGCATTAGCTCAGTCTCAAGCAGCTGTTGCAGAAGCGGAAGTTGGTGTTCAGGAGGCCCTAGCTATCGCAGGTGTTGCTCGAAAACAGTTGAGAAGTTCAAAAAAACAATCTCCTCTGGCACTCAAATTACCTCAGGTTGCGCAAGCCAAAGCTAGACTAAAAGCTGCCCGTGCATCCTTATCTTTAGCGGAACTTAATCTAGCTCGAACCAAAATTTCATTACCTTTTAATGGTCGCGTTATAGAAAAAAGTGTGGACATTGGGCAATACGTTAGCCCCGGCATCTCTTTAGGTCGAGCTTTTTCCACCAAGGTGGTCGAGGTTCGAGTACCTTTGGATGATGATGAATTAGCTTCTCTTGATTTACCGATAGGATTTATTGCCGATGGAGAAAACCCGTTACTGGTTGATCTGAGTGCGACGGTTGCTGGCAAAATGCAACGTTGGCAAGGAGAGCTAGTTCGATTAGACGCGGCCATTGATAGCCGAACGCGCACCTTGTTTGGCCAAATAGAAATAAAGTCACCCTACGATAAAAATGTATCTCAAAATAATATGCCGCTTGCGGTGGGAATTTATGTGAAAGCTGAAATTAAAGGTCGAAATATTAGTGATGCGACTGTTATTCCAAGAGATGGTTTAAGAGCGGGCAACAATGTTTTTGTTGTCAATTCAAAAGATAGGCTCGATGTTCGAAAAGTGGATGTTATTCATAGTTCCTCAAAAATAGCAATCATTGGTTCGGGAGTTAAACCTGATGACCGAGTGATCGTTTCATCCATCCGAAACCCGATCCCTGGAATGCGAATTTCTGCGCTGGAAAAAAATGTGGCGGATAAGAGCGGCATTGATAATGAAAAAAATGATGAAGAGAAAAAATCCATTGCTCTTATAGGAACGAACTAATGGAAAGAATGATTGCATGGTGGGCAAATAACCCGGTCGCTTCAAACCTATTAATGGTTGGGATTTTATTAGCGGGTATATTAGGCTTTTTCGCGATGGAAAGGGAGACTTTTCCTGCGTTTAAACCAAGTCAAGTAAAAATCGAATTTGTCTGGCCCGGTGCGGCACCTCAGGAAGTTGAAGAACAAATTATTATTCGTATGGAAGAAGCGCTTAGCAATTTAGACAACGTTTACCGGATTTATTCCACGGCAACAGAAAACTATGGCGAAATTGAAATAGTCACTTATCCATCAGTTGATATGGAATCATTCTTAAATGAAGTAAAAGGGATCGTGGATTCAGTTAATGCATTACCTCGCGACATGGAAAATCCACGAGTGAGTCAGGTGATTTATCGCCAGGAAGTTGTGCGAGTGGCAGTTCATGGAAATCTTGATGAGCGAACGCTAAAAAATCTGGCGGAAGATATTCGAGATGAAGTTGCTGCGCTGCCTTACGTTTCAATCGTTAACTTATTTGGTACTCGACGTGAAGAAATTACGATCGAAATTTCAGAAGATTCCTTACGTAAGTATGGACTCAGTTTCGCCGATATTTCGGATGCGATCCGAGGCAGTTCTATTAATGTATCTTCGGGTCGAATCAGGACAGAAACCGGTGATGTTTTACTCAGATCGAGAAATTTGGCAAATTCTGAACGTGAATTTAAAGAAATTATTATCCGTCAAACGGAAAGCGGTGCTATTGTTCATTTGGGTGATGTAGCCACCGTGGTTGACGGATTTGAGGATGAAGAAATTTTAGCCACTCTAAATGGTGAACCGGCGGTGTTGGTTCAAATTATGTCTACCGATAAAATGCAAATTGTAAAACTGAGTGATTCTGTTCGTAATTGGATGGCTGAAAGAGAAAAAACATTACCAGAAGGCGTTGGTTTATCCATCTGGTTAGATCAAGCCGATACTTACAAGTCTCGTATGAATACCATTAGCAGCTCAGCCAGTCTTGGATTATTGTTAGTATTTTTGGTGTTGTTTTTATCATTGCGACCTAAGGTGGCGTTTTGGGTGACGGCTGGAATAGCGGTTGCCTTTATGGGGACCTTTGCAATGTTGCCTGCTAACGATATTTCGTTAAATATCTTGTCCACCTTTGCGTTCTTATTGGTACTCGGTATTGTGGTTGACGATGCCATTGTGGTGGGCGAAAGTATTTACGAACATAGTCACAAACATAAAGGCGTCGATGCGTCGGTAAAAGGTGCCATGGCGGTATCTAAACCAGTTATTGTTGCGGTTTTAACGACCATCGTTGCGTTCGCACCATGGTTTTTCCTGACTGGCGAGGATGCCCAAGCGACAAAGCAATTATCGATTGTAATAACCGCGGCTTTAACTATTTCTATTATTGAGGCATTCTTTATTTTGCCTGCTCATCTACGGCATCTCAAACATCGAGAAAAATTAAGTCGATTTGCAGGATGGCAAAAAAAAATTGAACGAAGCCTAGTTAATTTTGCTCGTAATACTTATCGAGGATGGGTGAGCACCGCAGTGAAACACCGCTATATTACCAGCAGTGCATTTGTTGCATTGCTGGTGATTAGTCATGGAATTTATAGCAATGGTTGGGTTAAATTTAGTTTTATGCCGGAGGTTGAAGCTGAAATCATTTATCTAAACGTGACCTTGCCGACGGGAACACCTTACAAACGGGCACTTAAGATTTTAGATCAGCTACAAGAGGCCGAACTCAAATTAATTGATGAAGTTGAAACGCGAGCTAAATTGGAAGGTGGTAGTGGAAAACTAATACAAGGATGGTACACCCGGTCAAGGCGGGATAGTGTGATTGCCATTGTCAGTTTAGCGCCACCCGAAATCAGAGATTTGTCCGCCAAAGAAGCAGCGTTAAGACTGAGAGAGTTGGTCGGTGATGTTCCTGATGCCGATGAAATAGAAATCAATTACACCATGAATAATTCAACTCCTCAAGTGAGTTTTGTACTTAAGCATCGTGATATGAAAATGCTGCAAAATGCCGCCAATAATCTCAAAGCGAAACTACATGAATATGAAGGAACTTTTTATGTGCGGGATAATATGCGCGGCGAAACATTTGAATTACATCTTAATTTATTGCCCGGCGCTGAAAAATTGGGGATCGATTTAGCAACCGTTTCCAAGCAAGTGCGTCAAGCTTATTATGGAGAAGAAGTTCAACGATTACCGCGGGAAAATGGTGACGTTAGAGTTATGGTGCGATATCCCAAAGAATCTCGTTATAATTTGGAGAGCTTAAATAACTTTAGAATTAGGACTAGTGATGGCCGAGAGATCCCATTATTGTCAGTTGTAGAGATTGGAGTAGAGGCAGGTGTTCAACGAATTCAACGGCAGGATGGTGAGCGGGTGGTTAGAGTTACCGCAGATGTGACTAGTGATGTGATGAGCGATATTAATGATGACGTGGTGAATAATTTTTTACCAACATTGGAAACTAAATATCCAGAAATAGTGGTGAGACACAGTGGCCAGGCGAGGGCTGAAGAAGAGTTTCTTAATGAATTACTGGCGTTATATCTGGTCGCATTATTTGTGATGTATGCGTTGATTGCTGTAGCGTTTAAATCTTATTTTTTACCTTTGCTCATCATGACTGCGATCCCTTTCGCCTTTATGGGAGCGGTTTATGGCCACTTAGCTTTTGGTGTTTCCATGGCGATGTTTTCCTTCTTTGGTATTGGCGCGGCGGCGGGAGTCGTAGTAAATGATAATCTGGTACTGGTGGACTATGTAGAAAGACTTCGTAGAGAAGGAAAAAGTGCCGTGGAAGCTGTTGTCGAGGCGGGGGTTGCTAGGTTTCGACCTATTTTGCTGACAACCGTTACGACTTTCGTTGGTTTGATCCCGATTATGTTGGAGCGTTCAACGGACGCACAATTTCTCAAACCGGCCGTATTAGCATTAGCCTTTGGTGTATTGTTCGCATTGTTTGTGACGGTGTTTCTGGTACCTTCGCTTTATTGTGTGGGGGATGATATTTCTTTACTGAATCACAAAGGTTGGAAATATGTAAAATTGCAGCTTGGTCTTAAAGCTTATGCGGATCATACTGATCATTCGGATGTGGTAGATTAAAAGTTATCAAATAAAAATAACATCTGTTATTGGTTAGCCCTTTTTAAACTCCGCTCCGTTGGGGGGTGCGTTATTTCTCGTGATTTAACAGATTATTCTAAGTTTAAGGCAGGTTTGGTTGAATTGATTTGGCCAAAAGTAAGCGGGTTCGCTTTTTCGGGTATCCAAAGAGTACGCGATAGTGGTCGATACTTTGTGAGTATCCATTCCAATTAAAATTATGTTATCTTTGTTCATGCTAGCCTCCTGATGTATGGTTTGAACGCCTATATTATAGCACTGGCTTTGAGCTAACCCACAAAAAAGGGGGCTAGCACTTTATTAAAGGGTTCTAGTGGGAGTCATTATGTCTATGTAATAACGAAAGGTAATTCATAAGAATGAAAAAATTAAATGATTTTGTTGCTGTGTATAAAGAACAACTCGACAAAGGAGATATCCTAGTTGCCTATAATGCTCTTGTGAAGTTTGTCATGAAGATCAGAGCAGATTTTTCAAAGCAATTATCTAGTCAATTTTCATTCGCAAATATCCTTCATGGGTATATGGATTACACATATTTCTATTACTCTAACGAGTATTTAAAGAGCAAAAAATTAAAATTAGGCCTTGTCTTAAATCACTTAGAAATGAGGTTCGAAATTTGGCTTTTGGGAAATACTATTCCAATTCAAAAAAAGTATTGGGATTTGTTAAAAGAATCAAAATGGAATAAAGATAAAACTGAAATGCCCCAATACTCAATTTTAGAAGCTGTTATAGTTAATAATCCTGATTTTAATAATTTAGAACAATTGTCTAAGAAGATTCTAACCAATTTAGATCAGGTCACAGATGAAATTATTAAACTTGTAAAAAGTGAAACCAGAACATAACCAAACGTTGTTGCAGATTGCTAACAGTGGCTTCGCGCCTGTCATCATCTGCAAAACTTGGCGTTAGAAATTAATGGGGACACGTCTTTCTTTGCTCTATCAATTTATTTGTGATACTGTGC
>CAYVSL010000044.1:0-22129 GCA_964454125.1 uncultured Kangiella sp.
TGTTAACAGTATTAAATGGAAGAAACATCCACTGTTTCGGTAAACTACCTAGAAGCGATACTTCTTTATCATCGTTAAGTTTTATAATTTCGGCTTCATTAAGGACGAGTGATTTGCCTTTTTTTAAAGCGTAAGCGGTTAAACTATTCTTAAGGGCTGAGTTATTATCTTCGCGGAGTAAATAAGGATCGATATCATCGTTTTGGTCGATGATGAAAGGGATATTAAGCAAGCCATTTTCAACAAAAGCGATATAAAAATTATCGATGATCATTAGTTCAGAAAGTAAGGTGAAGATTCTCTGATAAACAAGGGTCAAATCATTTTCAGTCGCTTGCAATTGTGAAATTTCTGCGAGCACGCTTTTTACTGCTAATTCTTTTTGTTGTAGCAGATTATCCTGTTCGAGTTCTTTGATCCGTGACTCGAGTTTCAACTGTAGAGCAGAATCCACCAACTTTTCCTTAGATTTTGTCTTAGACTGGTATTTTCAGGCCATTAGATTTAAAGCATAGAACATAATGCTTAAAACGCAAATATATCGAAAAGGACTGGTCTCAAACATTCAGTGATGTTGGTGGCCGCTACTGATTGAAAAAACCATATAAAGCGTAAACACTCCCATTAATAAGAACATTAGAGCGCTCGTCAGTCGTACCAACTGGTGATTAAGAAAACGTTTTAGAGATAAGCTGGCTCCACCAGCCAAAATAGTCGCTGGCAAAGTTCCAAGACCAAATATTAACATAAAGCTGGCGCTTGAGAGGGTATCGCCAAGTGATAAAGCGTACCCTAGACTGGTATAGACTAGACCGCAAGGCAGCCAACCCCATATGCTACCTAATAAAAAAGCACTTGTTTTATTGGTGATTGGTAGAAGGTGTTTGGTTAGAGGGCTGATTTTATTCCAAAGTAATTTTCCCATATTTTCCAGATAGCGGAGTCCCATCCAAAATTGGCTGACGTAAAGTGCCATGACAATCAGCAAAACACCCGATAATATCTTTAAAATTGGCAGTGGACTAATGTGATTAAATTGTAGCCCAAACCAACCAGCGATAGCTCCGAAAAAGGTATAACTGGTGATGCGACCAATTTGATATATAAGGATAAAATGCCAATTTTTTCTCTCAGCATCTGCCGCTGAAGAAACTGAAAGAGAAGATATTATGCCGCCACACATTGCCAGACAATGTCCGGCGCCCATTAATCCTAGTAATAATGCACTTAAAAGATTGACTGATTCCAATATATGGTCCTAATTTGAGAATTTAATTTTATTTAAGAATGATTGTCGCTGTAGTGGACTAGCCTGTTGCCACCAAAATAGGAGCATTGCTTCGGCATCTTCTTTAGAAATATTGGGCTCTTGTTTTTTGTTCAAAGATTTTTTTGAGATTAGCCGTATCGGTTGATGCATTTCGAGTCTTTTCTGGGTACTTTGATGGATTATGTCGATCGATTGAGAGGATGGAAAAAATTGTCTATATTTAACACTTTCGCCTTGCTGATTGACAATATTGACCAATGGGTTTTGAGCGAATTTTTTAGCCGCTATTAGGTTAGCTTGTTTTAAATGCAATAATCGATATTGACCATCGGATGGTAGGTAAAAGCTGATAATAAAGGCCTTAGATTCAATCCTTTCGAAATAACCCCTCTCATTTTCGAATATCGATCCATAAGAAATGGCTATTTTATTCCGTCCCCCATTCAGTTTTAGTAAAGATGTTTTTAAAGAGGATTGGGGGAGATGATCTTTACCATTGACAGAGAGTACTTTGAACTCCTTTGCAATGGCAAGCTGGCTTTGAGCGAAGAGAGGTGGACAAATTGTAAGTAGAAGAATAACTATCAAGATAGCGCTATTTTTTCTGCTCATTTTTTTCTCTTTTTTTTACATGATCAGGGATCAATTGATCGGGCTTCGATTTTTTCAGGTTTTGATTGGATCGGTTTTGGTGTGTCATCATCCAGTAGTATATTGATAGCAGGTGAGTCCAAATCACTAAACTGTCCATTTTTGACCGCCCAGAAAAAAATTAAGACGGCGACGGCCAATATGATAATAGTCAGCGGAATAAGCCAATAAATGATATCCAAGATTCGGACCTGATAAGTTTATTGAGTAAGCGGCAATCGATGGGGATAGAATAGTCGATTATTAGATAAAGCGCTAGATTTATCAACTAGCGCGTTGTAATTATTTAAAAGGCAAGGTTAAGCTGGTATTAACTAGTCTGAAAAACCGGTGAGAAGCCTGAGCCCCAAAATATGACGGTTATAGCGAGCATGCCAACTAGGCTTACCATAGCAACCGTTAATATGGAACTTGAAAACAAGAATGCTTTTTCTTCGTTGATCCCCATTAGTTGAGGCACACCTTTGAACAATAAATTAACGGACATACCTATTGCAAACAAAGTGACTAACATATCCAGCCATAAAATAGGGAACGCGCCCAAAATACCTGCTAGGAAGAGCGGAGTGAAGCTATAGGCGGTCAAATTAACGCACTCGGAAAGTGATGGTTTAGCGCCATAGGTTTTCGCCATCCATTGGATAAACAAAGACAACACAAACACGGCAACTAATATAGCGATGTAGGCGATAACGGATAAATACAGAGCGCTTTCTGATGTGAGGGTGTGGGTATCACCGTTACCAATTTGCCATCCGACATAAGTACTACCAATAAAAGCCGCTGCTGGAGGAATGGCTGCAAAGAATACCAAGAACGTCAAGTAAATGTGACTAACGCTTTGTTTTTGCCGACTAATATTGTTCCATTCTGTTGTTGGACCATAAAGTAGAGCAAACGCATTGGCTAAAGACATAATATCCTCTTTGTGATGATTATTAACCTGACAAAGAGTAAGCGAACAATAGGGGGTAAGTCAATTCTTTCTCTAGAGGTTATTTTTTGTTCTATTGAGATGATTGACAGCGAAACCTCGATGGATTTGGGGGGATAGATGACAGTGGCGGGAGGCCCTCAAAGTCACTGGTAAAGCGTTTGTTATTAGTCTAGAATTTAGAATCGTGAAATTGGCTCTCTGGATCTATCTAACTTAATAGGAATACACTGATGCGCTCTGCTCAAATAATCTTTATTTCATTTTTTATTTTGGCCTGCAATTCATCTGAAAACAATGGAGAATTTGCCAAATTTGATATGATCAATGCCGCTGCGCCAAGCAAAAACTTGATGACTGGCGGCCAACCGAGTATAGCCGATTTAAAATTGCTTGCTGCTGATGGCACTAAAATGGTTGTAAATCTTAGAACTAAAGGAGAGTTTAACCGTTTTGATGAAAAAGCTGAAGTCGAAAAATTGGGTATGAAATACGTCTCGATTGAAATGGATGGTGGTGATGATATTACTCTTGAAAAGGCCGCGTTACTTGATGATGCCTTAAATAATCTTGAGCAACCAGTATTAGTACATTGTGCGAGCAGTAATCGCGTTGGTGGACTATTGGCCTATCGCGCTTTTAAGATCCAGAACCAACCGGCTCTAGAAGCATTAACCTTTGGTAAAAGTGCTGGTATGCGCAGTACTGAAAAGCGAGTTCGTAATTTACTTGGAGTGAAATAATCATCGCATTGAGCCGCCGATGATTTAAACAAGATCGTTAGTCTGGTTGGTATTCGATTGATTCTAACACCAAGGTTACATCGGGCTTGTCTTGTTCGTATTGAGCGATCTTAATGGGTAAGTAATTCAATTCAGGGCACAGCCATAGGGCAAATATATCACCGTTGGATTTTTGTCGGACAAGTTTTATTCCGGTCAATGGACCCATTTTTGTTTGTAGAATGTCTTCTTTTTCTTCAATGTATGAATAAACATGGAATTTACCTTTATAACTAATATCATAGCGGAACGATTTTTTACCGGCTAATAAATCGGCTCGCATTTGTACAATATGGGATGTTCGATCAAAGACCTGTTTGTCTAATGGTATTTTCCAAGACTGATTTTTTCTTTTTCCGGTCTCCAGCTTATTTTCCCAATCGAAATTCTGCTCCATTACTCGTGCTTTTTTAAAAGTGATTTTTGTTCTTGAGTAAAATCGATCAGAGAGTAATTTGTTATCGCTAAGATGAAATTCGGTAATTTCTGTGTTTTTTACACTAAGAAAATATTTTTTTATTTTTGCGTTGGTGGATAGTGTCCATTTACCATCCTTTTTAGTGAGTTTTCGAGTGGCATGACCCAATGTATCGCCATCGGACTGGACGACGTACTCTGCTTGGTAGTTATCTAAAAATAGCCAATGTTTATTTTGATTGGTTTGCTCTTTTAGATTTTTTTTATTTATCTGATTTTTCTGATTTTGGATAGTACTTAGGGGGAATGGTTGCTGTTTTTGATTAGTCTCATTTTGAGATAGTGATTGGACTAATGGTTCTGTATGAAGGCTACTAGAGATAAAAACTAGTAAAACACTGAGAATAATAACAGGATAAATTACGCTTTGTTGTGTTTGGCTTAAGGGGCAAACATGATTAGTCGATAGACTGGTTCGATAGGGAGGAGGCAGTTGTTTCGTGAACTTAGAAAACAATGGCTTGTTCCAATTTGTGACTCTCAAAATAGACGTCGTCCTGTTTTAATTCGATTTGTCCATTTAAAAGCAAGTTGGCGGTATTAGGATAAAGTTGATGTTCCAACGCTTGGATCCTAGTGACCAACTGCTCCTCGGTATCGTCATGATTGATTTTGGTTTTAGCTCGCGCAATGATGGGGCCTCCATCCAGCTCTTCGGTCACAAAATGCACACTGGTACCATGAAAATCGTCTCGATTTTCGAGTGCTCTCTTGTGGGTATGTAATCCTGGGTACTTAGGCAATAAAGAAGGATGAATGTTCAATAACCTACCACGAAATTCAGCAACAAATTTTGCCGTGAGTATCCTCATAAAACCTGCCAGAACGATCAGGTCGGGGTTAAATTGATTAATTTTGTCCATTAATGCTAGGTCAAAATCTTCTCGAGACGGGTAGTCGGTATGTTGAATGGTTATCGCTGGTATACCCGCTGACTCTGCACGGGATAAACCAAAGGCATCGGCTTTATTACTGAATACAGCCACTATTTTTCCAGCAAAATGAGCTTTTTTTTGTGCCTCTATAAAGGCTTGTAAGTTGGAGCCGTTACCGGAGATCAAGATGACGATGGATTTTTTTTGCATGGTATTCTATCTGGGCTGGTTAAGTTTAAGTGGAGCCATTTTGTCTAGTCAGAATTCGGCCATCGGTTGTTTTAGCGAATAGATAAACACAGGGTCTAGAATTTAAAAATTAGCCCTAGCTGTATGCAAATATTGGCTAGTTGATAAAAGTGACTTGCTCGTTATCCGTCATTTCGGTAATTTCACCTAGACGCCAAGCCCGTTCGCCATACTGGTTTAACAAGCTTAGTGTTTTATCCAATTCATCTGCGCTTATAACTAGCACCATTCCTACACCACAGTTGAAGGTTTTGTACATTTCATTTTGAGTGACATTGCCTTTTTCCTGGAGCCAATCGAAAATAGCGGGTTTCTGCCAGCTGGACTGATCGATTTGGGCGCAGGCATCAGCTGGTAACACTCGTGGAATATTTTCCAGTAATCCACCACCAGTAATATGTGATAAGGCCTTCAAATTGACTTCTTTTATTAGCTTTAGTATTGACTTGACATAAATTCGAGTGGGCTCAAGCAGCGTTTCGGCAAGCGGTTTGCCATCAAAATCCTGGTTAAGATCGGCGCCAGACACTTCAATAATTTTGCGAATGAGGGAGTAGCCATTTGAATGAGGGCCGCTCGAACCCAAGCCAATGAGTTGATCGCCTTTTGTAACCTGACGGCCATCAATCACCTCGGATTTTTCGACGATACCTACACAAAATCCAGCCAGATCATAATCTTCGCCTTCGTACATACCGGGCATTTCCGCTGTTTCACCGCCAATTAGTGAGCAGTTTGATTGTTTACACCCTTCGCCAATACCCGTGACAACGCTTGTTGCTGTTTCAATATCAAGTTTTCCGGTGGCATAATAATCGAGAAAAAATAGAGGTTCCGCGCCCTGTACCAGTAAATCGTTGACACACATTGCTACCAGATCGATACCGACTTTATCATGGATACCGGCATCAATCGCTAGACGCAACTTAGTTCCCACACCGTCTGTACCAGAAACCAGTACGGGTTGTTTGTATCCGGCGGGTAATTCAAACATGGCACCAAACCCACCCAGATTTGAAGTAACTTCCGATCGTTTGGTTGCTTTGGCGACACTCTTTATTCGTTCAACCAGCTGATTTCCAGCTTCAATATCAACACCTGCGTCTTTGTAGCTAAGTGATTTGTTGCTGTTTTCTGACATGCTTGATGGCCTTTAACCGAGATTAAACCCATATTATCCTATATTCATGGAGGATAATTTAGGTTAGATAATTTTGGCGCTATTTTACACAGGCTTGGGGGCGAGATCGAGAAATTATTCTCGGTTATAAGTTGGGAATATTTAAGTAGGGAAGGGGATGCAACGAGGCAACCTCGAATTCGCTATAAAAATCATCACTGAAAATTAATTCTTAGGATTGAATATTAACTGGCTTTTTCCAATTGTACCAAGGCCTCATTGATAGCATATGAATTAAATGCTGGATCTTCACGGTCGATTTCATAGGGACCGCTCCAATCTTCTGGTGGTGCTACTTCAACGGGGATAAGGGCTTTCCAACCAGTAAATTCCATACCTTCGATATTGCCATCAAAATTCTGAATTTCAATCATTTGTTCATCATAATCAATGGCAACGACTTCAAATAAACAGTCATTATTGATGGGGCGATACCAATGACCGATTTCTGCAGTGACCTGACCCGACATCATTGTACGTTCCTCCTTTTTGTAAATATTATTTGTTTATGTCACCTTAATGATTGTACAAAAATGGCTAAATTAAAAGGACTGAATCGTTATTATAATACCACTGGATAGAACAAATTAGAATTAATAATCAATACAATAAGCTAGTGGTCAAATCTGTCAAAAAAGCGACATAGGCCGTTGAATCGTCACAATATTAGCGGGTGCTTATTTGAGAGTTGGCACTGTTTTTGACAGGGATAGGATGATTACCAAGAGAGGATAAAAAGCTATCGGGTGAATCCGATAGCTGAGAGTAGATTTGTTGATAGGTCAGCACATTTTTCACATATTCCCGAGTTTCGCGATAGGGGATCTGTTCAATCCACAAAATACTGTCTGAAATGGTGTTGTCCTTCAGCCACATGTCTACCCGATGGCTACCGGCATTGTAGGCAGCCGTCGCCAATATTGGGTGTCCGTGATAGTGGTCGAGCATTTCTTTGAGGTGTGCGATACCCAGTTTAATATTAATTTCTGGGGTATGTAACTGGGTTTGGTGTTTATAGGCAATATAATTTGATTTTGATTGCCGTTTTGCCACTCTACGCGCAGTGGATGGCGTTAGTTGCATTAATCCCTGTGCACCAGCGCCAGAGGAGGCGTCTTCTTTAAATGCGCTTTCTTGGCGGGTAATGGCATAGGCCCAGCTGATTGGAATATGATTTTTTTCAGATTCACTACGATAAAGCTCGTTTTGGTATAGCGGGAATCGTTTTTTAACATCGTCTATTTGTTTACTTTTTGCAAATGCTAATATGCTCTGATGCTGCCAACCCCATTGGTGGGCTAATTGAGCGAGTGCAACCATTTCTGATAGGGCTGATGAATTGACCAGTGTATTCCATTCTCGGCGGGCCTCTGATAATCGTCCCATTTGATAGAACTCAAAGGCATTGATGGCACTTTTTCTGCTGGCAAGTTCGGTGAATACTTCGGCAGGGATATTTTCGGAATGAATATTTAGTTGAGGCTGTTGCTGCTGATGGATTGCAGCGAGAAAACCATAATAACTCCGATTATCTGCTAGGGATTTTAGCAGCCAGTCTGATGTGGCGGTATGTCCTTTGTGACGGGTGGAAATGGCGCGCCAGTATCGCCATTTGTCAACATCGATGGATAAATGGTTTTTTTGGCGAGTAATGTGTTCAATCATTGCCCAATCTTGAGTATTTAAAGCTGAAGATAATAGCCATTGATCCACTGAAGCATCTTGTTGACGATTGAGTGACATTAGCCAGTCTTTTGCTTCAGGTTGTTGTTCTATTGCTAGGCTTAAACCTATTGAACGTTTAAGTGTTGCCAGTTCGGTTTGGTTAAAGGATAACCGCCGGGCAAACTTTTTCCATGCTTTAATTGCTTTATAGGGATCTTGCCAAGCAAGGCGATTTAATCCCCTAAAAATGATCTGTTGGCCTTGGGTATTGATTTGTTGTTTAAATTTAATAACTAGTAAGGATTGAGGGTTTCGCAAAGTTTTAATAAGAAGTTCGCCAGTTGGTTGGTCTTTTAGGGGGCGTTTATGATTCAAATAACGGACTAATCGGTATTGTTTTTGTTTGGCGGCTAATAACATTCTTTGCCAGATAAGGGCTTGATTGAGGCCATCTGCCTGCTGCCAAAGCTTGATCATTTTGTTGCAGGATTTTGGTAAAGATTTACCTGTCAGCCAAATAGTTTCAATTTCCGGAAATATATCGGTACTGGCTTTGTGACGTTCCAGACTAAATTGTAGATAACGGCACTTAAGCTTTACGCTTGTCGAAGCTTGATAATATTCTAAAAAAGTATCTATTTGTCGAGTATCAGCCAAATAACGTAACCATTGGTATCTTAATTTTCGACTGACAACTTGATCATTGTGCGAGTGCAAAAACTCTTTGATTTCATTGTTGAGAGTGGTCGATCCTAGCTTGCGAGATAAATGACTTAGTAATCGGTCTCTTTGCAAGTATTCATGCAGGGTATAATCGCTCAGTTTGTCATACAACTCATTGAATTTTTGAAGGTTATTTCTTTTGAGTGCTTGTTCTGCCTGAACAAATTGATTTTGGCTGACGGTAAGATTTTGTGCTGTAACCGTTGATATTTTTCCACCCAATATGGGGAATAGAAATATGGCGCTAACTAATCGAGTA
Organism: uncultured Kangiella sp.; assembly: GCA_964454125.1. Classification (GTDB taxonomy): domain Bacteria; phylum Pseudomonadota; class Gammaproteobacteria; order Enterobacterales; family Kangiellaceae. The sequence continues at coordinate 9,066 of CAYVSL010000044.1, forward strand.
AAGTACTTCAATCCCGTATCCTGCTTTTCCTAGGTTTAGACGTCAAATTTGTCTCGTTTGTCGAGTGGCAAGTTTTAAACCTATTAAATACTAGGCCCAAAATCAATTAAATGCCAATGATAATGCTATTTTTTGTGTTCAGTGGTTATTTATATAGATAGTTTGAGAGTCCAAAGGTTACTTTTAACGCGTAAATAAAGAGTACGCTTTTGACGGGGAGGAGGGTACTTAAGGCTCATTTCTAACGGGCTATATCTGCGTTTAATGCTTCTTTTTATTCTCTGGTTGGCCGTCCGTGGCGGTTTATCATCCTTGGGTTCTCGGTCAGAGAGACGGATAAAATTTTGTGGTTGAACTCTTTGTTTGAATACAGATTCATTAAAGCCGATGTTTAGGGTTTGAAAATGGATAAAATCGGTTATTTTGAGGGTAGAATATGGCAGAATTATGGCAATCCGATTAATTCGTTAGAATTTGGAATAAAGTGTCTTAAATTGATGGTATAAAGGTCACTTATCTAAGTACTATTTGAAAAATAATCAAAAAGTGAGAAAGTAATGGCGAAAAGAATTGCATTGGTTGAAGATGAAAAAGCTATCCGGGAAAATTATTGTTCTTCTTTACGAAAGCAAGGTTATGAAGTTTATGCTTATGAAACAAAGCAAGAAGCAATGAATGCTTTTGAAACTCGTCTTCCCGATCTGGCTATTTTGGATGTTGGGTTAGGAGATGATCCGGAGGGTGGGTTTGAATTATGTCGCTATTTAAGGGCGCAATCTTCTTCCTTGCCAATTATATTTTTAACGGCGCTGGACAATGAGTTTGATACCATATCTGGATTAAGGTTGGGAGCGGATGATTATTTGACCAAAGACATCAGTTTGACCCAAATCATGGTCAGGATTTCAGCATTGTTCAGGCGGATTGATGCGGTTAAACAAAATATGCAGATGGAAGATGAATTTGTTGAAGTGGATAAATTGAAATTGGATATCAATCGTTTTACTGCCAGTTGGAATAATCATCCCATAGAAGTCACTTTGACCGAGTTTTGGATTTTAAATGCGCTTGTTAAACATCCCGGTCATGTGAAAACCCGAGAGCAATTGATGGAAGCGGCCAAAGCCGTGGTAGACGATAGTACTGTTACCTCCCATATAAAAAGATTGAGAAAGAAAATTATTGTGTTAGAACCTGACTTTGATCAGATTGAAACCGTGTATGGTATGGGATATCGTTGGAAGCCGTAGCTTAAGTCGATCCCCCCAAATCCTTTATGATCCTAATTAATCTACTTAATCCTGCCAGATGGTCTCTCAGTCGAAAATTTATTTCGATTGTATTGCTGATCTTACTTATTCCATTGGCTTCAATTGGATTGTTAAAAGAAATAGAAAAAACACTGGTTAATAATCTCAAAAGTAATTTATTGTTGTCATCAAGATTAATTGGTAATCAACTGGCCTCCAATTTAAGTTGGTTTGAAGAAAGTTTATTGCCTGATTCGAAGAGTTTTTTGGGAAAGGAGTTGTTTGTTTTTCCATTAAATCAGTCCTTTGAACTCGATGGGTATTTCGATGATTGGCTGGACTACGAAATACATCGCCAAAAATTTAATAATGAGGACAAATCCTTTGCGATATTGCTTGGTAGCTCTAAACGGCACCTGGTCGTTTCAATCCAGATAAATGATCCGTTGATCGTTTACCCGCAAGTCAATGATAATTTTGTTTCAGATCAAATTGAAATAGAGTTCAAAAATTATAGCGGAGACTATCAGAGGATATTTCTGGCACCTTATACTAGTGGCCGTTTTCCGGTAAAAATTTTTCGTAATGGAAAGCTTAAAATTGACTGGCGTTACAAAGCTAACTGGGTAGCCACTTCGAGCGGGGGTAATCTGGAATTGCAGTTTCCTTCTGGTTTCAAACCCAAAGAATTAAAAATCACTTACAATAATGTTGACCAACAAGGCTTAAGAAAATACCAGGAAATAGTTTCTTCAAGTGCCTATGATCTCAATCCGCTGGTATGGCCATCAACCGGTTTGGTTAATTATTTTGATAAAATACAATTATCACCTGCACAGCGAATATGGGTACTCGATACCCATGGCAGGGTATTAGCATCAGCGGGTGATCTAAAAGCCAGCGAGATTTCTTTTAGTCGTAACCATGTGTTTAACTGGTTTTTAGCAAGCCAGTCCGATATTCAAACGGACCCTCGGGAAAATAATTTGCGTTTGGATTCGGAAGAAATCTATCTAGCGTTAAAAGGTCAAACTTCAACTCGGATTGAAAATGTGCCAAATTCTGAACAGTCGATTGCTTTAGCCGGGTTCCCGATTAAGAGTGGTGGCAAAATCTATGGTGTTTTGTTGTTAGAGGAAAATATTGCTAGAGTTCAGATTTTGCAACGCAAAACCTTGATTAATATGTTCGGTATCATTTTTGCCGTTTTTTTATTAGTGATGTGGATTATTTTTTGGTATGTGTCCAAAATGGTCGGTCGAATAAAATATTTAAATGCTGCTATCGTTCAAGTCGTAGATCAGCAAGGGCGAATGACGGCTCCACTGGCTTTGAAACACGAAAAAGGTGACGAAATTGACGATCTTTATCGTGCTTTTGGTCATATGGGAACGAGGTTGTTTGAGTACAATGATCATCTCGAAAAACTCGCCTCACGGTTGTCACATGAACTTAGAACGCCGATTGCGATTGTGCGCTCATCATTAGATAATTTGTTGTTGAGTTGTGATGATGAGGATGAGAAAGAAATTATTAACCGAGCACTAGAGGGTAATCAACGGCTTGGAGAGATTATTACACGGATGCGGCAGGCATCCGGGGTTAAAGAAGCGATGCAAACTGCTGAAAAAGAATTAATCGATATTGAAGATTTTCTACTGCAGGTGATTAAAGGCTATCAGATTTCTTTTTCTAATTTTGAATTCAAATTTGATTCAACCATTAATCAAAAGATACATAATATTTCACCTGATTTGTTTTCAGAAATGCTAGATAAATTAATTTCTAATGCGATGGAATTTTGTACTAAAGATAAGCCTATCATTATCAGTTTAAAACAGGTTAAAAAGACTACTTTACTTTCGGTGAGTAATAGCGGGCCGGTAATACCTAAAAAAAATCTACGACGGATCTTTCATTCATTGGTGTCTATTCGAATTAACCAGCAGGCAACAGGCACTAATTTGGGTTTGGGTTTGTATGTGGTAAGACTGATAGCAGAGTTTCACAAAGCGACGGTTAAGGCGGAAAATCGAGTTGATGGGAGTGGGGTGGTGTTTAGTGTTAAGTGGTGAAGATCAAATAAAAGCCACTTAGAGATTATCCCTTCACAAAATGCATCAAGTAATTGACATCAACACCTTTGTCCAATTTATAGGTTTTTGTTAAAGGGTTGTAATGCATACCAATAATGTTTTTTAATTCCAAATTCGCAGCACGCGCCCATTTCCCAATCTCTGATGGTTTAATCAATTTTTCATATTGATGAGTGCCTTTGGGTAACATTTGCAGTACATATTCTGCGCCAACAATGGCAAAGGCAAAGGCTTTTGCCGTTCGGTTAATCGTGGAAACAAAAACATCTCCTTCCGGCTTTACCAAAGTCGCGCAAGCTCGAATGACTGAACTTGGATCAGGTACATGTTCCAGCATTTCCATGCAAGTAACGATGTCATATTGAGCTGGTTCTTTCTCAGCAATTTGTTCCGCGGTTATCTGTTGATAGTCAACTTGTTGCCCCGATCCCAATTGGTGTAATTTTGCAACCGACAACGGCGCTTCTCCCATATCGATCCCGGTAATTAATCCACCTTTTTCAGCCATAGAATCGGCTAGTATTCCGCCGCCACAGCCGATATCAATGATTTTCTTTTTGCTTAGCCCTTGAGCGTGTTGAGCGATATAATTAAGTCGCAGAGGATTTATTTCGTGTAACGGCTTAAATTCGCTTTCTTTATCCCACCAGCGAGAGGCCAGATCGGAAAATTTTTTAATTTCTGTAGCGTCTACATTCAATTTGGTAGTCATGTACTAAAAACCTGTTGTTGATCAAAAATGGTTAAATCAATGGTTACTAATGACAGTTCTTGATTTTTTCTTTCCATGATTTAGCATTGTTCATTATTGCTTTTTCATTGAGGCTAGTGAGTTTTCTATTATCGAGTAATTTTTTTCCAGCGACCCAAACATGGGTCACCTGATTTCTTGAAGCGGCGTAAACAATCTGCGAAATCGGGTTATAAACGGGTTGGGTTTCTATCTGATTCAAATCGATAGCAATTATGTCGGCTTGTTTTCCTTGCTCTAAAGAGCCAATTTTGTTTTCTAAACCTAGCGCCTTTGCGCCGCCCATAGTCGCTGCATACAAGCCTTGGTAGGCTGGCATCTTCTCTGGATTAAGTGAATCGATTTTTGCCAGTAGAGCGGCTGATTGAACCTCGGCGAGCATATCCAAGTCATTATTACTGGCGGCACCATCGGTTCCTATGGCTAAATTAACGCCAGCATCCAACAATAAGCTTGTTGGACAGCAACCACTGGCGAGTTTCATATTAGATTGGGGGCAATGAATAACGTGGGTACCGGTTTCTGTCAGCCAGTCAATTTCTTGCTGATTTAGATGGGTCATGTGAACCGCATTAAGTTGAGGGTTTAACAATCCCATTTTGTGCAATTGTTCCAGAGGGCGAATGTTGTGTTGATTAGTATAATCATTCACTTCAGCAGTTGTTTCATGGAGGTGCATGTGAATGTTTAGTGACAACTCAAAACTAAGTGTGCTCAATTTTTCTAAGGTTTGTTTAGTCACAGTGTAGGGCGCATGCGGGGCAAAGCTAAAAGTCAGATGATCATTGTGTTTATACTGATCGTATACCCTTAAACCTTTGCTGATACACTCATCGGCATCTCTTGCCCATACTGTTTCAGAGTCGACCACCATCAACCCAATGTTGGCTCTAATTCCAGATTGTTGAACAGCTTTGGCAATTTGATCTGGCATAAAATACATATCTTGGAAACAAGTTGTGCCGCCTCTAAGCATTTCTGCGATCGCTAGTTGAGTCCCTTGATATACAAATTGATCATCAACAAATTGAGCTTCGGCCGGCCAGATTGCCGTTTCTAACCACTGAAGAAGTGGTAAATCGTCCGAGAACCCTCTAAGCAATGACATTGCGGCATGACAATGAGCATTAATTAGTCCAGGCATCAAAGCCATTCCATCCAATGGGCTGATTTCGGCATCAGGATATCGATTTGAAATTTCATTGACCGGAATAACCTCCAAAATTTCGCGACCACTTACAATGACTGCGTGACCCTCTAACCATTGAGTGGATTCAGGGTGTTTATCACTGCAATCTGGTGTTTGGGTCATCGGAAGTATCCATTCTGCTTCTAGAGCAATGACTGAATTCAATTTGGAAGATGCCGCTGAATTAGTAGTATTCATTTTAGTTTTGTCATTCAAACTGTCTGACACTGAGTGGGTAGTTGTTATAATACTCATATTTGTGGACTTCAAAAAGTAATATTGACGATAAATTTTGTACCAGTCTCTATTCGAGCTTTTATAGCCAATATTTGAGCTGATAAACGCTTAAATCGTTCACTTATTGAACAAGCCAACCCGTTGGAGGATCGGGATACAAAAATTACTAAGGATAACCGAAATTAACTGCGTAATGCTTGAGTGTTGTATGCTATAATTTCGCGCTTTGTTGCGCATGTATATTGAACAGAATTTGAATCACTTTTGAATTCTAACGGAGCGTTTTTTGACCACTTGATCTCATTTTAGGATTAACCTTAAAAGAGTCAACTAAACGTATGAAATCAATAAGATAAGGAATAATGGCCATTTATGGGTGAGTTCGCTAAAGAAGTCCTTCCAATTAACATTGAAGATGAGTTAAAAGTATCCTATCTGGATTATGCAATGAGCGTCATTGTCGGACGGGCACTTCCCGATGTCAGAGATGGTTTGAAGCCCGTTCACAGACGCGTTTTATATGCGATGAATGTATTATCTAACGATTACAATAAACCCTATAAAAAATCGGCTCGTGTTGTCGGTGATGTGATTGGTAAATACCATCCTCATGGTGATACGGCGGTTTATGACACCATTGTTAGAATGGCTCAACCATTTTCATTGCGTTATATGTTGGTTGATGGTCAGGGGAATTTTGGTTCGGTGGATGGAGATTCGCCAGCGGCAATGCGGTATACCGAAGTTCGCATGGACAAATTGGCTCATCAATTATTGAGCGATTTGGATAAAGAAACCGTCGATTGGCAGGAAAACTATGATGGTTCCGAAAGTGAACCTAAAGTGATGCCTACTAGAGTGCCTAATTTACTGGTTAATGGTTCATCAGGTATCGCGGTTGGTATGGCGACCAATATTGCCCCTCATAATATGAATGAAGTGATTAGCGCTTGTTTGGCGCTTATCGATAATGCTGACATGACCCTAGAAGACATCATGGAGCATATTCCGGGCCCCGATTTCCCAACCTATGGCATCATCAATGGCCGTGCAGGCATTTTGCAGGCCTACCAAACGGGAAGGGGACGTATACATATTCGCGCTCGTCACCATATCGAAACAGATGATAAAAATGGCAAAGAAAGTATTATTGTTACAGAATTGCCGTATCAGGTTAATAAAGCACGTTTGATCGAAAAAATTGCCGAATTAATTAAAGATAAAAAGATTGAAGGGATCACCGCACTACGAGATGAATCTGATAAAGATGGTATGCGCATGGTGATTGAATTGCGCCGTGGCGAGAATTCTGATGTGTTGATGAACAACCTCTATTCTCAATCACAAATGCAAACGGTGTTTGGGATTAATATGGTGGCTCTGCAAGATGGTCAACCGAAGTTATTTAATCTTAAGGAAATGCTCGAAGCCTTTGTCAAGCATCGTAAAGAAGTCGTCATTCGACGCACGATTTTCGACCTGCGTAAAGCGCGAGAAAAGGCCCATGTATTAGAAGGATTAGCCCTTGCGTTAGCCAATATTGATGAAATTATTGAGTTAATAAAAAAGGCTGATAGTCCGGCTGCTGCCAAAGAGCAGTTGGTTGCTAAAGGTTGGGATGCGAGTGCGATTTTAACCATGTTGGATAGTGCTGGATCGGATGCTTGTCGTCCTGATGATCTGGATGAAAAATATGCTCTGGTAGATGGCATATATTTTATATCACCCATTCAGGCACAAGCCATTCTCGATTTAAAATTGCATAAGTTAACCGGTTTAGAACACGAAAAAATAATTAATGATTACAAAGGGTTAATTGCCTTAATCGGCGAGCTGCTTGAAATCCTAAACAGTGTGGTTCGGCTTATGGAAGTGATCCGCGAGGAGTTGATTGAAGTACAAGAAGCCTTTGGTGATGAAAGAAGAACAGAGATTACCAATAGTTCGGCTGATTTGCTGATAGAAGATTTGATCCCGGAAGAAGATGTGGTAGTGACTTTATCTCATGAAGGATACGTCAAGTATCAACCACTGGCACTATACGAAGCGCAACGTCGTGGCGGTAAGGGTAAGTCTGCTACCAAAATGAAAGAAGAAGATTTCATAGAAAAACTATTGGTGGTCTCAACGCATGCCACTATTTTGTGTTTTTCAAGCGCAGGTAAAGTTTATTGGTTAAGAACCTTCGAACTGCCGTTGGCCAGTCGAGGCGCACGAGGAAAACCAATCGTTAATATTCTTCCATTGGCCGAAAATGAACGTATTACGAGCATTTTGCAGGTAAAAGAATATAAAGAAGATGAATACGTATTTATGGCAACCGCCAATGGTACCGTCAAGAAAACCTCTTTAGAACAATTCTCCAGACCGAGAGCTAATGGCATCATTGCATTGCGTCTGGATGATGACGATGAGCTGATCGGTACGGTCGTAACCAGCGGTGATGATCACCTGATGTTATTTAGTGATGCCGGCAAGGTCATTCGCTTCCATGAAGAAAAAGTACGTCAAATGGGCCGCACGGCTCGTGGAGTGCGTGGAATTCGTATAACCAATGAGCAACGTGTGATCGCTTTGGTTCGAGCTGATGAAGACAGTCAAATCTTGACGGTTACCGAAAATGGTTATGGTAAACGAACTTGTATGACCGAACATCCTCTTAGAGGCCGAGGCGGACAGGGGGTTATTTCGATCACCTTAAGCGAACGAAACGGTAAAGCCATCAGCGCAGTAAGAGTCAAAGATGGCGATGAAATTATGTTGATCAGTAAAGGTGGTACTTTGGTGCGGACCCGAGTTGATGAAATCCGAACTATGGGCCGAAATACTCAAGGTGTTCGTTTAATTCGTTTACAAGAAGATGAAAAACTAGTGGGTTTGCAGCGAATTGATGAACTGGAAACGCCAGAAGACGATGAAGCTGTAGAAGGGGATAATTCAACTGATAGCCGTTCTGAGGCAACGGTGAAAATATCTGTTGATGCTGAAGACACTTCTTTAGCAAAAGGTGCTCCAGAAGATGAGGCAAATTCTGATTCTGAAGAAGAACCTGGCGCCGAAACTAAGGACGAGTAGTTTGAGTCAGCCAACTTATAATTTTTGCGCTGGCCCTGCCGCCTTACCTAGGGTTGTTTTAGAACAAGCACAAAGAGAGTTGCTTGATTGGCAGGGACTGGGTGTTTCGGTGATGGAAATAAGCCATCGCTCTGCGGAATATCAAGCGATGGCCAATAAAGCCGAAGCTAACTTCCGTGAACTGATGAATATTGGTGATGAACATGCTGTTTTATTCTTACACGGTGGGGCATCTATGCAATTTTCTAATATTCCAATGGCTTTGCTACAGCACCATTCATCCGATAAAAAGCGACGAGCCGATTATTTGTGTAATGGGATCTGGTCATCAAAAGCAGCCAAAGAAGCAACACGATTTGGTAATGTCAATGTGGTCGACATGGTAGAAATCGATGAACAAGGTAATCGTCGTTTAATCGAATTCACCGAATGTCAGATAAGTTCTAGCCCTGTATATACTCACTACACTCCCAATGAAACAATCGAAGGTCTAAGATATGCTTGTATGCCGAAATCTTCGGCACCAACGGTTGTCGATTTATCCTCTTGCATTTTATCTGAGCAAATTAATGTTGATGACTTTGATTTGATCTATGCTGGAGCACAAAAAAATATCGGCCCTGCTGGAATGACAATCGTCATTGTAAAACGAAGTCTATTCGAAAAAATGAAATTTAATACATCACCGAATACATTCAATTATCAACAGCAAGCCAAACAGGGTTCGATGATTAATACACCAGCGACTTATACTTGGTATTTAGCCAGTTTAGTCTTTGAATGGTTGTTAGAGCAGGGCGGTGTTGCGCAAATGGAAAAACGCGCTATTGAAAAGTCAGAGATATTATACCGCTGTATCGATGAAGATGATTTTTATCGTAATCCAGTGGCGGTGAAAGATCGCTCAAGAATGAATATTCCTTTCATCCTTAAAGATGAGAGTTTGAATGAGTTGTTTCTCGAACAGACTAAACATGCGAATCTAGTGGGATTAAAGGGGCATCGTAGCATCGGTGGGATGCGTGCCAGTTTATATAACTCCATGCCGGTGGAAGGTGTTAAAGCACTTACTCATTTTATGGATGAATTTAAGATACGGCATGGCTAAAATCAATCGGTATATCAACTCTCTCACAGTGTTGGATTACGGCTAAAAGATCGTCCAATCCAATCTATATTTCGATTAAAGAATATGTTACTAACCATTTTATGAAAAATATTATCACAATCGATGGTCCCTCAGGCGCAGGCAAAGGCACTCTCACTCAGCTCGTCGCTGAAAAATTCGGTTGGCATATTCTAGACAGCGGAGCACTTTATCGAATTTTGGGTGTGGCGAGCGAACAAGCCGGTATTGATCTATCCGTTGAAATCATTGGTGATAATGATAGGCACTCTATTACCGAATTAGCCCGGCATCTGGCAGTCGAATTTCAATTAAATACTAAATCAGGAGAGGTTGAGCCGTTTCTTAGCGGGATCAATTTGACCAAGCAGATCCGAACCGACGAAGCCGGTCAAGCCGCATCAAAAGTGGCCGCAATTCCAAGTGTCAGAGACGCATTATTGGCCAGACAAAGAGATTTTGATAGGCCTCCGGGATTGGTTGCCGATGGTCGAGATATGGGAACGGAGGTGTTTTGTGATGCACCCGTAAAAATATTCCTCACTGCCAGCACCGAGTGTCGTGCAAAAAGACGTTATGAACAGTTGATAAACAAAGGCGTTGGTGCTAATATGCGCGCGCTTTTACAGAGCATTAAAGCACGCGATGAGCGCGACAGAACGCGTCCTGTGGCTCCATTGGTTCCTGCAGTTGATGCTTTTTTGATTGATAGCTCGCAGCTAACTATTGAGCAAGTATTTGCTCAAGTTATTGAATTTGCTAGTAAAAAACTGCCAATACCTCATTAAAATAGAGCCCTGCCTCAGCCGGCTGTTTTTTACAGGAGTTGGCTAGAATTTAATTTAAGCTTTAAACCTGACAAACTTTTATATTTGGCTTTTGTTCAAGTTTTTGTACTTTTTTTGTGCAGGCGTTAGTTGTAACAATATTTTGTCCATCAATGGATTAATGGGCTTTATTTAAAATTCTAGGAAAACCGGATGTTTTTTTGGCGTTTGTAACCCGATATTAACGAACTGGGGCAATTCAGCTCTAATGGAAGTAATGTCAACTAGGTAATTTAAGATGAGCGAGAGTTTCGCGGAGTTATTTGAACAGAGTATTAAAGAAACAGAAATGCGTCCTGGAGCGATTGTCTCTGGTACGGTTGTGGCGGTTGACAGTGAAACAGTGACTGTGAATGCCGGGCTAAAGTCAGAAGGTGTTATTCCCCTTAGCCAGTTTCTAAATGAAAAAGGTGAAGTTGAAGTTGAAGTCGGCGATGCGGTCGATGTTTCATTAGAAGCCATTGAAGATGGTTACGGAACGACGCAACTTTCTCGTGAAAAAGCTAAGCGTTTTGCAACTTGGATCGAGCTTGAAAAAGCATGTGAAGCGAGCGAAACGGTGATTGGTGTTATTACTGGAAAAGTCAAAGGTGGATTCACCGTCGAAATTAAGGATGTTCGTGCATTCCTTCCCGGTTCATTAGTTGATGTTCGTCCAGTTCGTGATACCGCACATCTTGAAGGTAAAGACCTAGAATTTAAGGTGATCAAACTTGACCAAAAACGTAACAACGTGGTTGTTTCTCGTCGAAGCGTGATTGAAGCTGAAAACTCAGCGGAAAGAGAAGAGTTATTAGAAAAACTAGAAGAAGGCGCGGTCGCTAAAGGTATCGTTAAGAACCTGACTGACTACGGTGCATTCGTTGATTTAGGCGGTGTAGATGGTCTTTTACATATCACTGATATGGCTTGGAAGCGAGTGAAGCATCCATCTGAAGTGGTTCAGGTTGGCGATGAGATAGACGTTAAAGTCCTTAAGTACGATCGTGAACGTTCACGCGTATCTCTTGGTATGAAGCAACTAGGCGAAGATCCATGGGCAGACTTAAATCGCCGTTACCCAGAAGGTGCGCGTTTATTTGGTCGCGTTACTAACCTAACGGATTATGGTTGTTTTGTAGAAATCGAAGAAGGCGTTGAAGGCTTAGTTCACGTTTCTGAAATGGACTGGACTAACAAAAACATCCACCCAAGTAAAGTCGTTAACTTAGGCGATGAAGTCGAAGTGATGGTTCTTGATATTGATGAAGAACGTCGCCGTATTTCTCTTGGCCTTAAGCAATGTATTGCCAATCCTTGGAGCGAATTTGCAGGCAAATTCAATAAAAACGATAAAGTCACCGGTAACATCAAGTCGATTACTGATTTTGGGATCTTTATCGGATTGGAAGGTGGCATCGATGGTCTGGTTCACTTGTCCGATATTTCTTGGTCTTTGACTGGCGAAGAAGCGGTTCGTGATTTTAACAAAGGGGATGAAGTTGAAGCGGTTGTGCTATCGGTTGATGCCGAAAGAGAAAGAATTTCTCTAGGTATTAAGCAGGTTGATTCTGATCCATTTGCACAGTTTATTGCTGACAACGCAAAAGGTTCTATCGTAACCGGTACGGTTATCAGTGCCGATGCAAAAGGCGTAAAAGTTTCTTTAGGTGAAAATATCGAAGGATACTTGAGAGCGTCTGAAATTAGTGAAGATCGTGTAGAAGATGCCTCTAAGCATTATAAAGAAGGTGACACCGTTGAAGCTAAATTCACTGCAGTTGATAAGAAGAATCGCGGTATTTCTTTGTCAATTAAGGCAAAATACAAACAAGAAGAAGCTGACGCAGTTGCAGAATTTAGCAAAGACGGTGAAAGCAATGCACCAGCCACTCTTGGTGACTTGTTAAAAGAGCAGTTAGACCAGGATTAATCTAGGCAGGTTAACTTGTCTCCGGTTTACCCGGTCAAAACTAAAAAATGTCCATAATCTATTGATTTTGGACATTTTTTTTTGCATTTCGCTTACAAATTGACTAAAGTAGCAAGTATGGATCATTTGCTTCGAATCAATGATGAAGGGAAAAAATGAATGACAAAGTCTGAGTTAATAGAAAAGTTAGCCGCAAGGCAAACTCAACTGTCTTTAAAAGACGTTGAACTCGTTGTGAAGAGTTTACTCGAGCATATGGCTCAATCTTTAGCTCAGGGTGAAAGAATTGAAATAAGAGGCTTTGGAAGTTTTTCTTTGCACTATCGTGCTCCCAGAGTGGGACGAAACCCTAAGACTGGTCAATCGGTCAACCTAGATGGTAAATATGTACCACATTTTAAGCCGGGTAAAGAATTGAGAGACAGAGTTAATGATAGTCTTCAGGATCTCTGATGGGCTTAAGCAGTATTTGAGAAGCATATCTTTGGATGTGCTTTTTTTTTGCCTACAGGACGTAGGTAAGGAGCGTGAGCAGGACGCGGAAGCTTTGCCTACAGGACGTAGGTAAGGAGCGTGAGCAGGACGCGGAAGCTTTGCCTAC